>NZ_JBWJZD010000015.1:0-178300 GCF_056429065.1 Bradyrhizobium sp. USDA3010
CTCCAACGCGTTCACGAAGTCGGGTCGAAAAGCGGCGAAAAAGCCGAAGCGTTCGCGCGCGCCTTCACCCCGACCGGAAATGTTCCAGCTGCCCCGCCCGGCAATCATGAATAAGACGGGCTAGACCACAGATGCGCAGCCTCCTCCGGCGTATGGTCGGCCAGACCGGCGACCTCGAACATGACGAGGGCGACGAGACCTGCATCTATGCCGTCGGCGATATCCACGGACACGCCGACCTGCTGCACGAGATCTGCGCACGGATCGATGCCGATATCCGCAAGTTCCGGCCGGCGCGGCCCATCCAGGTCTTCCTTGGCGACTACATCGATCGCGGACCGGATTCGCGCGATGTGATCGCGATGCTCGATCAACGCCGCCGGACCCACAGTTTGGTCTGCCTGCTCGGCAATCACGAGGCTTGCCTGCTGGAGTTTCTCGTCAATCCCGACATGCTCGCGCAATGGCGGCAATTCGGCGGCCTGCAGACGCTGATGTCCTATGGATTGACGCCCTCGCTCAATCCCGACGCCGCGGAACGCAGGGCGCTCGCCCAACAGTTGGTCCGCCAGATGCCGCCGGCCCATCTCGCCTTCCTGCGCTCGCTGCCGATCACCTATTCCTGCGGCCGCTATTTCTTCGTGCATGCCGGCGTCAGGCCCGGGGTCGCGCTGAAGCAACAGCGCAAGGAGGACCTGCTCTGGATCCGAGACGACTTCCTGGTGTCGGAAGATGATTTCGGCAAGGTCGTGGTCCACGGCCATACGCCGGTGCACGAGGCCGAACTGCTGCGCAACCGCATCAATGTCGACACCGGCGCCTATGCGACGGGCCGCCTGACCTGCGTCAAGCTGGAGGACGCGCGGCGAACCCTGCTGATGACCGGCAACCGGGCAGCGCGCCATGGCTGATGCGAAGGCTGACGCGCCCCGGCGTCACGCACGCCAGCTGTCGCCGGCCTTCGTGCCGGCCGCGGCAGCGATCGGCGCCGCGACGCTGGCGTTGTCGATCTGGTGGCTGGCCGCCGATGCATTGCGCGGCAAACCCTGGCTCGCCGCCGATGTCGGCGTGGTCAGGAGCGAGCTGTGGCTCGCCGACGGCTGGAGCGAGTTGCAGACCTCGCCCGAGGCGGCCGAAGCCGCCTTCACCCGCGCGCTTCGGCTCTCGCCGATGGACGCCGGCGGCTGGTTCGGCCTCGCCTCGGCGACCGGGCGGTTCGACTGGCTGAACCCGACCGCATCGAAGGCGCTGAAGATGTCCTACTACACCGGCTTCAACCGCAGCGACCTGATCGCGCCGCGCCTGATCCTGCTGGCGCAGGTCGACACCACGCGCGATGTGGAGCTGGTCGATCTGCTACAACGGCAGATCCGCCTGATCCTCACCCGTGCGCCTGAGCTGAAGGGCGCGCTCGGCCAAGCCTATCGCGTGGCGACCGATGCCAACCGGCGCATGATCGAGGCGGAATTCAAGGACGTCGGCCAGAGCATTCCGGAGTAGCACGCGCCGGCACGCGGACAGCCGTCGGATGCCCGACCCGCTAGATTCCCTTGTGCCGCAGCACGGCGCCGACGGTGCGCAACAGGATGCGCAGGTCGAGCACGAAGCTCCAGCTCTTGATGTAGATGAGGTCGTGCGCGACGCGCAGCTGCATGTCCTCGATCGCGGGCGTCGCGCCGCGCAGTCCCTGCACTTGTGCGAGACCGGTGATGCCCGGCTTGACGTGCTGGCGCTGCGCATAGCTTGCGATCAGCTTCGAATATTTGTCGTCATGCGCCAGCGCATGCGGCCGCGGCCCGACCAGCGACATGTCGCCGCGCAGCACGTTCACCAGCTGCGGCAGCTCGTCGATGCTGCGGCGGCGCAGCGTGGCGCCGATCCCGGTCAGCCGCGGATCGTTCGCGCGAGCCTGCGTGATGACATCGCCGTCCTCGAGCACATGCATGGAGCGGAATTTGAGGATGGTGAATTGCTTGCCGTCGAACCCGTTGCGGCGCTGCCGGAACAGGACCGGCCCCCTGGAGTCGAGCTTGATCGCAATCGCCGTCCCGATCAAAAGCGGCGCGAACAGCACCAGAAGGCCACTCGATGCCACGATGTCGAACAGCCGCTTGCCGGCACGCTCGACCGAGGTCAGCGGCGCGCGCTGCATTTCCAGCGTCGGTATCGGGCCAGACGCCACCATCCGCAGCGCCAGGAACCGCTCCGCCGTCCGATCCGGCAGAAGCCGCACCGGCAGTGGTGACGCCCGCAGCTGATCGCACACGAACTGGATGCGCGGTTCCTGCTGCCAGGGCATCGCCAGGATGATCTCGTCGGCGCCGCACTCCCGAGCCGCGCGAATGGCTGACGCGACGGCGGCGCGATCGCCCGCGTTGTCGGACAGGCCGGACAACTGGATCCGTCGCACCTCGCTGAGGCCGAAATCGCGCAGCAGGCTCGATTGCCGCACCCGGGACAATTCGTCCGCCATCCCGACCACGACCGCGCGGCGCGTCGCCAGCATGCCGCGGTCGATCGCACGTTGCAGCGGCGCCTGCAGCAGCATCCGTCCGGCCACCAGCCCAAGGCCGCCGATCACGCCAAACGACATCACCGACCCGCGCGAGACGCCGGAGCCAACCTTCAGAAGGAAGATGATCAGGGTCATCAGCAGGACCACCAGCAGCCACCCGCCGAGCAGGCTGCTCCAGCGACGGTCGAGACCGGCCAGCACCTGCGCATTGTAGAGGCCCTGCGACTTCGCCACGAACATGTGAAGGATGGCGGCGAGGACCCCGATCCCTAGAAAACCCTCGAAGCTGTTGCTATAAACCGTGTGGTAGTAAAACAGGTGATAGGCCGCGCCGCCGATGATGCTGGACAGCACGACGATGATCATCTCGAAGACGACAGCAAACGCCTCGAGCGAGGCAAAAGCCAACGAGAAGGCGCCGAAGCTAACCGGTACCTTCGCTATTCGAGCGTCCGAAAGGTCCGTCATCGGGAATTAACATTCGTGTTAACAATTCACATGTTTAATATCAGGCAGGTCGTGAGCTCGCAAGACCTGCCGGCAAGATCAGGCAGAGAGCTTCAATGAGTTCATCGGCTGGCGAAACCGAGGCCGCGCTGTTGGCCCTCCTCCATCTCATCCGCCTGATGGGCGCCGAACTGGTCGCCGGCCAGCACCGCGACGACGTCGAGTTGCTGGTCAAGGCGGTCGAAACAAAGCTGCGTTCGGCCCGTTTTCCGGCCGAAATGCCGAATCAGGACATCGTCAAAGGTCTGGACCTCGCGCAGGCGAGGCTACGTCCAATCCTCGAGGAGCTGCGCGCAAGATCAGAGAAAGCGCATCTGAGCGACCAGCTGCTGCTGGCTCCCAGGCCCTCGCGTATCCATTAGCGGATCGGCTTACGTCAGCTCTGGACTTCACCACGGCGGGGCAAACCGTTCCCGCCGCTCGACCTGAGCGCAAGCTTCTCCTCGATCTTCATTTTCTCGAGCAGCAGGTCGGTCACAATCCGACGCAGCCGTTCATTTTCCAGCCGCAATTCGTCAATACGGTTGTGGACGTGGGGAATACCATCTCGATCATCGGAACGAGCGGCAAGCTCGGTCACAGTACCATTCGGGTGATGGCCGCGTGCAGCCTCCTGCTTGCGCCAGCGGTGAAATGTCATCACGCTAACGCCCAGCACCTTGCACGCCTGGGCTTGTGACTGCCCCCGCGCCATGAGTTCCTCGGCTTGTTTGACCTTGGAACTGATCTCGTCAGTTGAATGACGCCTCATTGGTCATCTCATTGCCCCCTAGATTAGCAATCATCGCATGGCCTATAAGCTATGTAAATGCAACAGGAAATTCAAATTGAGGATTTCCCGGGGGGCCTTCGGGAGCCTCGAACTTGCCGTAGGCAGCGCCGCATTGTGCGAAGAAACACCGAAGCTGCAAGGTGTTTACCGGAATATATGAGCAATATTCCCGTCGTAAGACGCCATCACAGAAAAAGTTATACGACTTTCTACGTATGACAATTGAATTGGCGCACCGTTTGCATTCCCGGATGAGAAGCAAATGAGAACATCCAATCGGTCCTGCGACAGATTGTGAGTGCACCATGCCTCTCCGCGATATCTACGCCGCCGGTCAAACGAGAGTTTCACAACATTCTAACAAATTAATCCCGCGACCTTCGCGTCCGGCAGCTTGCGGGCACGCACGCGCAGCGGTAGTTACTAAGACATTAGGTCTCATGAGAGTTTCAACATATTTGAGGATCATTTTCAGGAAACCTAACACTCATAGCGCGATCCGCGAATTATCAATTAGGCGCTTTCCCACCCGAGGCCATCAGGCGGAACCACGACCGCCCGACAATCCGCGAACTACTCTGTGCTGACGCTTGTCAGAGCCAGCCTCTGATCGACGCATTTCACGAGGATCGACACTATGGCGCGTCTCAAGGTCTTCGAGGGGAAGCAATCCGCGTCCAGCGAGGCGACCGAGGCCTTGGAACGCCTCGTCGCGGAGAATTCCGAGCTCCGGCACACCGCCGTCGAGCTGGTGTTGCAGACGTGGATCCTGCGCGAGCGGCTGTCCTACGTCGTGGCGCACAAGCCGGTGCGGCAAGAGCACTGACTGCCTGCCCTCACTCCGACAAAATTGTTCCACGGCAAACATCCGCCAGATCGAGCCGGCTCGCCCAAACGAGGATCGGGCCGGACAACATTCAATTTAACATTGAATTGTCCATAGCAGAAGGCGCCGACATCCTCGCCGGACTGGCTTGGATGTGGCCGCAAATCCTGCTCGGTGAGAAATAGGCTGATGGACTTTAGCTGTGGTGAACCCGGCGCAATGCGACGCGCGGGGCGTTCTGCTCACGCGACATGCCGAACGAACGAGACGCGCCTGGACGCTCGTGGATTTCACGCAACGCTGCGATATCAAGCATCAGAGCAACGACTTCGTTGCGCAGCGATTGATTGGTCGCGAGCAACGCCTCTTCGATTGGCTGATGCGAATGTTGAACTTTGTGCTGCTTCATGGCGCGCCCTCGCTCTGCGGTTAAGGGTATGAGCGATGTGATTGAAGTTTCGATGACAGAGTTAGATCACACATATGGAATGCGGTTAATGGGGCAGGTTTGCGACGAACGTGGCTCCGCGCTAAATTTTCTCAATCAGGTTCCACAACCTGATCGCGAAACGTTCGATCGATGGCCTTATATGTGTCGTCGCGATGGGATGTCGGCGGCAGCGACGCGGCGCGCTGCCAAAGAGCGCAGCCGGCACTGACCATGAGGCGCGAGCAAGAGCATGAAATCATTTGACGATCGTTGATCGCAGCGATCGCCGTCGAAACCGGCGACACGCCTGCTGGCTATCACAATGTCGCCGCGCCAATCGCTCGGGACGTGATGAGGTGTTCCAGCCTCGAACCAGATATTCCACCAAACACGGCGTGCACACACTAAATCTGCTGCTTTCGATCAATCAGTTTTTTCGCCGCGCATAACAGGTTGAACTGAACAGCATGGATGAGCGAACCGACACCGCGTCGTCTGCATTGATCGCAGAATATTTCGATCCGTTTCGGATATCGAGCCCGCGGATCTGAGCATTCTGATCCGCCCTGCGATGCGGCGGAGGGAATCAACGCCACACATTCGATCATGTAAGATATCCACCTCGACCTGGCCGAATGCGACAATGCTATTCGAATTCGAAATGAGCGGTAATGAGGCATTTCGGCTTCAGCAGAGGCAGCGAAATGCCTTCACGTTCTCACATGCGCTTGAACGATTGCCACGGCGGACAGCAGCGGATTCGACCAACCGCCATAAGCATCGCTAATTCGCAACGCGCGTCGCGATCGTGTGCTATTTCGATTTGGGAGGCGCGTCGTCGCCCATCTTGCCGCCATTGGCGACGCATGTGTTGAAATAGTCGCGCTGATCCCTCGCCCCGCCCCTCGCGCTGCCGGTGGCAGGATTGCCGGGCTCTCGCGGCGGAAACGCCCTCGCGACCAAGGCATCGCAGGCGCGTGCGACCTGGGCGTCGATCGCGTTCGCCGGAACGATTGCACTGGACACGATGATCATGGCTGACGCGAACGCAAAACCACTGATAACTCTCAGTGCCGCACTCCGTTCCACGCCGAGTCAGGTTTTTCTCGAGCCGGAATTCGCTAACGAGCGCACTACGTCCGATCGACGTTGTGATAAGCCCGATACCAGGCGACGAATCTGGCAATGCCGTCCTCGATCCGCGTCTGCGGCCGAAAGCCGATTTCACGCTCCAGATCGGAGACATCGGCTGAGGTCTCCAGGACATCCCCAGGTTGCATTGGCAACAACTGCTTTTCAGCCGGCCGGCCGAAGCCCTGCTCGAGCAGCGCGACCACATGCATTAGTTCTTCCGGCCTGGAGTTGCCGATATTGTAGACGCGCCAAGGCGCCTTGCTCGAACCCGGATCGGGATGCACGCCCGACCAGTTGACGTCACCCTCGGGCGCGCGGCCGATCAGCCGCACCATCGCCTCGACGACGTCATCGACATAGGTGAAGTCGCGCCGCATGTTGCCGTTGTTGAACAACTGGATCGGCTTCCCCTTGGTGATCGCGTCCGCGAACGCATAGAGCGCCATGTCCGGCCGATACCACGTCCCATATACGGTGAAGAACCGCAGCCCCGTCGTCGGGATGCGATAGAGGTGGCTGTAGGAATGGGCGAGCAGCTCGTTGGCCTTCTTGGTAGCCGCGTACAGGCTGACCGGATGATCGACGTTGTCGTGGACCGAGAACGGCAGCTTGGTATTGGCGCCATAGACCGACGATGACGACGCAAACAGCAGATGCCGGCACGCAGTATGCCGACAGCCCTCGAGGACGTTGACGAAGCCCTCCAGATTGGAATCCACGTAGGCCTGCGGGTTCTGCAGGGAGTAGCGCACGCCGGCCTGGGCAGCGAGATGCACCACGACCTCGAAGCGATAGCGCTCGAACAGCGCTTTCATGCCGGCGCGGTCGGCGAGGTCGAGTTCCAGGAAGGTGAAGCCACGGTGCTGCTTGAGCAGATCGAGCCGCGCGTGCTTGAGCGCCGGATCGTAATACTGGTTCAGATTGTCGATGCCGATGACCGGCTGCCCTGCCCGCAGCAAATGCTCCGCCAGATGGAAGCCGATAAAGCCGGCACAGCCCGTGACGAGTAGGTTGCCTGCGATCACCACGTTTCGCCTGTGCCTTTCGCCTTGCGCCGGACCAGGCCGCATACGCCGTCAGACGCGGGCCGCAGCTTCTGGCTTCGCGTTGCGGCCACGGGGCGCGTCAGTTGCTGGCCGCCGGAGGTTTGTAGTCCGGAAAGCGGCTCAGTACCGCGGCCTTCATGAACTTGAAGTGCGCAATCTCGGTCGCCAATTCCTTCAGCCGACGCTGGCCGTTGGAGATCTCGGCGTCAAACAGGTCTTGATGATAGCTGTCAAGCGCCTCGCGTTCCAGATACTCGTCGGTGCCGTTGCCCAGCGTCACCGCCGCGCGGGCCAGAACATCGTCGACACGGCGGCCAAGGCCGGATTGCTCGCTTTCGGCCGCCTGTAACGCGGCCTCGATCGCGGCCATGATCGATCCGATCCGGGCGCGATCGGTCTCGGCATCGCGCTCGGCCGAGCGTGCCTTGAAACCTTCCTCGCTCCGCCGCGACCTGATCAGGTCATGCGCGCGAGCCCGCAGAAACAGCTGAAACATCTGTCAGTATCCGGTTCGGGCCCACTCAGGCAATATCACTCAAAATCGCCCGGTCTTAGTTAAAAAAGAGTGAATTATCCTGTTGCCCGGCCCTCAGGTCGGCCTTCCACTTGATCCAAGCCTTGTCGTGCTTGTCATAGAGCTCGACCCACCGTCCCTCGACGGCTGACGGCATCAACTCGGCGCCGTGGGCTTCCCCGCCCAGCACCGGCAGGGAGGCGTCCAGTCCTTCGAATTCCGACGTCTCTTCAAGCGTGAGACCGACCAGCACGCGCCGTCCACTGACATCGACGACATACCGCCTTGGCGAATGCCCTCTGAGATCACTCATACCTGCAAGTTCCCTCACGATGCGCGGGCCAACGGCAACACCCCGCCGGCACGCGAACCCAGTCCGGCTGTCGCAACGAAGACAGGATGACCGATTGCATGTCGCCCGCCAACCCCAACTCACGCCACTGTCGCGCTACCTCTGCCGAGCTAGCCCGCTAGAACGCGCGGCGCATGTGGCCGAATGCGGTGACCGGCTGTTCCCGCCTCGCCGATTTGGCGGCTGGCGGCGCCGCATACGGCGCATAGATCCGATATTGCGCGCGGCGCTTGCGCGATCGCCACGCGCGCGCGGCGAAACCGGAGAAGAAGCCGGCGACGAATGCCGCCGCAAGGATGAGAGCAGAAGAAAGCATCACATTCGTCCATGTTAGACCAGATGTTATTAACATTCGGAGTTGTGACGACATCATGATTGCGCGCGCCGAAAGAATGTTCAGCCGCTGGAATTTTTGTGCAATCGAACGGCGCAACAATGACCCGGCGCCCACATCGGTTGTTCTCGTGCGCGAGGCGCCTCAGGAGAACCACCACAGCATGAATTTCAGGAACATCGAGCTGAGCAGATAAATCCACCCTGCCATCGCCAGCAGCGTCAGTCCGACGAACGCACCTGAAACGCTTTTCTCCTTGAGGCGCGCCAACAGCGAGTTTTTTTCTTCTTGCGGATAGAACATCTCAAGCTCAAGACGCATCTGATTCAAATCAGCTAGCAGGCAATTTCGATGATCTCATGACGCGTCACGGCAGCAATTCGCTTCGCACGTCACGGATCTCAGCTGCAAAATCTCGTGAAGGCCCGGGCCGACGAAGACGATTCCTGGCTCACGTCCTGGCTGACAAAGTCCTGGCCGACAAAGTCTTGGCTCAAGAAAATTCCGCGTGACATGCTCAGCGATCGGCTCCCGCGACCTCAGCAGTCCGCGCGCCGGAATTTTCAGTTGCGTGATATCGCGATCTGCGCCGCGGATGCGCTTCGCGCGTCAAACCGATCGTCGAGCCCGAGAATGACATGCGACCGCACGCGCGACGGCCGTGGCGGGATGCAGGCGTGATCGACCGCACACCCCGCAAGCGCGTGGCGGCCTGCTCTGCTTGTATTTCAGTTTAACAATCAGGACCTCGCATGCGGGAGACCGCGGTCGCAGCGTCACACCCGGAAAAAGGCGAACCAGATAATTCCGAGGATCAAGACTGCGAGCCCTGTGGAGGCCGTGAGCAGCGCGAGAACCGATGGTCCGGGCTCGGCCTGGCGCGCCTCGGTCGGGGTTTCTGTGATCTGACCGTGTCGTTCCGTTGCCATGGCGACCTCGTTGCTTAAGTGCCTGAAATTCCGGCGATTGCCGCTCCCCTTCGGAGGGCCAACGCGTGATCCGGGGTGATGTTCCGCGCGGCTTGACGGCTGTCCAACGACCACGCCACCGCCGCGTCAAACGGGCGCAGGCTTGGGCCACGGTTAACGCCGTTGCCAGATTCACCGGGCCGCGTTGTTTCAAACCGGGGTTCCCGGTGTTATCCTTGACCGTTCCGTCGGTTGCGTAATCGGAGTTTTCCCTATGGCCCCCCGCGCCAACTGGAAGGGCTTTTTGCGCCTTTCGCTCGTGACTTGTCCGGTTGCCCTGTACCCGGCGACGTCGGATACCGAGAAGGTCTCCTTCAACCAGATCAACCGCAAGACCGGCCACCGGATCAAATACGCCAAGGTCGACGCGGAGACCGGTGAGGAAGTCTCCGCCGATGACATCATGAAGGGCTACAAGGTCGACACCGACACCTATATCGAGGTCACCAAGGAAGAGCTCGACGACATCGCGCTGGATTCGACCCGCACCATCGAGATCGACGAATTCGTGCCGCGCAGCGAGATCGACAGCCGCTATCTGATCCGCCCCTATTATCTCGTTCCCGACGGCAAGGTCGGCCACGACGCCTTCGCGGTGATCCGCGAGACCATCCGCAGCATGGACAAGGTCGCGATCGGCCGCGTCGTGCTGACCAACCGCGAGCACATCATCGCGCTCGAGCCGCTCGACAACGGGCTGATGGGCACGCTGTTGCGCTACCCCTATGAGGTGCGCAGCGAGAAGGAATATTTCGACGACATCCAGGATGTGAAGATCACCAAGGATATGCTCGATCTCGCCAAGCACATCGTCGAGCAGAAGTCCGGCGAGTTCGATCCGGAGGAGTTCGAGGATCGCTACGAGCAGGCGCTGATCGACCTGATCAACCAGAAGCGCAACGGCATCAAGATCGCCAAGCCCGCGGCGAAGGCCGGCGGCAATGTCATCAACCTGATGGACGCGCTGAAGAAGAGCCTCGCCAACGAGAAGCAGGCCGCTCCGGCCAAGGCCGAGGCAAAGGCGGCGAAGGGCAAGAAGCCGAAGAAGCGCATCGAGGGCCAGCGCGAGATGCTGCTGCCGATCTCGGGCAGCGGCAAGCGCGAGCCCAAGGAAACCGTCAAGCCCGAGCCGAAGAAGGCCGAGAAGCCCGCGCGTGCGCAAGGCACCGCGGCGAGGAAGAAAGCGGGTTGAGGTCACGGCGCTGCCGCAGGCCGCCGGCTACATCATGAAACGATCGGAAGACGCCCGGCTGGAAGCGCGCTGGCAGTTCCGGTTGAGCATCTGATCAATGCGGGAGAACGAGGTGCCAGCTGGCTGATGTTCGCTCGCATCGCGATGCTCGCGCGCTAAATGGAGACGGCGGAGGCGACTGAAGCAGAAGGTGTGAAGCGTGTCCGGCGGCGATTACTTGAATGCCGAACTGACGGCAGTGAACTGGCCGCTCACAGTGGTGCCGATGCCTCTGACGCCGGCGACGATCACGATGCTGATGCCGCCGGCAATGATGGCGTATTCGATCGCCGTAGCCCCGACGTCATCGCGCAGAAATCTTGCAACCAACGCGCGCATGAAAAAGCTCCTGTCCGACGCCCGCGGCTTTTTCTCCCGCGCCGTAGTAATATTCCAGCAAAACTAGGCCACATTGGTTGACGGCCCATTGATGGACACGATGAACGATCGCTTAAAGGTTGCAGAGAAACTCGCTGCTAGTTCTGCCTGCACCCTGACCTCGCCCCGCGAGGCGGCAAGCCGCGATTGGCGTAAACGCATATCAGGACTACCCGATCCGGCCCCGGCGGCGCTTTACCCTCGCGGCGGAATCCTGTTCCTTTATCGGACAGGACGACAACGAGGCCGGAACGAACCGGCCGCATCCAAAGGGAGTGAGCGTCATGAAGCTCGGCACCGCGATCGCGGAAATCATGAAGCGCGAGGGGATCGAGATCCTCACGGGCTACCCGGTCAACCATCTGATCGAATACGCCGCCAGCGCCGACATCCGCCCCGTGATGGTGCGCCAGGAGCGCATCGGCGTGCACATGGCGGACGCGATCTCCCGCGTCACCTCGGGCGAGAAGATCGGCGCGTTCTGCATGCAGCACGGCCCGGGCGCCGAGAACGCGATGGGCGGCGTCGCGCAGTGCTACGGCGAATCCGTACCCGTCCTGGTGCTGCCGATGGGTTATGCGCGCCGGCTTGCCAACATCGATCCGAACTTCAATTCCAGCCAGGCGATGAAGGCGTTCTCGAAATCCGCAGAGCCGATCAACATCGCCGCTGAGGTCTGCAACATCTTCCGCCGCGCCTTCACCAAATTGAAGAACGGCCGCGGCGGGCCTGTGATCGTCGAGATCCCCGCCGACATGTGGAACGAGGAGGTGCCGGAGCCCCTGAACTACACGCCGGTGCTGCGCACCCGCTACGGCGCCGATCCCATTCATGTGAAAGAAGCCGCAGCCCTGCTCGTCAACGCCAAGCGTCCGGTGATCTATGCCGGCCAGGGTGTCCACTATGCGAAAGCCTGGCCGCAGCTGAAGCGCCTCGCGGAGCGGCTTGCGATCCCGGTCGCCACGAGCCTCGGCGGCAAGTCGTCATTCCCGGAGACCCATCGGCTGTCGCTCGGCTCCGGCGGCCTTGCCGTGCCGCGCGCGGTGCCGAAATTCCTCGCCGAAGCCGACGTGATCTTCGGCATCGGTTGCTCCTTCACCGAAACCTCGTTCGGCATCGCGATGCCGAAGGGCAAGACCATCATCCATTCGACGCTCGATCCGAACCACCTCAACAAGGATGTCGAGGCCACAATCGGGCTCGTCGGCGACGCCGGCCTCGTGCTCGACGCGCTGTTGGAGGAGATCGGCAAGACCGTGACCTCGGACCGCAACGCCGGCGCGGTCGCGGAGGAGATCGCCGCCTCCCACAAGGAATGGCTCGCCAAGTGGATGCCGAAGCTGACGCATAACGATGCGCCGCTCAATCCCTACCGCGTGTTGTGGGACCTGCAGCACACCGTCGACATCCACAATACCATCATCACCCACGACGCCGGCAGCCCGCGCGATCAACTCTCGCCGTTCTGGAAGTCGGTCGAGCCGCTGTCCTATATCGGCTGGGGCAAGACCACGCAGCTCGGCTACGGTCTCGGCCTCGCGATGGGCGCCAAGCTGGCAAAACCGGACAAGCTCTGCATCAATGTCTGGGGCGACGCCGCGATCGGCTTCACGGGGATGGATTTCGAGACCGCGGTGCGCGAGCGGATTCCGATCATGTCGATCCTGCTCAACAATTTCTCGATGGCGATCGAACTGAAGGTGATGCCGATCTCGACCGAGAAATACCGCTCGACCGATATCTCCGGCGACTACGCCGCGATGGCCCGCGCCTTCGGCGGCTACGGCGAGCGGGTGACCAAGCCCGAAGATATCATCCCCGCGATCAAGCGCGGCATCCAGAAGACGAGGGAAGGCGTGCCGGTGCTGCTGGAATTCATCACCAGCAAGGAGACCGAGGTGTCGCGGCCGGGGACGTGAGGGCACCTCACACGCCCCTCACCCACTTGATTTGACCTCGCCTGCACGGGCAAGCTCCCTCCGACAAAGGATCGGAGGGAGAGATGGCGCGCATCCTGGTGCTGGGTGCCGGCTTTGCCGGTCTGTGGGCGGCGCTTGGTGCGGCCCGCAAGCGCGACGAGATCGGCGCGCGGGCAGCGGACACCGAGATTCTCGTCGTCGATCGCAACGCCTATCACAACATCCGGGTGCGCAATTACGAGGTCGATCTCGGCGACGTCGCGCTACCGCTCAAGGACCTGCTCGATCCGGTCGGCGTCAGGCATAGGGTGGCTGACGTCACGGCGATCGATCCGGCCAAGCGCGAGGTCGTCGTCAAGACAGGCTCCGGCGCGGACACGCTGACCTACGACCGGCTGGTGCTGACGACCGGCAGCGAGCTGGTCCGCCCCGCGATATCAGGCCTTGCCGCACTCGGCTTCGATGTCGACACCTTCGAAGCAGCCACACGCCTCAACACGCATCTTGCCGCGCTCGGCAGGCAGCCGCCCTCGCCGGCCCGCGCGACGGTGGCGGTCGTTGGCGCCGGCTTCACCGGGATTGAGGTCGCGGCCGAGATGCCGGCCAAGCTCGCGCACGCCGGCATCGCCGGCGATCACCGCGTCATCCTGATCGATCCCAATCCGGTGGTCGGCGCGACGTTCGGCGCGCATGGCCGCCCCGTCATCAATGAAGCGCTGGCCGGGCTCGGCGTCGAGACGCGGCTGAACGTCAGGGTCAGCGCCGTCGGCGCCGACAGCATCACGCTTGATAGCGGCGAGATCATTCCGGCCGCGACCGTGGTGTGGTGCGGCGGCATGCGCGCGAGCCCCCTCGCCGCAATGCTGCCGGTGAAGCGCGACGCGCTCGGCCGCATCCCGGTCGACCATTGCATGCGCGCCGAGGGCCTCAATGGCGTATTCGCCGCCGGCGACGTTGCCGCCTGCCTGATCGATGGCGAGCATCCGACCGTGATGTCGTGCCAGTTCGCACGGCCGATGGGCCGGTTTGCCGGCCACAATGTGGTCGCGGACCTGTTCGGCGAAAAACTCCTGCCGCTCAATATCGACTGGTATGTGACGGTGCTCGATCTCGGCGCCTGGGGCGCGCTCTACACCACCGGCTGGGACCGCGAGGTGCACACCACCGGCGCCGCCGCCAAGCTCACCAAGCAGACCATCAACCAGCAGCGCATCTACCCGCCGCGCAACGGCGATCGCGCCGCCCTGCTTGCGGCCGCGGCGCCGACGATCCAGACGGCACCGCCGACGCGGAAATAGTAGTTGGCTCGTCTCGCCCCCTCTTCGCCGTCATTGCGAGGAGCGAAGCGACGAAGCAATCCATCTATCCCCGAGTGGAATCATGGATTGCTTCGCTTCGCTCGCAATGACGGCAAGCAGTCTGTTACTGCGACAGCTTCACAAAATCCGGAAACTTCAGCTTCCCTTCCGCGATCGCCTTCGGCCAGACCGTGATCTGCTTGCCGCCCTGCCACTGGAACACGAGGCCGGTGACGGCACCCGGGCCGGACTTGATGCCGTGGGTGAACTCGTCGTTCTTGCCGTAGAACTGGATCTTGCCGATCGTGCCGTCGAAGTCGGTCTTCTCGAGCTCGGTGACCATCTTGTCCGGATCGGTCGAGCCGGCGCGCTGGATCGCTTCCGCAATGATGTAGACCTCGTCATAGGCGGTGTAGCCGGTATAGGCCGGCGGCGTGCCGAACCTGGCCTTGAATGCTGCCGCGAACGGTTTTGTCTTTGGCGTCACCGCGACGTCGGGCGTCGCCACCGCGAGCGACGGCACGCCTTCGGCCGCGCCGTTGGTGTCGCCCCAGAACGTCGGGCTCAGCGCCTGCGCGCTGATGCCGAACATCGGGATCGGCACCTGCTGGTTCTTCCACTGCACCGTCGGCTGCACGCCGACATGGGAGATGCCGGTGACGATCACGTCGGGCTTGGCAGCTTCCATCTTGTTGAAGATCGGCGTGAAGTCCGTGGTGTCGGGCGAGAAGCGGATGTGCTCGACGACCTTCAGGCCGGCCTTGGGCAGGCAGACCTCGTAGCCGATGTCGAGCGGCTTGGTCCAGGCCGCGTCCTCGCTCATGATCGCCACCGACTTGAACTTGAGCTGGTCGACCAGCAGCTCCTTGGCCGCGTCGCAGACGAGTTGCGCCTGCGCGGCCGAGGTCAGGTAACCGTGGAAGGTGTACTTGTTCTTCTCATAGTCGTTGTGAACCGCCTTGGTGATCTCGTTCGAGGCGGCGCCGGGCGTGATCAAGGGCATCTTCAGCCGCGAGGCCCACGGCTCCAGCGCCAGCACGACCTCGCTGATGTAGCTCGCGATCACGGCCGAGACCTTGTCCTCGCTCACCGCGCGCTGGAACGCGCGTACGGAATCGGCCGACGAGCTCTTGTTGTCGTAGGTGACGATCTCGATCTTGCGGCCCATCACGCCGCCCTTGGCGTTGATCTCGTCGGCCGCGATCTGCGCGCCGCCCGGAGTTGCCGCGCCCGCGATCGACTGCACCTCGGCGATGATTCCGATCTTGATCGGGTCCTTGGATTGCGCATAGGCCGGCGCCGCGAGGCACAGCGCGAGCGCCGAGGCCAACAGGCTCACGCGGGTGGTGGTTGAATATGCTGGCATCATGATCTCCCTTGCTTTTGTTATTCTTCAAACTATGAGCGTCAGAGAAAGTCCTTGCCGGCCTCCGCGGCGAAGCGGCCCGGATCGCCTTCCCAGACGATCCGCGCGTGCTCCAGCACATAGACGCGGTCGGCATGCGGAAGCGCGAAGGTCACGTTCTGCTCGCCGAGCAGCACCGTGATCTTGGTGGTCTGGCGCAGCTTCTCCAGCGCCTTCGACAGCAGTTCGAGGATGACCGGCGCGAGGCCGAGCGTCGGCTCGTCGAGGATGAGGATCTGCGGCTGCATCATCAGCGCGCGGCCGATCGCCAGCATCTGCTGCTCGCCGCCGGACAGCGTCTGCGCCATCTGGCCCTGACGCTCCTTCAGGATCGGGAACAGTTCGAACAGCCAGGCCAGCTGCTTCGCCCGCGCTGCGTCGTCGAGATGCTGGCCGCCGAGATCAAGGTTTTCCCGCACCGTCATCTCGCCGAACAATTCGCGCGATTCCGGGCACTGCACGAGGCCCGAGCGGGCGATCTTGGCAGGTCCCGTTCCGCGCAGCTGCTGCCCGCCGCGCAGGATCTCGCCGGTATAGGGCAGGAAGCCCGAGATGGTATTGAACAGCGTGGTCTTGCCGGCGCCGTTCAGCCCGACGATCGAGACGAACTCGCCCTCATGGACGTGGATCGAGACGTTCTCCAGCGCCTGCGCCTTGCCGTAATGCACGCTGACGTTCTCGACCTGCAGCAGCGGCACCTTGTCCTTGAACGAGGTCTCGGGCCGCGCATGGGTCTCGATCGCGCCGCCGAGATAGACCCGCCGCACGGTCTCGTTTTTCATCACATCCTCGGCGCGGCCGGTCGTGATCTCCTCGCCGAGATACATCGCGAGCACGCGATCGACCAGCGCGGCGACGCTCTTGACGTTGTGGTCGACCAGCATCACCGCGCGTCCCTCGTCGCGGAAGCTGCGGATCAACTGCGAGAACACCCCGACCTCGGCGCTGGTCAGCCCGGCAAACGGCTCGTCGACCAGCACCACCTTCGGGTCGCGCGCGATCGCCTTCGCCAGCTCAAGCCGGCGCAAATCGGCGAACGGTAATGTCGGCGGGCGGCGATCCATCACCGCCCCCAGGCCGACACGTTCGGCGATCCACCTGGCGCGTTCGGTCAGCGCCTTGTCGGGAAACAGCATGAACAGGCTGTCGGGCAATAGCGCGACCATGATGTTCTCGAGCACGGTCTGCCGGTTCAGCGGCCGCGAGTGCTGGAACACCATGCCAAAGCCCTTGCGCGCGATCTTGTGCGCAGGCAGCCCGGCCACGTTCTCGCCGTCGAACAGCACCTCGCCCGCGGTCGGGCGCTCGATGCCCATCACGCTCTTCATCGCGGTCGACTTGCCCGAGCCGTTCGGTCCGATCAGGCCGAGGATCTCGCCGGGGCGCAGCTCGAAGCTCAGATTCTTCACCGCGGTCAGGCCGCCGAACCGCTTGGTCAGGCCGCGAACTGCGAGTGTCGGAGTAGTGGTCACAGTCTGATCCATTTAGGAGCGCGCCTCGCGTGACAGGGCCGCTCCGAGGAAACCGCCGGGGAAGAACAGCACGACGAGCAGCGCCACCGCCGAGACGATGAAGGTTGCGAGTTCGCCGGTCGGACGCAGGAATTCGCCGGCGACGATCAGGAAGATCGCACCTAACGCCGCGCCCAGCACGGTGCGCCGGCCACCGAGCACGGCGGACACGATCACGTTCACGCCGACCGCGACGTCGACCACGGTGCCGACCGAGGCGGTGCCGAAGTAGAACACCAGCAGCGCGCCCGACAGTCCCGAGAAAAAGGCGCTGACGATGAAGGCCGCGAGCTTGTGCTTGACGATGTTGAAGCCGAGCGCGCCGGCCTGCACCGGGTCCTGCCCGCTCGCCTGCAGCACGAGGCCGACGGGCGATTGCGACAGTCCGTACAGGATCGCGGCGCTCACAGTCATGAAGCCGAGCGCGATCCAGTAATTGGCGCCGGCATTGATGGTGATGACATCGGGGATGGTGAGACCGATCTCGCCGCCGGTCAGGTCGGCAAACACCACGATGAAATTCTGCAGCATCAAGACCGCCACCAGCGTGGTGAGGCCGAAATACGGTCCCCTCACCCGCAGCGCCGGCAGCGCCAACACGAAGCCCGCAACCACCGACGCCAGCGCGCCGAGCAGAATACAGACATAGACCGACCAGCCGAACTGGTTGTTGAGGATCCCGGCGGTGTAGGCGCCGGTGCCGATCAGGAAGGTCGGCCCGAAATTGACCTCGCCGGCGAAGCCGAACAAGAGGTCCCAGGCCATCGCGAACACGCCGAAATAGAACGCGACGGTGAGCAGCCCGAGGATGTAGCCGGAGACATAAAGCGGCAGCGTCGCGGCAACCACCACGCAGACCAGCGAGATGAAGAACAGGCGCGAGGTGAAGAAGTTGGTCATCTCAGCGCCTCCCCAATAGGCCCTGGGGCCGGATATACATCACGAACACCAGCAGCAGCAGCGCCGGAATGGTGCGGTAGGCCGGCGAGATCATGTAGGCCGTGATGGTCTCGAGATAGCCGACGACGAAGGCCGCGATCAGCGAGCCCGAGACGCTGCCGAGGCCGCCGAGCACCACGATCGAGAACGCGCTCGCGGTCAGCGGCCCGACGCTGTAGGAGCTGACGCCTAAGAACATGCCGAGCAGCACGCCGGCGATGCCGGCCAGGATGCCGTAGATGCCCCACACCACGATGTAGATCTGGGTCAGCTCGAGCCCGAGCAAGGTGACGCCGCGCGGGTTCATCGAGGCCGCCAGCACCGCCTTGCCGGTCCGGGTGCGGTTCACCAAGAGCCACAGCAGGCCGATCACGAGGCAGCACACCAGCGCGGTGAAGATGTTGTTGCGCGGCGTGCGGTTGCCGAAGATGTCGACGACGCCCTCGACGATCGGCAGCACCGTCTTGGCATTGTTGGTGAAGAAATAGGCGATCAGCTCCTGGATCATGATGCCCCACAGCAGGGTGCCGGTGAGGACGAAGATTTCCTTCTCCTCGTTGGGGATCCGCCTCGAGTTCTGGATCGGCTTCACGACCGCGAAATAGGTCGCGAACGCCATGATCAGCGCCACGCCGACACCGAACAGCGCGCCGGTGTAGATGTCGAGGTGCAGCACGCTAGCCGCGGCCCAGGCCGCGACCGCTGCGGCCACCATGATGGCACCGTGGGAGAGGTTGAGAACGCCGGAGACACCGAAGATCAGGGTGAAGCCGGTGGCGCCGAGCGCATAGAGCGCACTGATGGCGAAGCCATCGATCAGAATCTGTAAGGCAAGCATCTCAAATCGGCCGCGGCAGCAAAGCTGCCTGTTGTGGAGGACGCGGAACTGAATACGGATGCTCCCGGGACCGCCCCGGGAGCATGATCATCGATCAGTTGGTGGTGAGCTTGATGAAGCTCGGGAACTTGAGATCGCTCTTGGCGACCTCCTTCGGCCAGACCGCGACCTGCTTGCCGCCCTGCCACTGCAGCATCAGTCCGGTGATCAGGCCCTTGCCGTACTTGATCGAATGGGTGAACGGATCGTCCTTGCCGTAGAACTGGACGCGCCCGATGGTGCCTTCCCAATCGGTCTTCTCCAGCGCATCGACCATCTTGTCGGCCTCGACCGAGCCGGCGCGCTTCACCGCATCCGCGATGTAGTAGACCTCGTCATAGGCGGTGTAGCCCGCATAGGAGGGATAATTGCCGTAGCGCTTCTTGAAGCCTTCCGCGAACGGCACCGACTTCGGCGTCACCGCGACGTTCGGGCCCGACACGCCCTGATACAGCACGCCTTCCGCCGCGTCGTTGGTGTCCTTGCCGAAGGTCTCGTTGGTCGCCTGCGAGGAGATGCCGAACATCGGGATCGGCACCTGCTGGTTCTTCCACTGCACCGTCGGCTGCACGCCGACATGCGAGATACCGGTGATGATCACGTCGGGCTTGGCGGCTTCGACCTTGTTGAAGATCGGCGTGAAGTCGGTGGTGTCGGGCGAGAAGCGGATATGGTCGACGACCTTGAGCCCGATCTTCGGCAGGCACTCCTCGTAGCCGACGTCGAGCGGCTTGGTCCACGCCGCGTCCTCGCTCATGATGACCGCGGTCTTCATGTGCTTCTGATCGACCAGCAGTTCCTTGGCGGCGTCGCAGACCGACAGCGCCAGCGCCGCCGAGGTCAGGTAGCCGTGGAAGGTGTACTTGTTCTTCTCGTAGTCGGCGTGGACGCTCTTGCTGATCTCGTTGGAGGCCGCACCGGGCGTGACGAACGGGGTCTTCAGGCGCGAAGCCCAGGGCTCGAGCGCCAGCACCACTTCGCTGATGTAGCTCGAGATGACGACGTTGACCTTGTCTTCGTTGACCGCGCGCTGGAACGCCCGCACCGAGTCCGCCGAGGACGAGTGATTGTCGTAAGAGACGATTTCGATCTTGCGGCCGTCGATGCCGCCCTTGGCGTTGATCTCGTCGGCGGCGAGTTGCGCCGCCTGCGGGATCGACGCCCCGGCGATCGCCTGCGCTTCGGCGATCACGCCGATCTTGAGGGTGTCAGCCGCCAGCGCGCCGCCGGGGCTGGCTGCCAAAAGGCCCAACACGGCCGCTCCGGCAAGTTGCTGCATCGCATGAACAGGCAGTCGCGATGTTCTTTTCACCCTGTTTCTCTCCTCTTTTTGTTCGGCTGCTTCGAGCTCTTGGGGCGGGACTATAGCTGCGACAAAACGCGCAGCAAGTGAAACTGCGCGCAGATCGCCATGCGTGGACGACAACTAAAGTAGTGGGTCGGCGCTTTGCAGCTGAATAAATTTGAGGCAGCGGGGAATAAAGTAGTGGTGCCGCGATCTCTCCCCTCGTCGTTCCCCGGTGCGATCGGCGCCCAGCTTTCCCTGCGCCCTCTTCAAGAGAGAGGGTGAAACGAAGAGCAAAGCTCGGGCAAATCTTGTCGCGAGAATACGGTTGTATGATTCACAGGCCGCGCCACACACTCACCGTCGTCCCGGCGGAGGCCGAGACCATAACCACCGCCGCAATTTGCGCGATGCCGGGGCCGCGATCCCATCCATCATCAAATGCGGTGGTTATGGGTCCTGGCTTTCGCCAGGACGACGTTAGGGATGAACCCGCCCTACTCCGCCATCTCGACCGGCTGTGCGGCCGGACCGGCGAGCGGGCGCTCTTCCATCGTGATCATGCAGATGGAAGCCGTGGTCAGCAGCACGGCGGCGGCGCCGAACACGTAGCGGAACGCAGTGATCATGTCGGCCATCGGGATCGCGCCGACGGTGCCGGCGGACGCGGCATGGTGCTCGCCGGCGAGCGAGATGTCGGTCCCGAGCGTCATCAGCAGGATCGTGGTGAAGGCCGCGACCGTGAACGAGGCCATCATCGCACGGAAGAAGTTCATCGCACCGGTCACCGTGCCGACCTGCGGACGCGCCACCGCGTTCTGCAGCGACACCACGCTGATCGGGAATGTGGTGCCGAGCCCGAGCGCGAACACGCTCATCAACAGCAGCAATCCCCACAGCGGCAGCGTCGTCACGGCCATGCCGACGGCGCAGATCGCGGCCACCGAGGTGCCGACGATCGCGACACGCTTGTAGTGCTTGGCCTTCGCCATGGTCCGGCCGGCGATCGCCGCGCCAAAGGTCGAGATCGCCGCGAGCGGGATCAGCGCGAGGCCGGCCTCGCTGGCGGTGAGGTGATAGACCACCTCGTAATAGAGCGGCAGGTGCACGGTGAGCCCGACCATGGCGCCGAGCGCGCAGCCGCCCGCGCCCATCGCGAATGGCACCACCGAGCCGCCGAGCAGCGATAGCGGCAGGAATGGCTCGTCGGCGCGGCGCGCATGCCAGACGAAGGCACCGGCGAGCGCGATCGAGGCGCCGATCATCGCGGTAATGGTCGGCGACAGCCAGGACAGACGCGTGCCGCCCCAGGTCAGCACCAGCATCAGCACGACGGCGGAGGCCATCAGCAGCACGCCGCCGAGCCAGTCGACCTTGCGCTTGCGGTGGAACACCGGGATCTTGCTCATCTTCGGCAGCAGCAGCGCCAGCGCCGCCGCCGCGAGCGGCAGGTTGATCCAGAAGATCATCGACCAGTGCAGATGCTCGGCGAACACGCCGCCGACCACCGGGCCGAGAACGCCGCCGGCCATCCAGACGCTGGAGAAATAGGCCTGATAGCGGCCGCGCTCGCGCGGGGTGACCACGTCGGAGATCACGGTCTGGACCACCGGCATGATGCCGCCGCCGCCGAGCCCCTGCAGGCCGCGGGCAATGATCAGCATGGTCATGCTGGGCGCGATCGCGCACAGCACCGAGCCGACCACGAACAGGCTGAGCGAGGTGATGATCATGACGCGGCGGCCGTAGATGTCGCTCAGCGTGCCGAACACCGGCGCCACGGCCGTGGAGGCGAGCAGATAGGCCGTGATCACCCAGGACAGATTGGTGACGTCGTGAAACTGGCGCCCGATCGTCGGCAGCGCGGTCGCGACGATGGTCTGGTCGAGCGCGGCAAGGAACATCGTCAGCATCAGGCTGATCACGATGGTGCGGACTTCGTCCGGATTGAGCGGCGCCGGCGGCGCCAGCGGCGGCGCGTCGGTGAGTTCGATCACCTCGCTCGGGAGGTGGGACAGCTCTGCGGCAATGTCGTCAGGCAATGTCTCTTGGTCGGCAGGAATCCGGCTCTGCCGTTCATACTTGTTCATTTGGGGCGTAATGCTGCTGCGCGGGCTCGTGCCGCGATGGAATCATTCTCTGATCCGCAATTTATGCAGCAATTCGCTGCTGAGGCAGGCACCTCAGCGCATGGGTGCATCCCGCCGCGGCCTTCTCGCGATGACGTGATCGCGGACGCTGTGGCGACGTCATCCTTTGGTCGTCTTGTCGAGCACCTTGGGCCGCTTCTTCAATTGCGCCCGTTTCGGCAGCAGGGCCGGCCACCGCACGATGTGATCCTCGAGATCGGCGTCATTGACGTCGAGTTCGGTGCCCTCCACCCGCCCGCGTACCGAGACCCCGGCTTCATGAACCGTGTTGGGATCGCCGGAGATCAGGGGATGCCACCAGTAGAGGTCCCGCCCCTCGGCCACGAGCCGGTAGCCGCAGCTCGGCGGCAGCCAGTTCAACGTCCGGACGTTCTCCGGCGTCAGGCGGACGCAATCCGGAACCTGGTCGGAGCGGTTCGCATAGTCCTTGCAGGTGCACAGGCCGGAATCGAGCAGCTTGCAGGAGATATGGGTGAAATAGATCTTGCCGGTGTCCTCGTCCTCGAGCTTCTCCAGGCAGCAACGTGCGCAGCCGTCACACAGGCTTTCCCATTCGGCGCTGGACATCTCTTCCAACGTCTTGGTTTTCCAGAAGAATCCCTCCTGTCCCGACGGGCGTTTGGGCGGTGCGGTCATGATATCCCTGACATGGCGGTAAAGCCCTTCTTGGGACGCCGGCGCTCCGTCCGCAAGGGGGTGATATTGCGGGGTCGAAAAAGCCGGTGGGCAGCGTTAGGGCTTTCATTAAATTCACAAGCCGCGCCATTGGTTTATGGCAGCCGCTCGGATAGAACAACGAACGAGTCCCCAACGACGCAAAAGCGCCTTGGGATTGCCGCAACATCGAAGCAAGACGCTGGCCTGTGCCCGTTTCGGGCGCCCGCAGCGCTGTCGAACTGATCAAGGGTCCGGTCCTTCAGATCATGCCGTCGCATTGGAAACAGAAGGTCCGGAATTTCTTCCTGGACCTCGATGCGCGTATCGACTCGACGCTGTTCTCGTCGGGCAAGGGCCTGCGCGAACTCTACGAGCGCTATTCCACCTTCATGGACCGCTTCTATGTCGGCCGCTGGAAGCGCTGGGTGTTCATCGAGCCGCTGTCGGAAGCCGCAACCATCGGGCTCGGCGGCATGATCCTGATGCTGACGCTCGCGATCCCCGCCTTCCGCGAGACCGCCGACGAGGACTGGCTGAAGAAGTCCGACCTCGCGGTGACCTTCCTCGACCGTTACGGCAACCCGATCGGCAGCCGCGGCATCAAGCATAATGACTCGATCCCGCTGGAAGACTTTCCGGACAATCTGATCAAGGCGACGCTCGCGACCGAAGATCGCCGCTTCTACGACCATTTCGGCATCGACGTTCCGGGCCTCGCCCGCGCGCTCGTCACCAACGCGCAGGCCGGCGGCGTCCGCCAGGGCGGTTCGTCGATCACCCAGCAGCTCGCCAAGAACCTGTTCCTGAACAATGAGCGCACCATCGAGCGCAAGGTGAAGGAAGCCTTCCTTGCGATCTGGCTGGAGACGCGGCTCACCAAGAACGAGATCCTGAAGCTCTATCTCGACCGCGCCTATATGGGCGGCGGCACCTTCGGCGTCGACGGCGCCGCGCATTTCTACTTCAACAAGTCGGTGCGCGACGTGAACCTCGCGGAAGCCGCGATGCTCGCCGGCCTGTTCAAGGCGCCGACCAAATACGCCCCGCATATCAACCTGCCCGCGGCGCGCGCCCGCGCCAATGTCGTGCTCGACAACCTCGTCGATGCCGGCTTCATGACCGAGGGCCAGGTGTTCGGCGCCCGCCGCAATCCGGCGGTCGCGGTCGACCGGCGCGACGAGAACTCGCCGAACTATTATCTCGACTACGCCTTCGACGAGATGCGCAAGCTGGTCGACACGTTCCCGAAATCCTACACCGAGCGCGTCTTCGTGGTCCGCACCGCGATCGACATGAACGTGCAGAAGGCGGCCGAGGAAGCGATCGAGAACCAGCTCCGCCAGTTCGGGCGTGACTATCACGCGACGCAGGCCGCGACCGTGGTGTCCGATCTCGACGGCGGCATCCGCGCCATGGTCGGCGGCCGCGATTACGGTGCCAGCCAGTTCAACCGCGCCACCGACGCCTACCGGCAGCCCGGCTCGTCGTTCAAGCCCTACGTCTACACCACGGCGCTGCTCAACGGCTTCACGCCGAACTCGAAGATCGTCGACGGCCCGGTCTGCATCGGCAACTGGTGCCCGCAGAACTATGGCCATTCCTATTCGGGTCAGGTCACGCTGACGCAGGCGATCACCCGCTCGATCAACGTGGTGCCGGTCAAGCTCTCGATCGCGCTCGGTGGCAAGGAAGGCCCGAAGGCCGGCCGCGCCAAGATCGTCGAGGTCGCACGCCGCTTCGGCCTTAAGGCACCGCTGCCCGATACGCCGTCGCTGCCGATCGGCTCCGACGAAGTCACGGTAATCGAGCACGCGGTGGCCTATGCGACCTTCCCGAACCGCGGCAAGGCGGTGACGCCGCATTCGGTGCTCGAGGTGCGTACCGGCGCCGGCGACCTCGTGTGGCGCTGGGACCGCGACGGTCCGAAGCCGCGGCAAGCCATCCCGCCGAACATCGCCGCCGACATGGCCGGCATGATGAGCCACGTGGTCAGCGAAGGCACCGCGCGCCGCGCCGCGCTCGACGGCATTCCGACCGCGGGCAAGACCGGCACCACCAACGCCTATCGCGACGCCTGGTTCGTCGGCTACACCGGCAACTTCACCTGCGCGGTCTGGTACGGCAATGACGATTATTCGCCGACCAACCGCATGACCGGCGGCTCGCTGCCGGCGCAGACCTGGCACGACATCATGGTCGCCGCGCATCAGGGCGTGGAAGTGAAGGAACTCGTCGGCGTCGGCATGGGACAGAAGCTGCCGCCGCAGCCGGCGCAGGCCAATGCCCAGGCCAACGCGGCGCCGCGCGTGCTGGAGACCAAGCCGGGTCCGCCGCCGGTTCTGACCAAGCGTGGTGCCGATATCCTGGTGCGGGTCGAGAAGCTGCTCGACGACGCCGCCAAGACGACCAACAAGACCACGCTGAACGAGCCCTCGAAAACCGGCAAGCCGGAGTCCTCGAGCGCGCTGGCGTTCCCCGAAAACTACGTTGCCGCGGCCGGGCCGGACGGCGCGACAGCCCCTGCGCCACGCAAGAACTGACGTGCGGCTCCTCCTCTCAACCCTGCTGGCCCTCGTCATCGCCACCGCCGTCGGCCTCGGCCTGACCTACGCGACGGCGACGCGCGGCACCGATCTCGGCACGCTGAAGATCGGCGCCTGGACCGCGCGACCGAAGAACGGCACCTCCGACGTCGACCCCTATTCGCGCGCCACGATCGCGCGCAGCGGCGAGCTGCCGATCGGCACCGGCGACGGCATCGCGTTTTCGGCAACCACCGACGACAAGAACAAGCCGCTCGACGGCCGCTGCGACATCGTGGTCAGCGGCGTGACGCCGGCGGCGCGGTTCTGGACGCTGACGCTGTTCGACCGCAAGGGCCACCTCGTCGCCAATTCGCTGCAGCGCTACGGCTTCACCAGCCAGGAGATCATGCGCGCCTCCGACGGCACGTTCGAGATCCACATCGCCTCGCGCTCGCGCGCCGGCAATTGGCTCCCGACCGGCGGCATCGAGCGCTACGCGCTGATGCTGCGCCTCTACGACACGCCGGTCGGGGTCGCGACCCGCACCCAGCGCGACGCGCCGATGCCCTCGATCGCAACGACGGGCTGCCCATGATCCGCGTGCTGTTCACCATCCTCGCAGGCGTGCTGCTCGGCGGCGTGGTGCATCTCGTCAGCGTGCTGGCGCTGCCGCGCATCGCCTCGCAGGACGCCTATTCGCGGCTCACGCCGATGACCAGGCTCAACGAGGTGACGCAGCTGCCGCTGGCCGACCCGAGCAACTCGCCGATGCCGCTGATGGATCCGGCCTTCGCGGTGGCGATCTGCCGCTACGATCTCTCCACCGGGCCGCTGAAGCTCACGGTGCCGGTGAGCCAGGCCTATACCTCGGTGTCGTTCTACACCCGCAACGAGGTCGCCTATTACGCGATCAACGACCGTTCCGCCGGCAAGAAGGTGATCGAGCTCGATCTGATGACGGAAGCGCAACACAACGAGCTGCCGGAGGATGAGGAAGTCACCGCCGCCGACCGGCTGATCATCGACTCGCCGACGACGACCGGCCTGATCCTGCTGAAGGCGCTGGCGCCGGAGCCCGGCCTGATGCCGCAGGCACAGGCCTCGCTCGCGGCCTCATCCTGCAAGGTGCAGGCCGAGCCGGTCGCGGCCAAGCAGGAAGCACCGCCGCCGCTACCGGCTCCCGCCCCGCCGCCGGCAGCACGCAAGCGCTAGCTCGCGGCGAACACGTGCCGGCCGCAACGGCAGGCCTCGTAATCGACCGGATCGTGGCTGTTGACGATCGTGACGCTGGCGCCATGCGCCGCCTTCAGCTGGCGCAGCCGCTCCTGGTTCTGGATGCGCGTCGCGCGATCCATGTCGGCGCGGCGCTGGAACATGCCGAGCACCAGCGGGATCCGCGGCCGGGCATCGAGCTGCGCATGGTGGAAATAGGCATCGCCGGCGTGCAGCAGCCATCTGTCCTTGCCGCGCACCGCGATCCCGCAATGGCCGAGCGTGTGGCCCGGCAGCGGGATCATCAGAACGTCCGGCTCGCGATCGCCCAGCGCGCGCACGCCCTTGAAGCCGAACCAGTCCTCGCCGCCTGCGCCGTAGAACGTCCAGTCCGGCCCGTGCTTCCACTGCGCCGTGATGTAGCGGCCTTCCGGCGGCGCGACCTGATGCGTCACCGCCATGTCATACTCCTTGCGATCGACATGCACCTTGGCCTTCGGAAAGTCCGGCACGCCGCCGGCATGGTCGCGATCGAGATGGGTCAGCAGCAGATGCCGCACATCGTCGGGCGAGAAGCCGAGTGCATTGACCTGGCGGACGGCCGTCTCGGCCGGATCGAGCCGCGGCGTCGTCTGCCGCACCCATTTGCGCCCCAGCCGCGGCGGGTCGCCGATGTCGTCGAGCCCGATGCCGGTATCGACCAGCACGAGGCCGTCATTGCTCTCAATGAGCAAGCAGTGACAGACCATCCGGGCGCGCTGGAAGATGCTGCCGCTGCCGTTCACGAGCCGCTTGCCGATCGGGCACATGGTGCCGGTGTTGAGATGGTGGATGCGCATGACAAATCCTCCGCTGAAGCCGGTGCAGACTTGCCAGTCGCGTTTCCATAGGTAAAATATTGTCTTTCTATCTATACGATAGGATATGCCTATGGATATCCGCGAACTCCGCTATTTCGCCGCGGTCTACCGCGAGCGCAACCTGACCGCCGCAGCGAAGCGCTGCTTCATCTCGCAGCCGTCGATCTCGGCGGCGATCACCAATCTCGAGGCCGAGCTCGGCACCACGCTGTTCATCCGGCACAAGAAGGGCATGGCACCGACGGAGTCCGCCGCGCAGTTTCACGGCGTCGCCCGCAGGATCATCGACGAGGCGGACGCGGCGCGAAATCTGTTTCGCAAGCCTGCGACAAAACAGCCGCTGACGCTCGGCCTGCTGCGGACGCTCGATCAGGCGCGGACGATCGCGCTGCTGAAGCCGCTGACGGCCGATGCCGATCTCGCGCTTCGGCTGGTCGGCGCCAATGAGAAAGCCGATGCGCGGATCGTCGCCAAGACCATGATCGGCGCCGGAGAGCGCTTCATCCCGCTCTGGAGCGAGCGCTACGTCGCGGCATTGCCGCCGTCGCATTCACTCACCCTCAAAGAGACGCTGCGGACCACCGACTTCGCGGGCGTTCCGATGATCGATCGCTGCCATTGCGAGCAGCAGGAATTCTTCAAGCGCACGTCGCCGCCGCGCAAGCCGGTGGCGATCGCGGAATCGGAGGAATGGGCAATGGCCCTGGTCGCGGCCGGGGTTGGCGTTGCGATCGTTCCCGAAGGCGTGGCGCGCGGCAATCCGGACGTGGCGGTGCGCCCGATCGATGTCGACGTCACGCGCCAGGTCGGCCTCGCCTATCCCTCGGCCCACCCGCCATCGAATGCGCTGAAGGAGTTCATTGCGAGCCTGCCGCGACAGGAGAGCAGTCGCCGCGTCAGACCCACAACGAGGAAGATGAAGCGGACCTAGCCCTTCGTCACCACGGCATGGCCCGTGACCGGCCCAGAGACCAGCGGTGCATTGGCGGTGAGCCGGGCGAGCTCGTTGATCTGGCGTTCGGCGTCGGCGGCCATGCCGTCGGGCGCCTGAATCACCAGCCGCTCCAGCGCCCAGCGATAGGACGAGATCCGCCGCTCCAGGCTCTGCTGCACCCATTGCACGATCAGCGTGTTCTCTTCCATCCGCGCCACCGCGTCGGCCTTCTCGCGCGGCGACACGTCAGCGATCATGTTGAGGCTGGCACTGCGCTTGCGATCCAGCTCGATCACCTGGATCGCGGTGGCGAAGAACGGCTCGAAGCGCGTGATGTCGTCGCGGACCTGGTCGATCAGCAGCGAATAACGCGAGGCGAACGAGCGATGTGGCTCGTCGATCAGATTGCGGCCATACGCCGTGCGATCGAACACGACCTTCTGCCGCCACGGCGAAGGCAGTGGCTGGTAGTCGCCGTACACGCTCTTCCACGCCGGTCGCGACAGCGGCGGCTCGATGAACTGATAGGCGAGATCGCGCAGCTGACGTTCGTGTTCGGTGAGCTGGAATTGCGAGGCGTTCTTGCCGACGCTTCCGGTCGCCTCGGCACCCATCCAGCGATGCATGTCATCGTTGCGGAAATCGGCGCGGGTGCGGCCGAAATCGCCGCCGCTGCAGCCCGCGAGCGCCGAGCCCGCGAGCAGCAGGATCAGCGCCGGGAGTGACCGCCGAGCGGCGGTCCGCTGCGCAAGTTCCGGCATGGGATCAGGAGCGGCGTCGGCGACGACGGCCCTGCGCAGTGCCCTGCTCCGGTCCGCGCCCTCCGCCGGTCTCCTCCGTCGTTCGCTCGATCCGGACGACGGGAAGGATCAGCACGGTCCCCATGCCTTCGCCGGCAGCACCGACCATGCTCGGCCGCCGCGCAGCCGCATCCGCCGGAAACTCAACGATGGTGCCCATGTTCCGTTCTCTCTGGCCCCGCACGGACATGATTTGCCCCGCGCTCGCCGAGTTAAGAACGCGCATGGTTAACGACATCTTAAACTGCCGATACGGACGGTTACGGATGTGGCGCTGTGCCTTAATAGACACGCGCAAATTCGAGCGTTCGCCTTCACGGCTTGTTTTCCTTAACTGCGTCTTAAAACAGCCTGCGTAGGCTCGCTGCCACAAGGTTTTCAAACCGAGTCTTATTGGCAAGTCGCGTACGCCCGAGATGAGCGCAGCTCCGCTATTTCCTGGTTTCGATGGGCTGATGACGCTCTCCCGCCGCGAGGGAGTCGACATCCGCCCCACTTTGCTGCGTGTCCTGACCGACCTGTATGTGCAGGCGAGCGCGCACTCCGCCGACGAAGAGCGCCAGTTCGTCGAGTTGACGTCGCGCCTGATCGACGAGGTCGACGACGCGACCCGCGCCGCCGTCCGCGCGCGGCTTGCGATCTATCCGGCAACGCCCGCCAGGATCATGGACAAGCTCGGACTGCGTCGCACCGGTCCGGAGCAGCCGACGTCGACGGCCGCGCCAATTCCTGCGCCCGCACCGTCCGCGCTGCCCGCCAGGATCCCCACCGAAGCAGAGCTGCGGATGGCCGCGAGCCTTGCGATGCGGCCGAACGACGCCGCCGAAATCTCCGACATGTTCTTTGCCGCCAGCGCCAAGGAGCGCGCGCAGATCCTGCACAATCTGCAGGAGACGCCGCTGAAGGCCGCGGCACGGATTCCGGCGGCGCGCGCCGCGCGCGCGATCCATATCCTGGAGATGGCGGCGTTTGCCGAGGACCTCGATAATTTCACGCTCGAACTCGGCGAGGCACTGATCCTGCCGTCGCGGATCGCGGCGGATGTCGTCAACGATCCCGGCGGCGAGCCGCTCGCCTGCGCGATGCGGGCGCTTGACGTCTCGAGCGCCGCGTTCCAGCGGATCCTGATGTTCCTCAATCCGGAAGCCGGCTCCTCGGTCAACTATGTCTATCGGCTGTCGCGGCTCTACGATCGCCTCAGCGAGCGTTCGGCGCTGGTGATGCTGGCGGCGTGGCGCGGCTCGACCATGGCGGTGGCGCGCGCCAAGTACCGCTCGTCGCTCTATGATGACGAGCGCCATCGCGTCCGCGCGACGCCGTCTCAGACACGCCCCGTAGCGCAGCCCGGCAGCGCGCCCGCTATCCGCAACCAAAAGTCTGGAAGCTAGGCCTTCGCCAGATCGAGAAAGTGCCGCCCGGCGCGATCTTCGGTCTCGACGATCCAGGCATCGGGATCGAATCGGAGCTCCTTGATCAATCGCTCCTCGACCGAAGGTTCGGACACCGGCTGCTGCGCCGTCGGCACGAACAGCCGCTCGGCCGGACGGCTGTCGTCATAGAACGTCTGCGGCGCCGGCGCATACAGCATCGCGTTGCCGTCCATCAGCGCCACCTTGACGAACACGGCGCCGGCCTCCTCCGCGCCCTTCTTGCGGATCGCGCCGAACACGCCTTCGGTTTGGCAGCGGCGCAGATACGCCGCGACCCATATGCTGGTTTTCAATCGCATGCGCCGACCTATAGGCCAGCGCCGCGGCCACGTCCAATTGTCACAGATGACATCACGCACCGGCGGGTTGACCGAAACAAGCGTCGCTCATATCCTTGCATCTGCGGTGCAAGCCGCGCCCGGGTCCACGGGAAGGGTTGAACCCACTTGCACCTGATACGCGGCCAACCAAGCCTTTGTGCAGCCGGTTTTGTGGACCATCGGCGATGATGCACGGAGGTTTTCATGAACCGATCGCCCGCGCGATTGAATCTCGAACATCTGAAGAAGCAGGCCAAGGAGCTCCTTCGCCTTTACCGGCGACAGGCGCCGGAGGCTTACGCCCGTTTCCGGCAGGCGCTTCCGGCTGCGGAAGGGCGCAGCGACGCCCAGATCGCCGCACTTGATCTGCGGCTCCACGATGCGCAGTCCTGCTTGGCGCGCGATCTCGGCTTCGCCTCGTGGCCGGAACTCCGCCGCTATGTCGAAGCCCTATTGCCATCAGGCAAGAGCCGGGACGATCGGGTGCGGCGATGGCTGCAGCTCGTCTACGCCGCAGACGTCGGCGGCACCACCGATCGCGCCCATCCGCGCGTCGCGGTGCGGATACTCACCGAGGATCCCGATCTTGTGGCCGATGATCCCTATCTCGCCTGCGCCATCGGTGACGAAGCGACGATACGGCGCACTGCAGCCGGTGATCCCGCTTGGGTCAACCGTCCCGGCGGTCCCCTGAAACTGCCGCCGCTGGTTGCGGTGACGCATTCCAGCCTGCTGCAGATTCCGGAATTTCAGGCGCGGCTGCATCGCTGCGCGCGCCTGCTGCTGCAGGCCGGCGCCGATCCCGACCAGCACATCAGCAGCCGTTGGCCGCCCGGATCGGTCGATGCCGCCGATGACAGCAATCCGCTGTCGGCCCTGTACGGCGCTGCCGGGCGCAATCACGATCTCGCGCTGACTCGGCTGTTGCTCGAGGCCGGCGCCAATCCGAACGACAATGAATCGCTGTACCACTCGCTCGAAGGCTCCGTGACGACAGGTGCCCTGCTCGAGCACGGCGCGCGGATCGCGGGCACCAACGCGATGTACAAGGTGCTCGACGACGAGAACGTGCCAGCGCTCGAATTGTTGCTGCGGCACGGCGGCGACCCGAACGAGCCGGCCCGCAACGCGCCGTTGACGGATTGTGGATCGCCGCTGATGTGGGCGATCCGCCGGCGGCGCTCGCGGACATGCATCGCGGCCTTGCTCGACGCCGGCGCAGATCCACGCATCACGACACCGGACGGTCTCAGCGCTTACCGCTACGCTTTGCAGTTCGGACTGACCGAGGTCGCCGAACTGCTGCGGCAACGCACCGGCGACGAGACACTTGCCGATGATGAGCGGTTCGTCGCGGCGTGCAGCAGCGGCAACGAGCGCGAGGCGCGGCGGATCCAGGCCAGCCGGTCCGATCTTCCAGGCTCGCTTTCAGCTCAGCAGCTGCGACTGCTTCCCGAGCTCGCCGCGGCAGGCGGCGACGATGCGGTGCGGCTGATGGTCAAGCTGGGCTGGCCCATCGCGGTGCGCGGCGGCGATTGGGATGCATCCGCGCTCAATCATGCGGTATTCCGCGGCAATGCCGGGCTGACACGGTTCCTGCTCGAGCACGGCGCGGAGTGGACCGAGCAGCACGGCTTCGGCGACAACGCGTCCGGAACCTTGTCCTGGGCGTCCTGCAATGAACCGGTCAGTGGCGGCGATTGGGCGGGCTGCGCGCAGGCCCTGCTCGATCACGGCATGCCGCGCGCCGTTCCGGATCGCGACGATCCGGAATGGGTGCTGCTGGCCGGCCGCAGGAAGCTGTTCTCCGACGAGGTCAGGGACGTTCTGCTGGGCGACGCAATCTGACGACACGTCAGCGCGTCGACGAACGACGTGCATGGCCGAGCAAGACCCGGCCATGGCAAGGACAGCATAGCCTAGTCGATCGAATGCCCGATCATCGTGCTGAGCTCGCGCACCAGGCGATCGGACATCTGGCCGGTCACCGGCAGCTTGCGCGCGCGCTCGAACTTCGCGATCGCGTGCTGGGTATCGGCGCCGATCGTGCCGGTCGGCTTGAGCTGACCGTAGCCATATTCGGTCAGCGTCCGCTGGACCGCTGCGATGCGCTTGCCGGCCGGGCTCAGATGCTGTGTCGGGATCGGCGCCGGCGGACGAATGACGCCGGACGGCACGGCGGCCGGGGACGGCGCCGCAGCAGGCGGCGCGACGGTCGACTTCAGCACTAGGTTGGCCATCGGATCGACCGGCTTGGACTCGACCTTAGGTTCGGCCGGCTTGGCTTCAACGGACCTGGACTCGGCGGGCTTGGTCTCCACCGGCTTCACGTCAACCGGCCTTGATGGTTCCACGGCAGCGGGCTCGATCGATCGGGCGGCGGCCTCGGCCGGACGCGGGCGCGGAATCGGACTGGTGGTGGCGGCAACCGGAGCCGGCGGCGGCAGCGTCACGACCGAGCCGCCGAACATCGGCGACGGATGACGGCCAGCCTGCAGGAACAATGCGTTGATCAGGATCGCAACAATGGCGGACAATGCCAGCACGCCCGCAACCAGATCCTTCGGACTATGCAGCAGCAGGCGCAGGACGAGGCCACGTTCCTCCTCGGCCGCGATGGCTACCGCCTTGGCGCCGCGGCGACGGCGCGGCGTTTCGTCGTCATCCAAAGTCTGTCTAGGCACTCTTCTTCACCTGTTGGGTTTGTTCTTGCAATCCGGACCGCAACGCGGGCGTTAGGGTCGAGACATTGCTGGACGGCTCGACCGCGGCCGGCGGAGTGAACGACAGCGGCAGCGCGACCGACACGATGGTGCCCTCGCCCACCTTGCTCTCCACATTCATCTCGCCATGGTGCAGTCCAACCAGCCCCTTGACGATGGAGAGGCCGAGGCCGGTGCCTTCGTGGCGGCGCTGATAGGTCTTGCCGGCCTGGAAGAACGGATCGCCGATCCGCTTGAGGTCGTCGGCGGCGATGCCGACGCCGGTGTCGGAGACCCGCAGCAACAGCCGCGATCCCTCGACGCCGGCCGATACGGTCACCTTGCCGCCGCGCTCGGTGAACTTGATGGCATTGGAAACCAGATTGAGGACGATCTGCTTGAACGCGCGCGAATCGCCGTTCACGATCGGCAGGTCGTCGGGTACCCGGGTGACGAGGTCGACACCGCTCTCGCGCGCCTTCAGCGCCACCAGATTGCAGCAATTGAGCAGCGCCGGCCGCGGCGCAAACGGCTCCGGCGAAATCTCGAAATTGCCGGACTCCATCTTCGACATGTCGAGGATGCCGTTGACGACGGACAGCAGATGCTGGCCGGAGTCGTTGATGAGCTGCGCGTATTCCTTGCGGCGGGCCGCGTCGAGGCCGAGCACATCTTCCTGCGCGATCATCTCGGAGAAGCCGATGATGGCGTTGAGCGGGGTCCGCAACTCGTGGCTCATGGTGGCCAGGAAGCGCGTCTTCGATGCATCGGCCTGCTCGGCCGCATGGCGCGCCTGTTCGAGCGCGTGCTCCTGCACCTTGCGATCGGTCACGTCGCGGATCACGGCGACCACCTCGGCATCGGCGGCGGCCTGCTCGAGCGCCCGGCAGCGCATCTCGACCCAGATGAATTCGGCGGCCGTCTCGCCACGCGCGCCGTCGCGGCGCACCCGGAACTCGACGCTGCGGGACTCGCCGCGCGCGGCGTCCGACAGCGCGGTGAGATAGGCCGGACGATCGGCGACATGAACGCGGTCGAACAGCCCGTGGCCGGACAGCCGCGATGCCGGCACGCCGAGCATGATCTCGACCGCGGGCGAAATGAAGCGCACCGCGCCGTTGCGGCTGTGCCGCGACAGCACGTCGCTCATGTTATGGGCGAGCAGCCGGTAGCGCTCTTCCTCGACATAAAGCAGCGCCACACTGGTGCGCGCCAGCGACTCCGCGCCGAAGGCAAGCCCAGCCGCATAGAAGATCGCCGACACGACGCCGAAGCCGACCAGCGTGCTGTTCGACGCAACCGCGGGATCGACCACCGGAAGAACGTGGTAATGGCCAAGCACGCTGAGCAGCGCGGCGCAGATCATCGCCAGCGCGAACGCAAACGCCACCACGCGCCGCGACGCCGACAGCGCCGCCTCGATCGGAATCACGACGAGCCAAACCGCCGCGAACGACGCGATGCCGCCGGTCGACGCCGCGATCATCATCACGAGACCGGCGAGCGCCAGCGACGACAGCACATGCGCGCCTTCATAGCGGCCGGTGCGCGATAGGAACCAGGACAGCAGGATCGGCGCGATCAGCCAGGCGAAGGCCGCGACCTCGATCGCGGTCGGCGCCCCGCGCATCGCCAGAAAGGCCGGGAACGATGCCAGCGCCGCCAGACTGCCGAGCAGCCGCGGCGCCATGAAGGCACGGTGGCGCGCACGCGTCAGCGCATCATATTGCGCCGACGGATGCAGCAGCGCATCCAGACAATCGCGGATCAGACTCAAACTACTCACAGCACTCGCGCCTCGGCTTAATCGTCAGACAGACGCGCCGGAACGCCTCCTTTGTGATTGCAGGCCAACGTGTCAGAGCGAACTTAAGCGAACGCTAAGGCCGGGCGGCCCGCTGCCAAACACCGTGCATTGGCGAGGCTTCGACGCTGTCATTCACCGGTCATTTGTCGGGGATGGTGAACGGCTGGTTTCCGGGTGCGACTAACTATGGTTTCGAAATGGTGGACGCGGCGCATCTTGCGTATCCGGCACTCGTCAGCCGCCATCAATCGAAAATTTACGGCGAATCGATTCAGGCGAATTTTCCGCGATTTTTTCGGCGGATTTACTTCAATGCAGATACTTCCGATTTATCGACCGATGCTAACCGTGAGGGCAATAGCGGCATCGACCGCGCAAGAAGCAAAAGACAAGATAGACGACCGGGATCGCGCCATGTTCTTCCTGCTGCGTTTGGCATTCTGGCTCGGGCTTGTGCTCGTGCTGCTGCCGAGAGACAAAACACCTGAAGCGGACAAGACGCCGCAGATCAGCGCATCGGACGCGGTGTCGGCCGCGACGGCGACGATCAACGACATGGGTCAGTTCTGCAAGCGTCAGCCTTCCGCCTGCGAGGTCGGCGGCCAGGCCGCGACCGCGATCGGCCAGCGCGCGACCGATGGTGCGCGCAAGCTCTACCAGATCATCACCGACAAGAAGCCGCCCGACCACACCGGCTCGATCGGCAAGGATGATACCGACCCGGGCGCGTCCCGCGACACGCTGACGGCGGACGATCAGACGATTGAATTCCGCCTGCCGCCGATGCCGTAAGCGCCAATCGAGTGCTTTCGCGGGAGACGGATGCCGGCTCGCGTGAAGAAAACGCGTCAAAACAACCGGGAACCGGTTCCATTTTCGTCGCTTTCGCGGCCCGCCTTCCTATATAAGCCGTTGAGAATAGGACGCGGGCCACGATGACGACGATCGACGAAATCAGGGACAATTTTGCGCTGCTGGACGAGTGGGACGACCGTTACCGCTATGTCATCGAGCTCGGCCGCACGCTGGAGCCGTTGTCGGAGGCGGAGCACTCGGCCGAGAACAAGGTGCAGGGTTGCGTCAGCCAGGTCTGGCTGTCGAAGCGGATCGATCGCGATGCCAATGGCGAACCGCGGCTGAACTATGTCGGCGACAGCGACGCCCACATCGTGCGCGGCCTGGTCGCGATCGTGCTGACGCTGTTTTCCGGGCACACGCCGCAGGAAATCCTCGCCACCGACGCGCTCGCGCTGTTCGACGAGTTCGGCTTCCGCGACCATCTGACGCCGCAGCGCTCCAACGGCCTCCGCTCGATGGTCGATCGCATCCGCAACGACGCGCGCGAGGCGCTGGCGTCCGCCGCGTAAAATCCCTACTTCCGCTTCCGCGCCTGCTGGCCAAGTCCCATCTTCTTGGCGAGTTGTGATCGGGCCACGGCATAGTTCGGCGCCACCATCGGATAGTCTGCCGGCAGGCCCCATTTGTCGCGATATTGCTCCGGCGTCATGTTGTACTGCGTGCGCAGATGGCGCTTGAGCGACTTGAAGCGCTTGCCGTCTTCGAGACACACCAGATATTCCGGCGTGATCGACTTCTTCATCGACACCGCCGGCTTGGCCGGCTCGCTCGGCGTGTCGGCACGCCCGCTCGACACCCGCAGCAGCGCCGCATGGACCTGGCTGATCAGGCTCGGAATGTCCGAGGCCGGCGTCGGATTGTTGCTGAGATAGGCCGAAACGATGTTTGCGGTCAGCTCGACCGGCGTTTTGCCTGACGTATCGGACATGGCTCAATCTTCCCCGTGCTCTCGACGGCCCGGCGCCCACCGGACAGTATCCACGTGCAGCAATACATTAATGGAATCGCGTACTACTTTGCGAATATGAGCGGATTACAGCAAATCTGACAAGAACGGCCGTATTTTTCCGGCCTCGAACCGGCCGCTCGCAAGTATTGACGCCGACCTTAGGGCCGCTGCTCCAGGTGCGACCTGAGCTCGTCGATCGAGGCAAACCGCATCATGCCCTCCGGCATCTGCGCCTCGATCGATCCGTCCGAATAGAGCGAATAGGCCATGCCGTCCACGACGCCCGATTTGAGCACAGTCACCGGCGGCTGCTCCTGGGGCGGCGGCGGGTGGCCTGATGACGGCGCCGCGCCGGCTGACCGGGTCTCGCCGAAGGTCGACGGCCGGGGCGTGCGCCGTGGGGCAACATCGACCGACCTCGGCCGCTCAGCCTTCGGCCAGGCATCGTCGAACGTTGCCGGCGCGGGCTCGGCCGCCGCGGCCGGATCAGGACGCAGCTCCGGCGACAGCAGATCCGGCGTCAGCGGCTCGGCCGTACGGCTCTGGGCCCGCTCGCGTTCCTTCCGCGACGACGAAAACAACAGGTTGCGCCGCTTGGGCGTGGCTTCGCCCTCCGGGGGCGCGCCACCCGGCACGGGCGGCGGCGCCTCGCCTGGCGCGCCACGCGGGGGGATTTCGTCGTGCCAGGGCGGCGGGGCCGTTGACGCGGACGGCGGGCCCGGCGGTGGAGGCGCGGCAACCTTTGGCTCACGCGGCGGGAAAACAGGATCCTCGGGGGTATTGCGCGGGGAAGTTGCAGACGCTGACGGAACCTCGGCCCGGGCGCCTGCGGCAACGGGATCGAGCCGCCTGGCGATGACCTGGAGTTCCCGGAGGATGGCGGCGAGCGCCAGCACGATCGCGCCGGTGCAGACGCCGGTCACGCCGGTCGTGATCAACGCGCCGCCGACGCTGAATTCCTTATAGGGGATTCCCAAGCCGATCGCCGCCAAGCCCGCCACAACCAGGCCCACGCCGACGACCAACAGACCAACCATCATCGAACTAACCCCCGGGAGACCCGACCGAAAATCGGCGCAGGCCACCAACGCCACGATACCGTCATATTGCCCACACCGCCAACCGCCAATTGTAGACGGAGTTCCCTAAAATCCCGCTTAACCGCGCCCGATGCGCTTCTTGATCGCGGCTGCAACCACGCGCAGGCCCCGTCTCCCGTAGATTTACTGGCTACGAATTGCTGCCAATATATTGCAATGCATCTGGGAAATTACGCCACAATTACCAATTACTCGGAAACGGAACTGCGCTATGGATGCCGGGGAATGAGGCCCTAAAGCGCCAAACTGGGCCACAGGCACGCCGGTATCACTAGCTATGTCATCGATTACGACGTCTGCCCTCGAGGCGCCTGCACGGCGCTCGGTGGAGAAGACCTGCGACGATCTCGCATTCCTCGTCCTCGGCGTGGTCGCCGTGGTCGCCGGCCTCACATTCCGCGACTACGGTCTGGGCTGGGACGACTACACCCACGCTGAATACGCCGACCTCCTGCTGCGCATGTACGGGTCCGGGTTCAAGGACACCGGCGCGCTCTCGTTCGCCAATCTCTATATGTACGGCGGCGGCTTCGATATGGCCGCAGCCCTGCTGCACAAGGTCATCCCGCTCGAATTGTTCGAGACGCGCCGCCTGCTCGGCGCGATCGTCGGCGTGATCGGGCTTGCCATAACCTGGCGCCTGGCGCGCCGCGTCGGTGGCCCGCTGGCAGGACTGGCGGCCCTGCTGCTGCTCGCGCTGTGCCCGACCTTCTACGGTCACATGTTCATGAATCCGAAGGATGCACCGTTCGCCGTGGCGATGGTGGTCCTGATCATGGGCCTCGTCCGCCTGATCGAGGAATATCCGGCGCCCTCGCCGCGCACGATCCTGATCGTCGGCCTCGGGGCCGGCCTGTCGATCGGCTGCCGCGTCCTTGGCGGCCTCGCCCTGATCTACGCCGTGGTGGGCTTCATCCCGCTCTGGATCGAGGAATTCCGCAAGCAGGGCCCGCGCGAGGCGACCCATCGCTTTGCCCATGCCATCTATGTGCTGCTGCCGGGGCTCGTGCTGGGCTATCTCGTGATGGGCCTGATCTGGCCGTGGTCGATCATGGAGCCCGGGCATCCGCTGGAAGCGGTGACCTATTTCTCGCACTTCTTCGAGAAGCCATGGAAGGAAATGTTCGACGGCGCGCTGGTCTCGGTGCCGGACATGCCGTGGTCCTATTTGCCGACGCTGTTCGCGCTGCAGCTTCCCGAGGTGCTGCTGGTGCTGCTGAGCGCGGCCGTCATCACCACCTTCATGTCGCTGTCGCGTACCGATGTGGCGGCGAAGCGCAAGTCGGTCATGCTGATGCTGACGCTGGCGGCAACGCTGCCGCTGGTGATCGCAATGGTGAAGCGGCCGGCGCTCTACAACGGCATTCGCCACTTCATCTTCGTGATCCCGCCGATGGCGGTGCTTGGCGGCGTCGCCTTCGCCCGCGGCATGGACTGGCTCGGCGAGAACCGCCGCGCCTGGCAGCCTGCGGCGCTCGCCGTGTTCGCGTTCGGCCTGCTGCTGCCGCTCAGCGAAATGATCCGCCTGCATCCGTATCAGTATACGCACTTCAACCACATCGCCGGCACGGTGCGAACCGCCGACAATTTCTTCATGCTCGACTATTGGGGCCTGGCGCTGAAGCAGGCATCCGACGGGCTGCGCGAGCAGCTGGCGGAGCGGCAGGAAGTGCCGCCGCAGCACCGCAAATGGAAGGTCGCCGTCTGCGGACCGCAGCGCCCCGCGCAGGTCGCGCTCGGGCCCGACTTCACGATCGGCTGGGACAGCCATGCCGCCGACTTCGCGATGACGCTCGGCGAGTTCTACTGCAAGGGCCTGGCCGCCCCTGTGATGGTCGAGATCAAGCGCGACGACGTCGTGTTCGCCCGCGTCTATGATATCCGCGGCCGCAGCATCTCGAGCCTGCTGGCGATCCCGGCGCCGTAACGCAAAGCACGTCTGTTGCGCTTCTGCCCACTTCTGAAGCATGATCTTCCAGATCGTGGGCGAGCCGTCGTACGCTGACATGACTGTCACGCCGTTACGCTGCCTTGCCGCGATCCGGCGCCGACGCTAGGTTCGACCCAGGAAACAGCCATCAACGGAGCAATCGGCCATGTCGCCAGCGGAAGCGCGCCTGAAGGAAGTCCCGTCGGATATCAGCGCGGCGGAATGGGAGCAGCGGATCAATCTCGCCGCCTGCTACCGGCTTGTGGCACTCTATGGTTGGGACGATCTGGTCGATACCCACATCTCCGCCCGGGTGCCCGGACCCGAGCATCACTTCCTGATCAACCCCTACGGGCTGATGTTCGACGAGATCACCGCCTCGAGCCTGGTCAAGGTCGACCTCGACGGCAACCAGCTCTCGAAGAGCGACTACAGCATCAACCCGGCCGGCTTCACCATCCATTCGGCGATCCACGAGGTGCGCGACGACGCCGGCTGCGTGCTCCATCTGCACACGGTCGACGGCACCGCAGTGTCGAGCGGCCCTGATGGGTTGCTGCCGCTGAACCAGACCGCGCAGCTCGTCACCCACGACCTCGCCTATCACGACTATGAAGGCATCGCGCTCGACCACGACGAGCGCCCGCGCCTGCAGCGCGATCTCGGCACCAAGAACCACATGCTGCTGCGCAATCACGGCACGCTGACTGTCGGCCGCTCGGTCGCCTCCGCCTTCGAGCGGATGTACCATCTGGAGCGCGCCTGCTCGATGCAGGTGGCGACCCGCGCGCTCGGCGGAAACGCCTATCCGGTCGACCAGCACGCGATCGACAAGAACACCGAGCTGCTGTCGAACCCCGATCGCGCCGAGCTGCGCTCGACCCAGCTGGTCTGGCCGCCGCTGCTGCGCAAGCTCGACCGCGTCAATCCCGGCTACCGTGATTGAAATTTCACAATCTTCGGGTAAGCTAGCCGCCAACACCCTCTACACGACATGAATCAAAACGCCGCCCAATTCCGGGCGGCGTTTTCGCGTTCGGCCCGTCGCACTACTTGGTGTCGGCGAACGCCGCCAGGATCCGCGCCCAAGAGCGGATGCCCTTGTGGTAGCTCTTGAGGTCGTACTTCTCGTTCGGCGAATGGATGTTGTCGTCGTCGAGCCCGAAGCCGACCAGCACGCTGTCGAGGCCGAGCGTGCGCTTGAAGTCGGCGACGATCGGGATCGAGGCGCCGGAGCCGACCAGCAGCGCCTCCTTGCCCCATTCGTCGGTCAGCGCGCGGCGGGCGGCCGCCAGCGGCTTCATGTTCCAGTCGAGCGCGATCGCCGGCGCGGAGGAATGATCGATGAATTCGGCCTTGCAATCCGCCGGCACGCGCGCCTTCACATAATCGCGGAACGCCTGGCGGATCTTCTCGGGGTCCTGTCCCTCGACCAGCCGGAATGAGACCTTCGCCGACGCCTCCGCCGGGATCACCGTCTTCGAGCCTTCGCCGGTATAGCCGCCGACAATGCCGTTGATGTCGCAGGTCGGCCGCGAGGAGACCTGCTCGATCAGGAGCCGATCCTTCTCGCCGGCCGGCACCGACAGGCCGATCGGCTTGAGGAAGCTGTCTGCCGTCAGATTGAGCTGCTTCCACTGCGCCAGGATGTCCGGCGGCAGATCCTTCACGCCGTCATAGAAGCCGGGGATGGTGATGTGGCCGTTCTCGTCATGCAGGCCGCCGAGGATCCGCGTCAGCACGCGGATCGGATTCTGCGCGCCGCCGCCGAACACGCCGGAATGCAGATCGCGATTGGCGGCCTTGATCTTGACCTCATCATAGACCAGGCCGCGCAGCGACGTCGTGATCGCCGGCGTGTTCGGATCCCACATGCCGGTGTCGCAGACCAGCGCGAAGTCCGCCTTGAGCTCGGCCTTGTTCGCTTCCAGGAATGGCACGAAATTCTTCGAGCCGATCTCCTCCTCACCCTCGATAATGATGGTGATGTCGATCGGCAGCGATCCCGTCACATTCTTCCAGGCGCGGCACGCCTCGACGAAGGTCATCAACTGTCCCTTGTCGTCCTCGGCGCCGCGCGCGACGATGATCTTGCGCCCGTCGGCATGGTCGGTCACCACGGGCTCGAACGGCGGACGGTGCCAGAGATTCAGGGGATCGACCGGCTGCACGTCATAGTGGCCGTAGAACAGCACGTGCGGGCGGCCGTCGGTCGCACCGTTCAGCTTGCCGACCACGGCCGGATGGCCGGCGGTCGGCCGCACCTCGGTCTTGAAGCCGAGGGTTGCGATATCCTTGGCGAGGTGATCGGCAGCCGCCTTGCAGTCATTGGCGAAGGCCGGATCGGCCGAGATCGATTTGATCCGCAGCAGCGTGAACAGCCGCTCGAGACTGTTGTCGAAATCGGCGTCGATGCGGTCGAGGACGGGCTGCAGCTTGGCGTTGGACATCGCTTATATCCCATTGGTTGGACATTGCGCCAAGTTGTAGCGCGCCGGCCGCCGGAGGCAAAGCTTCCCCACTTTCCTTGCCGGAAGACTTGCGGATGTGCCAGACCAGGCCCGCGATCAGCACAAAGGCCGCAACAAGATTATTGCCATAGGCCTGCAGCGCGGTCGGATACCACGGCAACGAGAGCCCGAGCAGGGCACAAACGACCGCAACCACGACCCAGGTTCCGGTCCGAACCTTTGGCCGCGGATGATAAACGGCACGATGCATCAAGACCGTGATCGGGAAGAACAACCACACGAAGTAGTATTCGCGTGCCAATGGCGAAGCCACCGTCATCAGACAGAACAGGATGCCGATCTCCTCCGCGTCCGACTTTTCGGTCCGCAACCAGGCCGGCGGCATGACCCAGATGTAGCCAAGCCCGATCAGGATGCTCACCGCGACGATGACCCAGTTCGCCGTCGCGAAGTCGAGATCGACGAGGTTCATGTAACGCGGCGGCTTGCTCGGATCGTCCTGATTGTAGTTCAGCGGCCGCAGCAGCCGATGCGATACTGCGATGATCGACTGGTTTACTGACGACCAGTTCTGCTCGGCCCGCTGGCCAAACCCCTCGGCCGAACTCGCCCCAACCATGCCGTGGTACCAGGTCTTCAATTCAGCAGCGTTGTGCTGAAAGCCACGGAATGGCGCCGGCAGGACGAACAGGAAGAAGACCAGAAATGCAGTCATGCCGGCGATCGCGCCCCAGCGCCTGCGCCAGACGAGATAGGGCAATACCGCAATCGGGAACACCTTGATTGCGGCCGCCAGGGCAAACATGCCGCCCGCAAGCCACGACCGCCCGCTCCGCAACAGCCAGAAGCCATAGAGCATCATCGCAAGCAGGATCAGATTCGGCTGCCCAAGGTCGAAGATATCGATGACGAAGGTCACCATGAGGCAGCCCGGCAGCGCCTCAAGCCAGGGCCCCGGCTCGCGACCCGATCCCGCCATCGCGTGCGAGAACTGCGCAACCATCCACCACGCGGCGGCGTTGAGCAGGGAAAGGCACAAGTAAAGCGGGATCTTGCCGAAGAACGCCGGAATCGCGAGGAACACCGCCGGTAACGGCGGGTAGATGAACTCGAAATAGCCGGAGGCATCGGCGGGATAGAGGCTGTGACCATGCAGCACTTGCTGTCCGGCCCAGAACCACAATGGATAATCCTTCGTCTTGCCGTGTCCCCAAATCTCCGGGACCAGAACGTCTGCTGTCAGCCCGATGCAGCAGACCAAAAACAACAGATGAAACGGCGCCTTCAGCGAAGGATATCTCAGCAAATGTTCGTTCCAATCAGATGACGACAATGCTGGGATGATAGCTCTAATATTATCTGCGCAGCAATCCTCCGAGCGCGCCGCGCACGAGAGCGCGGCCAATCGATCCCCCGACCGATCCTCCCACCGACTTGCCGAGATCGGCCGCCACGCCGCCGATCACCTTGTCGGTGACGGAGCGCGTGACGTTGCGCGCGATCACCTGCCCGGTCGACATGCGGCCGCGCTTGACGTTGGTGCCGAAGATCGTGGCGGCAATGGCTCCGAGCTGGCCGAGGATGCCGCCGCCTTCGCCGGGCGCACCGTCGGCCGGCGTCGCCGTGCCGGCGAGACGCTTCTGGATGATCTCGTAGGCGGATTCGGCGTCGATCGCGGTGTCGTATTTGCCCTTCACCGGGCTCGCATCCATGATCGCCTTGCGCTCTTCCGGCGTGATCGGCCCGATCCGCGCCGACGGCGGGCGCACCATGACGCGCTCGACCATCGCCGGCGTGCCGCCGCCCTCGAGGAACGAGACCAGCGCCTCGCCCTTGGCGAGCTCCATGATCACCCGCGCAGTATCGAGCTTCGGATTGGGCCGGAAGGTCTGCGCGGCCGCGGCAACCGCCTTCTGGTCGCGCGGCGTGAAGGCGCGCAGCGCGTGCTGCACGCGGTTGCCGAGCTGCGCCAGCACCTTGTCCGGTACGTCGATCGGATTCTGCGTGACGAAATAGACACCGACGCCCTTGGAGCGGATCAGCCGCACCACCTGTTCGATTTTGTCCATGAGCGCCTTCGGCGCATCGGTGAACAACAGATGCGCTTCGTCGAAGAAGAATACCAGCTTCGGCTTCGGCAGGTCGCCGGCCTCCGGCAATTCCTCGAACAATTCCGAGAGCATCCAGAGCAGGAACGTGGCGTAAAGCCGCGGGCTCTGCATCAGCTTGTCGGCGACGAGGATATTAACCATGCCGCGGCCGTCGCGGTCGGTCCGCATGAAATCCTTCAGCGTCAGCGCGGGCTCGCCGAAGAACTTCGCGCCGCCCTGGTTCTCGAGCACCAGCAGCTGGCGCTGGATCGTTCCGACCGTCGCCTTGGACACGTTGCCGTAGCTCTGCGCGGCCTTGCGGATCGACGCCAACGGATCTTCGCCGTCGTCGGCGCCCTTCTTGCTGCCGTCGGGGGCGATCGCATCCAGCAGGGCGCGCAGATCCTTCATGTCGATCAGCGCGAGGCCGTTCTCGTCGGCGACGCGGAAGGCAACGTTGAGCACGCCCTCCTGCACGTCGTTCAGATCGAGCATCCGCGACAGCAACAGCGGTCCCATCTCGGTGACGGTGGCGCGCACCGGATGGCCCTGCTCGCCAAACACGTCCCAGAACACGGTCGAGAATTGATCGGGCTGGAAGGTCAAGCCCATCTCCTGGGCGCGCTTCACAATGAAGTCCTTGGCCTCGCCGACCTCGGAGATACCGGAGAGATCGCCCTTGATGTCGGCGGCGAAAACCGGAACGCCGGCGCGCGCAAATCCTTCAGCCATCACTTGAAGCGAGACGGTCTTGCCGGTTCCGGTTGCACCGGTGACGAGGCCATGCCGGTTGGCCAGCGCCAGCGTCAGCCAGGCTGTCTCCTCACCCTTGCCGATAAAAATCTTTTCGTCGGTATCGGCCAATTTATTGTCCGAGGTCGCCATCGCTTCGCCTCTTCGCGCAGATTTAGATCGTTTCGATCATCTCACCCGGTTCGATACGTCGAACCCGGTTCGAAACCTCGAACCCGGTTCGATACCGAACCAGCGCCATCATATTGCATCTTGCCGGTCGATTGAAACCATCAGCGCAAGCTGGCGTATATTGTCGCGCCAGTGGTTCCTCATATTTTATTCCCGGCGAAGTGACGAAAGGCATTGCGCATTGCGACAAGATGGTGTGAATCCGCCGCTCACTCTTGCAGCGAGGCCACAGTCACGACGCGATCGAAAAAGAAAACGAACTGAAATGCGCGGATCGCTTGTATTTCGTGACACAGGCGCTCAAGATAAATCTTCAAGAACGACCCGGCAAAGTCCGGTTGAGGCGGGGCAAGATGGACGAATTGGTTGGACAGCTGGCCGCGAAGGCCGGCATCGATGGCACTGTCGCTGAGAAAACCATCGGCATCGTTCTGGGTTTCCTCCGTAACGAGGGACCTTCCGACAAAGTTCAGGCTCTGATCGACCAAATCCCCGGCGCCGAAGCGGCAATTGCCGCCTCCAACAACAGCGGTGGCCTATCGCGGTTGATGGGCGGCGGCCTGATGGCTGTCGGCACCCGGCTGATGGCGCTTGGCCTGAGCATGGGTGAAATTCAGAACGTCGCGCGTGAACTTTTCAGGTTCGGCCGCGACAAAATCGGAGCGGATCAAATGGGCGAGATCATCTCGGGGACGCCGGGCCTCAGCCAGTTTGCCTGAAGCACTTTCCATCGGCCCTGCGCGCGCTCCCTTCTACCTGTTACCTGCATACGAGTATCATGACATACCCCCTCTCCGAGATCGAAGGCCTGTCCGCCTATTGCGCCACCAAACTGAAATCGCAGGGTATCCGCACGACCGACGCGCTGCTTGAAGCCGCCCGCACCGTCAAGGGACGCAAGGCGCTCGCCGCCAAGACCGGGATCAGCGAACAGCAATTGCTCGAATGGGCCAACATCTCCGACTACATGCGGATTCCCGGCATGGGCAAGGCGAAGGTCGGGCTGGTCCGCGCCGCCGGCGTCACCACCGTGCGCGAGCTCGCGCAGCGCAACCCGTCGCGGCTGGCGCAGAGCATGAAGGACGCCAATGTGCGGCGTAAGCTCGTCCGCGTGATGCCGTCAGAGAAATCGGTCGAGTTGCTGATCGAACAGGCACGCAAGCTGCCGCTCAAAATCACCTATTAGCATCACTATTAGGCAGCCTTAACCGCACCCGCGGCCGCCGGCGCCGCGCATCGCGGCGACACCTTGACTTGCCGCTGCGGTCAGCGCAAAGCCACCGCATGATGGCAACCAGGCCCATAGCACCGGCGGTGACCGGCCCGGCCGTATCGGCGGTGCTGCCGGCACTGCTGTCGAGGCCCTATCCAGCGGTGATGGGTATCCTGAACGTGACGCCGGACTCGTTCTCCGACGGCGGCCAGTTCATCGCGCCCGAACAGGCGCTGGCGCAGGCCCGCAGGCTGATCACTGAAGGCGCCGACATCATCGACATCGGCGCGGAATCCACCCGCCCCTACGGCTCGCAGCCGGTCATCGCCGAGGCCGAAATGGCGCGGCTGAAGCCGGTGCTGGCCGAGGTGGTCGCGCTCGGCGTGCCGGTCTCGATCGACAGCATGAAGTCGGAGGTCGTGGCCTGGGCGCTCGACCAGGGTGCTGCGATCGCCAATGATGTCTGGGGCCTGCAGCGCGATGCCGGCATGGCGCCGCTCGTCGCCGCGCGCGGCGTGCCCGTGATCATCATGCACAATCGCGAGCAGGCCGATCCGGCGATCGACATCATGCAGGACATCACGGCCTTCTTTGAACGCTCGCTCGAGATCGCGGCGCGCGCCGGCATTGCGCCCGACCGGATCGTGCTCGATCCCGGCATCGGCTTCGGCAAGACCCCGGAGCAGAGCATGATCGCGCTGGCGCGGCTTGCCGAGCTCAACGCGTTCCGCCTGCCGGTGCTGGTCGGCGCCTCACGCAAGCGCTTCATCAGCACGATCGTGGCCTCGGAGCCGCAACAGCGGATCGGCGGCTCGATCGCGGCGCATCTGATCGCCGCGCGGAATGGCGCCCGCATCATCCGTGCACACGACGTCGCGGAAACCGTTCAGGCGCTGCGGGTGGCCGCGGCAATCGAGGGACAGCAATGACCGACACGATCTTCATCACCGGGATCGTCATCCATGCCCGCCATGGCGTGATGGAACATGAGACCGAAGTCGGGCAGCGGTTCGTCATCGACCTCGAGCTCTATACCGACCTCTCGGAATCCTCGCGCACCGACCGCCTCTCCGACACGGTGTCCTATTCCAACGTGGTGGCGACCGCGACATCGGCATTCAAGAACACCAATTACAAGCTGCTGGAGCGCGCCGCCGGCGCGGTGGCCGATGACATCCTGACCACCTTCCCGCGCGTCAGGGCAGTCAAGGTCACCGTGCACAAGCCGCATGCGCCGATCGCCGCGATCTTCGACGATGTCGGCGTGGTGCTGACCCGCTCGCGGCATCCGCCGTCACAGAGTTGAACGCCCAAGGTTGAACGCTGATGGCTGACGTCCTGATCGCACTCGGCGGCAATGTCGGCGACGTCCGCACGACGTTTCGCAAGGCGATCGCCAATATCTGCGGCATGACGCAGGCCGCGCTCGTGGCGCGCTCGTCGGACTACTCGACGCCGCCCTGGGGCGAAGCGCAGCAGGACAGCTTCATCAATGCCTGCATCGAGATCGACACCAGCCTCGATCCGCACGCGCTGCTGTTCACGCTGCACAAGATCGAAAGCAAATTCGGCCGCGACCGCAGGAACGAGCAGCGCTGGGGACCGCGCACCCTCGACCTCGACCTGATCGCCTATGACGACATCACACTCGACAAGCCGGAACTGACGCTGCCGCACCCGCGTTTGTTCGAGCGCGCCTTCGTACTGGTGCCGCTGGCCGAGATCGTTCCCGACCGCGTCATCGCCGGGCGCCGCGTCGCGGATGCGCTGGCTGGGGTCTCGACGAACGGTATTTTCCGTCTAGCGGACCTTGATTAAAAGCCGCGCGACCGCAAACAACCGTTTGGCTTGGCCGCCCGCCCGTGGCAATTTCCGGCCAAATCACGGGGCGCCCTCGCGGGGCCGATGAAGGACGATTTGGGCGGATGACGACCTCGACTGACGATTTGGCTCTGGCTTCGGATTTTGCACCTGCGACCTATGACGACTGGCGGAAGCTGGTCGACGGCGTGCTCAAGGGCGCGCCGTTCGAGAAGCTGGTCGGCAAGACCTATGATGGCCTGAGGATCGATCCGATCTATCGCCGCGCGACCAACTCAAGCCCGCTTCCCGGCCGTGCCGCCGCCACCCCCTGGCAGATCCTGCAGCGGGTCGATCATCCCGACGCCGCAGCGGCCAATGCGCAGGCGCTGCAGGATCTCGAGAACGGAGCGACCGGGCTCGAATTCGAGTTCGCCGGCGGTCCCGGCGCGCGCGGCTTCGGTCTTTCCGATGCCAGCAAGAAGACGCTGGCGCGGGCCTGTGGCGGCGTCCATCTCGACGCCGGCATCATGATCGCGCTCAACCCGGTGATCGGACGCGAGAACGCCGGCGAGACGTTTGCCGACATGGTCGAGGCCCGCAAGCTCGATCCGGCCAAGCTCGACCTGCATTTCAATTACCAGGCGCTCGGCACGATGGCCGTGCGCGGTGCGGCGGCAGCCAGCTGGGCCGACTACGCAAAGCCGTTCGGCCAGGTCGTCAACGGCCTGATCAAGCGCGGCTTCAAGGGCCCGTTCGTGCTGGCGGATGGCCGGCCGGTGCATGATGCCGGCGGATCAGAGGTGCAGGAACTCGCCTTCACGCTCGCGACCGCGCTCGCCTATCTGCGCATGCTGGAAGCCGCAGGGCTCGACCTCGATGCGGCGCGCGCAGCCGTGTCGTTCCGGCTCAGCGCCGATGCCGACCAGTTCCTGACGATGGCGAAATTCCGCGCGCTGCGCCGCCTGTGGGCAAGGATCGAAGAGGCCTGCGGCCTTATGCCGAAGCCGATCTTCGTCAATGCGCAGACCGCCTGGCGGATGCTGACCCAGCGCGACCCCAACGTGAACATGCTGCGCGCGACGATCGCGACCTTTGCCGCCGGACTCGGCGGCGCCAATGCGATCACCGTGCTGCCGCATACGCTGGCGCTCGGCCTGCCGGACGATTTCGCCCGCCGCGTGGCGCGCAACACGCAGCTCGTGCTGCTTGAGGAGTCCAACCTTGCCAAGGTCTCCGATCCCGCGGCAGGCTCAGGCGGCATCGAGACGCTGACCGCGCAACTCTGCGAGGCGGCGTGGACGCTGTTCCAGGAGATCGAGAAGGCCGGCGGCGTCTTCACCGCGCTCGAGCAGGGGCTGCTGCAAAAGAAGGTCGCCGCGACGCGGGCGCAGCGCGAAGCCAATGTGGCGAAGCGGCGCGACGTGCTGACCGGCGCCAGCGAATTCCCCAACCTCCACGAGACCAACCTCGCGGTGCTGGATGTGAAACCGGCCGCGCCGGTGTCCACCGCCGGTGCCAAGGTCAGCTTCGATGCCCTTGCGCCGATGCGGCTCGCCGAACCGTTCGAGGCGCTGCGTGACAAATCCGACGCCGCGCTGAAGGCGCGTGGCGCACGGCCCAAGATCTTCCTCGCCAATCTCGGCACGCCGGCGGATTTCACGGTCCGCGCGACATTTGCAAAAAGCTTCTTCGAGACCGGCGGGATCGAAGCCATCGACAGCGAGGGCTTTGCCGACGCGGCAGCGCTTGCCGCGGCCTTCAAGGCCTCGGGCGCCGCGATGGCGTGCCTTTGTTCCTCTGATAAGGTCTTTGCCGTTAGCGCCGCTGAGGCCGCCAAGGCCCTTCACGGCGCCGGAGCAAGGCATATCTATCTGGCAGGGCGGCCCGGCGACCAGGAAGCGGCGCTGCGGGCGGCCGGCATCGGTGAGTTCGTCTTTGCCGGCGGTGATGCGCTGGCGACATTGCGCGACGCCTATCGGCGGATGGAGCAGGCATGACGGCAGAGACACCAGCGAAACCCGTTCTGACCGGCGGTTGCCAGTGCGGCGCCGTGCGCTTTGCGGTGTCCGCGGCACCGAACCGCGTCAGCATCTGTCACTGCCGGATGTGCCAAAAGGCCTCCGGTGCGCCGTTCGCCTCTTTCGCCGACATCAACAAAGAGGATTTCGCCTGGACCCGGGGGAGGCCGGCGGCGTTCAAATCCTCCTCGATCGCCGAGCGCGACTTCTGTGCCGCCTGCGGCACGCCGCTCAGCTTCCGGCGGATCGACGGTCCCCGTATCGAGATCATGACCGGCGCCTTCGACCGGCCCGACCGGGTGATCCCGACGCAGCAATTCGGAACCGAGTCCCGCCAAGGCTGGGTGGTCGGCATCGCCAATCTGCCGAGCCAGACCACGATGCAGAATTACGGACCGGAGAAGATGGCGACCATCGTCAGCCATCAGCATCCGGACCATGACTAAGGAAGCCAAGGAATGACCCGCATTCCCAATTTCGCCGATGTTGCCTTCCAGCCCGTCGCCACCGCGGCGCCCGCCGCGAGCGCCGAGCCGTGGCTGACGCCCGAGGGCATCCCGGTGAAGTCCGTCTACAGCGAGGCCGACCTCGAAGGCATCGACTTCCTCGAGACCTGGCCCGGCATCGCGCCCTATCTGCGCGGCCCCTACCCGACCATGTATGTCAACCAGCCCTGGACCATCCGGCAATATGCCGGCTTCTCCACGGCGGAGGATTCCAACGCCTTCTATCGCCGCAACCTCGCGGCCGGCCAGAAGGGCCTGTCGGTCGCGTTCGACCTCGCCACCCACCGCGGCTATGACTCGGATCATCCGCGCGTCTCCGGCGACGTCGGCATGGCCGGTGTGGCGATCGATTCCATCTACGACATGCGCACGCTGTTCGCCGGCATCCCGCTCGACCAGATGAGCGTGTCGATGACCATGAACGGCGCGGTGCTGCCGATCCTCGCGCTGTTCGTCGCCGCCGCCGAGGAACAGGGCGTGCCGCCGGAGAAGCTGTCGGGCACCATTCAGAACGACATTCTGAAAGAGTTTATGGTGCGCAACACCTACATCTATCCGCCGGCGCCCTCGATGCGGATCATCTCGGACATCTTCGCCTACACCTCGCAGCGGATGCCGAAATACAATTCCATTTCAATTTCCGGCTATCACATGCAGGAAGCCGGCGCGACGCAGGACCTCGAGCTCGCCTATACGCTGGCCGACGGCGTCGAATATCTGCGTGCCGGATTGGCCGCGGGTCTCGACGTCGATCGTTTTGCTCCTCGCCTCTCTTTCTTCTGGGCGATCGGCATGAACTTCTTCATGGAAGTCGCCAAGATGCGCGCCGCGCGGCTGCTGTGGGCCAAGTTGCTGAAGCAGTTCAACCCGAAGGATCCGCGCTCGCTCAGCTTGCGCACGCATTGCCAGACCTCGGGCTGGTCGCTGACGGCGCAGGACGTGTTCAACAATGTGATGCGCACCACGATCGAGGCGATGGCGGCAACGCAAGGCCATACCCAGTCGCTGCACACCAATGCGCTCGACGAGGCGCTGGCGCTGCCGACCGATTTCTCGGCGCGCATTGCCCGCAACACCCAGCTGTTCCTGCAGCAGGAGAGCGGCACCAACCGCATCATCGATCCCTGGGGCGGCTCGTACTATGTCGAGCGGCTGACCCGGGATCTCGCGGCAAAGGCCTGGGGTCACATCCAGGAGGTCGAGGAACTGGGCGGCATGGCCAAGGCGATCGAGGCCGGCGTGCCGAAGCTGCGGATCGAGGAAGCCTCCGCCAAGACCCAGGCGCGGATCGATGCCGGCCGCCAGGCGGTGATCGGCGTCAACAAGTTCAGGCCGGAGAACGAGAGGCCGATCGACGTCTTGAAGGTGGAGAACTCCACCGTGCGGCGGCTGCAGATCGACAAGCTGGCGCGGCTCAGGAAGGAGCGCAACCAGAAGGACGTCGATGCGGCACTGGCCGAGCTGACCCGCTCGGCCGGCGAAGGCAACGGCAATCTGCTGGCGCTGGCGATCGACGCCGCGCGCGCCAAGGCCACCGTCGGCGAGATTTCAGACGCGATGGAAAAGGTATTCGGCCGGCACCGCGCCGAGATCAAGTCCATCACCGGCGTCTACAAGCGAGAGGCAGCGGCCATGTCCAACAAGGTCGAAAAGGTGCAGGCGCTGATCGACGCCTTCGAGGAAGCCGAAGGCCGCCGCCCGCGCATCCTGGTGGCAAAAATCGGCCAGGACGGCCATGATCGCGGCCAGAAGGTGATCGCATCCGCCTTCGCCGATGTTGGCTTCGACGTCGATATCGGACCGCTGTTCGCAACCGCCGACGAAGCCGCGCGGCAGGCGGTCGAGAACGACGTCCACATTCTCGGCGTCTCCTCGCTCGCAGCAGCCCATCTCACCGCGGTTCCGGAATTGAAGGCGGCACTGAAGAAGCACGGCCGCGAGGACATCATGATCATCATCGGCGGCGTGGTGCCGCCGCAGGATTACGATGCGCTCTATGCCGCGGGCGCCGAAGCGATCTTCCCGCCAGGCACCGTGATCTCCGACGCCGCCGAGGAGCTGATCCACAAGCTCAACGCCCGGCTCGGCCATAGCGCGGCGGCGGAGTGACGCTGCCGCCTTCGCCTCCCTTGCTCGGAGCTTTCCATGCGCGCCGCTCGCTTCCCGACGCCTGCCCGCATCATGGGTCTTGCCGGCCTGCTGGCTTGCCTCTGCCTTTCCGCGCGCGCCGCCGACCCCAAGCCCGACGCCACGATCAAGAATGCGAGCATCGAGGCCAACGTCTATCTCGACGACAAGATCAAGGCGGACGCAGCGCTGGCGGCCGATTGCCTCGCCGAAGGCCGGAAGTGGACCGACAACAACGCCGTCGAGGCGGCTTCCGCGCGCAAGGACGAGCCTGAGCTTTTCAAAGACCGCGGTGGCTATTCATCCAAGCGCAAATATTCGGTGCGCTCCGTCGTCGACGGCCGCTATGTCAGCGTGCTGCGCGACGATTACATGGACACGCTCGGCGCGCATCCGAACACCGACGTCAACACCATCCTGTGGGATACGACGGCGAAGAAGCGCATCAGCATCCGTCCCTTCTTCACCGAGACAGCCGACAACGGCCCGACCCTGACGGCGATGCGCAAGGCCGTCGTCTCGGCACTGAATGCCGAGAAGAAGCGGCGCGGCGCCGGCGAGACCGCAACCGCCGAGTGGTACAAGGAGCTGAAGCCGTCCTTGCTCAAGATCGGCGCCGTGACGCTGGCGCCATCGACCGTTTCAGGCAAAAGTTCCGGCCTCACCTTTCACTACCCGCCCTACGCCGTCGGCCCCTATGCCGAAGGCCAGTATGTCGTCTTCGTGCCGTGGGAGGCGCTGAAGCCTTATCTGACGGCGGAAGGCGCGAAGATCTTCGCCGGCGCACGGCCGAAGGCCGACGCCGACGATCAGCAACAATAGCTGCTTCAGCAGGCCTCAGCCCGGCTGACGCGCCAGCGCTCTGACCAGAGAGCCGGTCCAATCCGGGATCCACGCCTGGAACTGGCTGTGCCAGCGATCGGCGTCACCGGGCGCCGTGTCGAGCTTGATCGACCATTCGATGAAGGTGCGGTTGCCTTCGACGACCGGCAGCAGATGCATCGTGCCCTCGTAATGCGTCGGCTGCGGCGCGTCCGAACCGGCATCCGCCAGAAACGGCAGCGGCTCGATGCTGGCATAGGTCAGCGAATGCTGCGTGTCCGAGTGGCCGGCAAGGCGTTGCCTGACCCAGAGCCCGAGATAGCAGAAGCGCCTGATCGCACCGACCTGGTCGCCGCGCTTGTCGTCCTCGATCACGCTTTCGCTGACGCCCTCGATATAGGCGGGATAATTGTTGAAGTCGCGGATCAGCGACCACACGGTATCGAGCGGGTGGTCGAGAACGGTGCTGTAATAGGCTCGGGTCATGGCAGGCTCCGGATGTCGATCCGCAGTGATGCGGAACGGGCCCTGATCAACCGCATGGCAGCGGGCGCGCCCACCCGATTTCCGATCTCGCGATTGATCGGGGACGAGTGCGGACTCCGCCCTCGCCTGCAACCGGCAGCCGTTGTAAACCAAGGCCATGACCTCGCCGAAGCCCGCCTCTCCCGACATCCACGCCCTCGCCAAGCAGCTCCGCGCCGGCCACCGCGCCGCGCTGGCGCGGGCAATCACGCTGGTGGAGAGCCGGCGCGGCGATCATCAGGCGGCGGCGCGGGAGCTGGTGCAGGCGCTGCTGCCCGACACCGGCAAGGCGGTGCGGGTCGGCATCACCGGCTCGCCCGGCGTCGGCAAGTCGACCACCATCGATGCGCTCGGCATGCTCCTGATCGAGCGCGGCCACAAGGTCGCGGTGCTCGCGGTCGATCCGTCCTCGGCGCGCACCGGCGGCTCGATCCTCGGCGACAAGACGCGGATGGCGCGGCTCGCCGTCTCCGACCAGGCCTTCATCCGCCCCTCGCCGTCCTCGGGCACGCTCGGCGGCGTCGCGGCGAAGACCCGCGAGGCGATGCTGTTGTGCGAGGCCGCCGGCTTCGACGTTGTGCTGGTCGAGACCGTCGGCATCGGGCAGTCCGAGACCGCGGTTTGCGACATGACCGACTTCTTCCTGGCGCTGATGCTGCCGGGCGCCGGCGACGAGTTGCAGGGCATCAAGAAGGGCCTCGTCGAGCTCGCCGACATGATCGCGATCAACAAGGCCGACGGCGACAACCTCAAGCGCGCCAATCTCGCCGCCGCCGACTATCGCAGCGCGCTGCACATCCTGGCGCCGCGCTCCGAGTACTGGCATCCGCCGGTCGAGACTTATTCGGCGCTGACCGGCGCCGGGCTCGACCGGCTCTGGCAGAAGATCCTCGACCATCGCACCGCGATGAACGCCTCGGGCGAATTCGAAGCCCGCCGCCGCGAGCAGCAGGTGAAGTGGATGTGGTCGATGCTGGAAGGCCGGATGATGGCGCGGCTGCGCAGCGACGCTGCGATCCGCGCCAAGGTCAAGAAGATGGAGGCCGAGGTCGCCGGCGGCCGCATCTCGCCCGCGGTCGCCGCCGAGCAGATCGCGGAGATGCTGCATTGAGCGGCAAACTGCGCATCCTCGTCACCGGCTTCGGGCCGTTCCCGGGTGCGCCGTTCAACCCGACCATGCCGCTGGTCAAGCGGCTGACCGGGCTGCGCCGGCCGGCTGTCGACAACGTCGCGCTGACGGGCCACATCTTCGACGTCACCTACGCGGCCGTCGATCGCGAATTGCCCGAGCTGATCGCACGACATCGCCCGCAGGCGCTCCTGATGTTCGGCCTCGCCGGCCGCAGCGCACATCTGCGGATCGAAAGCCGCGCCCGCAATGCGGTGACGACGCGCTTTCCCGATGCCGGCGGCCAGCATGCGCGCAAGGGATCGATCGAGAGCGGCGCCGATGCGCAGGTGTTCGGGCGGCACAGCGAAAAGCTGCGGCGTGCCGCGCTGGTGACCGGCATCGATGCACGGATGTCGCGCGATGCCGGCAGCTATCTCTGCAACTATCTGAGCTGGCGCGCGATCGAGGCCGTCAACGACGACAACGGCCTGCACCTCGCACAATTCGTCCATGTTCCGCCGCTCGCCCATGACGGCACGGCCGCAACAGGCAAATCATCCATCACGCTGGAAGCGCTGGTCGATGCCGGCGAAGCCATGCTGCTGGAGCTGGTGAAGCTGACCCGGCAGGCCGCGCGCGCGTGAGCGATGCTGGTTGGACGAGTCCTCTCAAACAGAAGCGCCGCGTATCTCGGCACCGTAGAAGGCTGATGCCCTAACAACGGGCACAAGCAATCGTCGAAGGTCCGGGTTTGGCCAACAGAGCCTGCCGTTGGAGAGGCCCGGCCTACTGGACAGCAGCGAACAAATCCCAAGCCCCCGGGATGCCCTTGAGATCGAACGAGCCGCGCTCCGCAAATTTCAATCCGGCTCCTGCGACCAGGTCGGTCACGACGCGCGATACGAGCACTTCATTTGCATCGGACCGCCCCATCACGCGAGCGGCGACGTGGACCGCTATTCCGCCGACGTCCCGGCCGCGCACCTCAATCTCGCCGGTGTGCAGTCCGGCGCGTAGCGGCAACCCGAGCTGGCGCGCAGCTTCGCCCAGTGCGAGGGCACAGCGAACGCCGCGTCCAGGTCCATCGAACGTCGCCAAGATTCCATCGCCGGTATTCTTCACTAGCTTCCCCCGATGCCTCTCGACGACCTGTGCTGCCAAGCGGTCATGAGAATCAAGCAGTTCGTGCCAGCGGCGATCACCAACCTCGATGGCTTTCGTCGTGGAGTTGACGATGTCCGTGAACAGGACGGTAGCCAGGACACGATCGACATCCTCTCCTGCCTCAGGACGGTGACCGGTGACAAACTCCTCGATGTCGCCGATCACTCGTTCGCATCCGGCCGTAAGGAAGACACCGTGCGGAAGACCCTCGTATTCGATGTATCTCGCGCCAGGTATTGCAGCCCCCAGCTTCCGTCCCTCCGACACGGGCACCACGGCATCGGCCTGGCTGTGCAGCACGAGAGTTGGGACGCGCACGCTTTGCAACACCGGCGTTACGTCGATCAGTCGGTTCATCACCATGATCGCCTTGAAGGCACCGGGGCTGCAACTCATCCGCTCGAACTTGCCGAGCGCTGCGAGCTGCTCTTGGGAAGCGTCCGCCAGCCCGACAACGTGTTTCATCATCTGCCCCGAGCCCCAGTTTGCAACAGCCCTGTCAGCAAACGCCTCGAACTGGGCCGCGGGGATCGAGTAACCGGCGCGCACGAAGCCCCCGACCAAAACCAGGTGGGAAACACGATCTGGATGCGTGGCCGAAAAGAGGACGCTCATGGGACAGCCTTCCGACATGCCCAACAAGACCGTCTTGCGGGATCCTACCGCATCGAGCACGGCGCGAACGTCGTCCATTCGCTCTTCCAACGACGGCACGCCAGACACACGATCGGACAGTCCCTGACCGCGTTTGTCGAAGCTTATGATCCGGGCGAAGCGTCCTAACCGCTGCGTGTTGTTGCTTATGCACGGCAACTCATGCACAACCTCAAGGTGAGAGATCGAGCCAGGCACGATCAGAAGGTCGATCGGCCCGTCCCCGGTCACCTGATAGGCAATACTGACATCGCCACTGCGCGCATATTGCGTCTGGGGCATAATGAAATCGGCCATGTCCAACTCCAGTACCGCGACGTGTTGAAGCCTAGACGATCGAAAAGCTTTTCGTGGCAATTGCGAATACGAAATAAGAAACATTAGCACACGACGCAGGTCTGCTTTGGAGAAAATGCTATTAATCCGCACCTTGACTGCGGACTCCGGAATACTGGATCACCCGCATGCGCGGGTAATGACACCGAACGAGCTGTTTGACAGTGTGAATCGGCTGCACCGGAGGTTAACCCTACCGCCAACAATCGCCCTACTGCGTCGGCATGTTCACCGTGCCGCGCCGCATTTCGCGCTACCACTCGGGCGCGAACGTCACCGCTCGCGACTATTTGCGAGGGCTGTGCCCATGGACGTCAACCGCCGCCATCTGATCGGAGCCTCCGCCGCCGGCGCGCTTGCGATGTCGCCGGATGCGGCGCGCGCCGCGCAGTCTGCCGGCTCGCTCGGCCGCGACGTCACGCAATATGGCGTCCGTCCCGGCAGCCCCGACGACCAGACCCGTAATTTGCAGCGCGCGATCGATGACGCCGCACGCGCGCAGGTGCCGCTGGCGTTCCCGCCCGGCATCTACCGCACCGGCCTGTTGCGGCTTGCGCCCGGCAGCCAGCTGATTGGCGTCCGCGGCGCCAGCCGGCTCGCGTTCAACGGCGGCGCCTCGCTGCTGGAAGGCGAAGGCGCTGGCGGCATCGTCCTGATGGGCCTTGCCTTCGACGGCGGCAACGTTCCGCTGCCGGCGCGGCGCGGCCTCGTGCATTGCCTGTCCGGCCGCGACATCCGCATCACCGATTGCCAGTTCACCGGCAGCGGCGGCTGCGGCATCTGGTTCGAGCAGATGTCGGGCGACGTCAGCAACAACGTCTTCACCGGCATCGCGTCAACGGCGCTGGTGTCGTTCGACGCGCTCGGCCTCATCGTCTCCCGCAACACCATCAAGGGCACCAACGACAACGGCATCGAGATCCTGCGCACCGCGATCGGCGATGACGGCTCGATCGTCGCCGACAACCGCATCGAGGACATCAAGGCCGGTCCCGGCGGCTCCGGGCAGTACGGCAACGCCATCAACGCCTTCCGCGCCGGCAACGTGATCGTGCGCGGCAACCGCATCAGCAATTGCGACTTCTCGGCGGTGCGCGGCAATTCGGCCTCCAACATCCACATCACCGACAACAGCGTCAGCAATGTCCGCGAGGTCGCGCTCTATTCGGAGTTCGCGTTCGAGGCCGCGGTCATCGCCAACAATACCGTCGACGGCGCCGCGATCGGCGTCTCCGTGTGCAATTTCAACGAAGGCGGCCGCATCGCGGTGGTCCAGGGCAACATCATCCGCAATTTGCTGCCGAAGCGCCCTGTTGGCACCGACCCGAACGACGGCGCCGGCATCGGCATCTATGTGGAGGCCGACAGCGCCGTCACCGGCAATGTGATCGAGAATGCGCCGACCTTCGGCATCGTCGCCGGTTGGGGCAAGTATCTGCGCGACGTCGCGATCTCAGGCAATGTCGTGCGCAAGGCGTTCGTCGGGATCGGCGTCTCGGTGGTGCCGGGCGCCGGCACCGCGCTGATCAACAACAACATGATCTCGGAAACCCCGGGCGGCGCGGTGGTCGGGCTCGACCACGCCCGCCCTGTTACCACCGACCTGTCAGTGGGTGGCGCCCAGCAATATGCGCACCTCGTGGTCGGCGCCAACGCGGTGCGGCGCTAACCTTCGGCCTAGAGCGCGTTGCGCAGCAGCGGATAGCGCCGCTGGATGGTGTCGAGATCGAGCACCGGCGGCGGCATGACCGGAGGGGGCATCTCCAGCGGCGGTGCGTCGGCCGCAACGGGCGGCTGCTCGAGGACCTCGGCCGCCGTTTCCATCGCGGCCGCGACCGCGGTCATCGCGGCCTCCGCCAATGTCGCAGTCTCCGAGCGGCGCTGCTGCGCCGACGAAAGATCGCGCGGCGGCGGCAGCTTCGACTTGCCGCGTCCGAGCCAGGACAGATCGACCGGCGAATTGTCGAGGGAAGCTTCGCGGGTCAGCAATTCGCGCCAGATGTCGACTGCGGCCCGTGCTTCCCTGATGTTCTCGAGAAAGGCCTGCTCGCTGTGATAGCGACGCCAGCGCCCGGTTTCGAACAGCTCGTTGAGGTGCTCCAGCCTTTGCTCGGCAAGGTTGCACCAGCGTGCAACGATCTCCTGGCCTCTGGCCACGTCGGTCCGATGTGTCATTCAACTTGCCCGCAGGGAAAGAAACGGACGCAGACGCAACCGAACCGAATCAACTGGACGCGACGCTGATATTCTGTGGAAAAGGTAAATAAAGTCTAACTAAATTCTTAATCGCGGACGGGCGATGAAGGAAGTCCGCTCGACTACGGAGTTTGTTGCCCGAACCATCGTCAAGTCATCGACTTGCGTGGTGGCGATGTGCATCGCTCCCGATCGCTGCGCAGCCGAACGATCCACAGCAAACAGCCGCGGCCGTCGCGCGCATCCCGCCGCGATCACGTCCGGCCAGTCCGTCATACGAGGTAGCCCCCAAAATGAAAGACCCGTCCGGGGGGACAACCGGACGGGTCAAAGCCATATGGGCGCTTGGGGTGGATGGGCGCTCGCGCCTGATACAGCCGGGGAGGGATAAACCGCTCCCACACACATAAGTCGTGAGAGGACGGCGGACGTTCAAATCGCCGGCGATTTTTTTAACCTTTTCGCCGCCCGGTTCCATCGCACCGTTGCAGGCGCCCCGGCGCCGAAATCACTGCGCAGCACGGTGATTTGCCGCGGAATCGTCCGATGCGATCGACGGCGCGGGTTCATTCAACGCGCGGCTCACAGAAGTGTTATTGCCGCCCGCTGCCTGTGCAGGCTGCGACGGTTTGTCCACGGTGGCCGCGACGGGCGCGCTGGTCGCCGCCATCACCGCAGCAAGCGCGTCCGCCTCGCCTGCCCCGAACAGATCGTCACGTCCGGGTGCCCCGAGATCGCGGGCCGTGCCGGTCAGGATCTTGCGTACCTCGGCGGGCTTCAATGCCGGATTGCGTTCCAGCACCAACGCTGTGATGCCGCTGACGAACGCGGCGGAAAAGGAGGTGCCCGACATCAGCTGGTACTTGCCGTCCGGCACCGGCATGAGGATATCGGCACCCGGCGCCGCCAACGCGACGTAGCTGCCGCGGTTCGAGACCGCCATCAGCCGCTCGCCGGCATCGATGCCGCTCACCGCAATCACGTCGGGATGGGCCGCTGGATACAGCGGCGGCGATTTCGGGCCGGCATTGCCGGCCGCGGCAACCAGCACGACGTTCCTCGCCGCGGCGGCGGCCACGGCGCGCGCGACAAGTGCGTCGTTCGGTCCGGCAAAGCTCATGTTCACGATCTGCGCGCCGTGTGCCACGGCGTAATCGAGGCTCCTGAGGATCACGTAGGAGGTGCTCGCGGCGCCGCCGGCGGCCGCGCCGAAGGCGCGGATCGCCAGGATCCGGACTTCCGGCGCGCTCCCCTTCAGCCTGACGCGCGCCGCGATCACGCCGGCGACGGCGGTGCCGTGGGCGTGCGGACCGTCGTTGCTGCCGAGCGCATCGAACGTATCCGCAACCGTGTTGGCAAGTTCCGGATGGGCGGCATCGATGCCGGAGTCGATGACGGCAATGGTGACGTTCATCCCGCGCGCCAGCCTGTGCGCCTCGGGCAGATGCAGCTGCGTCTGCGCGTATTGCGCCGGATCACTGCCGCCGGCGGCCGGCTTCTGGTCCTGCAGCGCGTAACGGTAGTTCGGCTGCACCGAGCGGACGCTGCTGTCGCTCGCGAGGTCGCGCGCCACCGCGTCGGCGGAGCGATTGCCGGCCGTGCGGAACAGGCCGATCGCAGCGCCCAGCAGCGGGATGTTCTGCGAGGCGATCCGCCTCAGGCCATGGCGGCGCGCCAGCGCGTCGGTCTGGGTCTCGGTCAATGCGCCGTCGATCTCCGCCACGAGTTCGTTCGGCACGGTTCGCGCGCCCGCCACGTCCTGCGCGCGGCTGCTGCCGCCACCGCCAGCCCTGCCCTTCCTCGCAGCGCCCTTGCCGCCACCGTTGACGGCGACCGGCCGGCCGGAGCATTGGCGCGCGCCGTCGCCGCAATCGGCAGAGAAACGGGGGGCGTCACGCGCATGGGGCGGCGGCATGCTCGATCGCGGTCCATCGCCGGTCCACGACGTCGCCGGACCGTGGAGCGGCGTGCGGTCAGCCGTGCCGTCCAGCCCGCCGCCAGCCCTGCCGATACCGGGATTGACCCGCGGCCCGATGGAGAGCTGCGGCCTGCCGCCGATCGGTGATCGCATGAAATTCTGGGCGTCGGCCGAGCCGGCAACAGACACCAGCAACAACACGGCGGCAGCAATGGCCGCTCGGTTCGTCGATCTGGTCCGGCGGTTGGCGGTCATGGTGACCTCAACTCGGCGCAGGACCGTCAGCCGCCGTTTACGGCGTCTCGACCGCGAGGCTGACGATCTTCTCTTTCTGCAAACGGGCAATCAGCGCCGCGACGCTGTCCTTGTCCATCGCGCGGAACTGCAAGCGGAACATGCCGCCCTTCCCGTCGAGGATCGCGCCCTGGTAATTGTCGAGCAGCGACGTGATGTCGGCGATCCTGGCGTCCGGCGTGAAGCGCACCAACAGCCGCGTCGGCGCCGCCGCCACGCTGGCGCCGAGGTCGCGGGTGATCGGCGCACTGGGTGCAACGGCCGCGCTCGGCGCGCTGGGGGCGCTGCGTTGTTCGGCGGCATCAAGCGATGCGGTCTGGAACGAGGCCGGCTCGCTGCGCATCAGCACCGCGCCGATTACGCCGGCCTGCAGCAACACCACGACCGCACCGAGGCTGGACGACCAGGCCAGCGTCCGCGGCGACAATTTCGAAAAGAACTCCGAGACGGAGGCCGACATGCGCGCGCCCGCCGACGGCTTGCGCTCCGGCTCGGCATCGATCGCGGCAAACAGCTTCTGCATAGCACGCGCAGACGGCGCACCGAGGCTCTCGTTGAGGCCGATCGTCTCGGCATATTCCTCGCGGATGACGGCATACTGCCTGGCCAGCTCCGGATCGGAAGCGAGTGCGTCCTCGACGCGGCGCGCGTCACGCGCGTTCAGCGTGCCGGCCGCATGCCAGGGAAGCAGCATCTCGATATCGTCAGGATCTTGACCCTGCACCTTCTTGTTGCTCGCAGCCATCATGGCCAACCTCGCTCGACACCGGCTGCCTTCAGCAACTCGGCAAGTTTCTTGCGCGCATAGAACAGGCGCGTCTTCACGGTGTTCTCCGGAATCCCGACGATCTCTGCGACGTCTTCCACGGATTTCTCGTGATAGTAGACAAGATCGACAATTTCCCGGTGTTCCGCCGATAGTCCCGTCAGGCACTTGCGCAGCGTGTCACCCGTGTCCTTCTTCTGCACCGCCGTTTCCGGATCGTCGGACGTGTCCTCGATCGCGTTCGCGGCCTCATCGTCCAGTTCGGCGTCTTTCCTTCGCCGCAGCGAAGACAATGCCTTGAACCGGGTAATCGCCAGAAGCCAGGTTGAAACGGCGGACCGTCCCTCGAATTTGCCCGCCTGACGCCACACGTCCAGAAAGACCTCGCTAATGAGGTCCTCCGCCACCTGTTCGTCCCGCACGAGCCGAAGCCCGAAGCGGTACACCCTGACATGATGCCGTCCGTACAGCACCTGCATGGCGAGCCGGTCGCCTTGAGCGATCCGAGCGATCAGAACCTCGTCTGAAGCCGCCTGTGTCGCGCTCAATGGCCGTCTCGCAAAGTTGGTCTAAGGGGGATGGTGCGTGGTTCGACGCGAGAGGCAAGATTCTTCACAATACGGCAATGTCCTGACCGCATGTGTGATCTATGACACAGTCGACGATCCCAATGAGCAAAAATCGCCGGAGACTCGGTAAGCGGTATCATAATAGTGAAACTCTCGCGGACTCGCACCATCCGGCGCGACCATACCAAGGCTTTGCCGGCAAGCCAGCGCTGTCGCGAAGCGGGCGCCGCCGCAAGCCCCGTCCCGACCGCCTCCGACCCGCCTCCGTGAACGGATTCCCCTTACGAAACAAGGGTGGTGACCGGGTTTTCACCGGAGCAGATTCGGTTCCAAAAGATACCAAACCTAAAGGCTTTCCCACTTAGATTTTCGTCGGATTTCAGCAATGGCGAGACCATGGGCAGCGCTGCGTCGTCACTTCCCAGCCCGATCGCGGGTACATCGGAAAGCGGCCGTCCCAGACTGACGCGCGAGCGCCTGACGCGCCGGGCCCGGCAGCGCCGCCAGATCCAATCGATGATCGCCGCCTGCTTCGTCCTTGATGCCGTGGTGCTGCTGATCTACGCGCATGCCGGCACCACCTCGGTCCTGGTGGCGGCGGGCTATGCCCTGACCGGCCTCTCCCTCGTCGCCATCTATGTGCTGCTTTCGGAGCGCGGCTTTCACGAGCGCTTCCGCGACCACTACCTGGTCGCGCCGCAATCGGCCGTCAACATGGTGAACCTGCTGGTGTTCACCTACATCGCGCCGGAAGTCGGCGTGCTGTTCCTCTGCAACCTGTTCGTGGTGTTCGGCTTCGGTGCGCTGCGGACCTCGGCGCGGCAGACCGCGGTCGTCTGGACCATCATGGTGCTGGGCCTCGCCGCGCTGTTCCTCGGCACCGACAAGGCGATCGGGATGCCGGCCGGCACCAGGATCGACCGCCTCGCCACCATGCTGGTGTTCGCGCTGACGATCGGGCGCTGCATGTATCTCGGCATCTTCTCGAGCTCGATGCAGCAATCGCTGTACCAGAGCGGCGTCAAGCTGAAGGAGGCCTACCGGCGCATCGAGGAGCTCGCCGAGCTCGACGAGCTGACCGGCACCTCCAATCGCCGCAGCATCATGCGCGCGCTCGAGGAGGAGATCGCACGCTGCGCCCGCAACGGCAGCTCCTGCGCGGTGGCGCTGATCGACCTCGACCATTTCAAGCGCATCAACGACGTCTACGGCCATCCGATCGGCGACGAAGCGCTGCGCACCTTCGCCATCGGTATGTTCGCCAATCTCCGCAGCATCGATCGCTTCGGCCGTTACGGCGGCGAGGAATTCCTGCTGGTGCTGCCCGACCTGTCGCAGGATCAGGCGATGCGCGCGCTCGAGCGGCTGCGCGCGATCATCGCCGGTCTCGACTGGAGCGCATTCTCGCCCGGCATGCAGGTGACGATCTCCGCGGGCGTCACGACGCTCAAGCCGCACGAAAACTCCGACACGTTACTCGCCCGCGCCGATGGCGCGCTTTACGCAGCCAAGGCGAGGGGACGCAACCGCATCGCCAGTGCCTGACATCCTTTCATTTCCCTATTCGGCGCCGGAGAATCCGTCGCCACCGCTCCAGGACAGAGTCATGAGTTCGAAGCCCGAGACCGCCCCCGAAAGTCTGCTCGACGAGCTGCAGACGACGCTCGCGCACGGCACCGTCGCACGCCGGGTCGAGACGCTGCGCCGCGTGACCGACCTCTTCATCAACGGCTCGGTCAACTATTCGGACCAGCAGATCGTGCTGTTCGACGACGTTTTCCAATGCCTGCTCGAGCACATCGAAAATTCGGCCAAGGCGCTGCTCGCCAACCGCCTCGCCCCGATCGAGACCGCGCCGCCGCAGACCATCCGTACCCTTGCATTCGACGACCTGATCGAGGTCGCAGGCCCTGTGCTGACGCTGTCGCCGCGGCTCGACGACGACACCCTGATCGAAACGGCGCGCAGCAAGAGCCAGGCGCATCTGCTTGCGATCTCCAACCGGAAGACGCTGAGCGGCGCCGTCACCGACGTGCTGGTGCTGCGCGGCAACGACGAGGTGATCCAGAGCGCGGTCAACAATCCCGGCGCGGAATTTACCGAGCGCGGCTTCACCCGGCTGGTCAGCCGCGCGGAGGGCGACGACAATCTGTCGACCTGCGTCGGGCTCCGCCCAAGCATCCCGCGGCATCTCTACCTCAAGCTGGTCGCCAAGGCCTCGGACACGGTCAGGCAGCGGCTCGAGGCTGCCAATCCGCAGCAGGCCAAGGAGATTCCGATCGCGGTAAAGGAGGCGACGCGACGCGCGCGCTCGGCGCCCGCCGCCGTGACGCCGGACACCACGATCGCGCATGCGCTGGTCAAGTCGCTCTACCAGGACGGCCGGCTCGACGAATTCCAGCTCGCAGCCTTCGCCGAGGCCGGCAAGTTCGACGAGACCAATGCCTCGCTTGCCGCGCTCGCCAACGTCTCGGTCAGCATCGCCGAGAACATGATGATCGAAACCCGTGCCGAGGGCGTGATGATCCTAGCCAAGGTCTCGGGCCTGTCATGGTCGACGGTGCGGTCGATCATCAATCTGCGCGACGACATCTCGGGCGGTGAACCGACCGATTTGCAGGCTTGTAAGGACACCTATGAGCGGCTGCGGCCATCGACCGCGCAGCAGGTACTGCGCTTCCATCGCATGCAGCAGTCCGCGCCCGCGGCCTAATATCGTAGCGCCCTCGCTCCCATCAGCGCGCCGACGCTTGCGACGATCGCGGTCGCCAGCGTGTACCAGGTGGCAACGAACAGCGGCGAGTCATCAGTGCAGTGCGACGCATAGACGGTGGCCGCGAGCCCTGCCGAGAGCAGGCCTGCGACTGCGCCCGCGATCGCAGGCCGCGCCGGCGCGCCCTGCCGCAGCCCGTACAGCGCGCCGACCAAGAGCGGCAGCGACATCGCGGGGATCGCGGTCATGCACGCCACCGAGTTCTTGCCGATCAGGCGCGTCATCATCGGCGTGCGCTGCGGCATCATCATCTCGCCGCTGATCGCGGCAACGAGGATGCCGGCGGGAATCAGCAGCCACCAGCCGAAGCTGCGCAGCGAGGCTTCCGGGCGCGTCAGATGCAGGCTGACCGCGATCGCCGAGGCGGCGAGCGCCAGCGTCACCGCGAATTTCAGGTCGAAGAACGGATTATGCATCGCGGTCATCACGTCGGGCCGCACGCCGAGCTCGGCGAAGAAGATCAGCAGCGAGACCGGCGCCGCCGCCAGCAGCGCCATCATCAGCGCAAGACCGATCGGACGAGGCCGATAGGCATTGTCGGCGGTCAGGGTTCGAATGAGTTGATCGGTATCCATGCTCATCGGTCCCGTAATTTCGCGGTCAGGCTCGCAAGGCCACGATGCAGTGCGACCCGCACCGCGCCCTCGGTCATCGCGAATTTCGCGGCGGTGTCCTTGATCGAGGTGCTGTCGACCGCGATCGATTGCAGCACGTCGCGCTGCCGCGCGGGCAACGCCTGCAACTGGGCGGTCACCTCGCCGGGCGAGGCCGTCGGCTCCGGTGTTTCCCCCGGCAGCGTCTCGGCGAAGTCATCGATATTGACGAAGATGCGCCTGCCGCGGCGGCGCAGGGCGTCGATCAGCTTGTTGCGCGCGATCGCGAACAGCCACGGCGCGAACGGCGCGCTCGTGTCCCAGGTCTGCCGCTTCAAATGCACCGCCAACAAGATGTCCTGCACGATGTCCTCGGACTGATCGACCGGTTGTCCCGCGCGCGCCAAGCCACGCCGCGCCGCGGCACGGAGTACCGGCGTGATGGCCTTGAGCAGGCGATGATACGCCGCGTCATCGCCTGAAATGGCCGACCGCATCAGGTCGGTCCATTCATCCTCACGTTCGCGCACGCAGGCTCCTGAATTGCAATTCGGCCGATCTTTCAGTTTGTTACGCGGCACGCCAAGGGCATCACGAATTCGTGATAATCACCCTCAGGCAACGCCGCGCCGAGGATCAGCCTCAAAGAATCGCTCCGGCGGGTTTGCAGACGGAAGGCCTCATAACACCGATCGGTCCGACACGCATCGGTGCTGCTGCTGCCGACGATCCACCGGGACGAAATTGCCCAGCTTTTGCCCTCTGAGGCCCGAAGATTCCCTTTTTTTGCCCCGGTGTAGACACGCAGCGGGGGCTCATTTCGCGTTCGGGACAGGCGAAATGGGGAGATCATCAGAATGAAGATCAAAGCCAGCGGGCGCTTGGCCTTGATGGTTGCGACAGGCCTGACAGGGTTCTTTGTGTGTCTCGCCGGACCGTTGCCGGCGCATGCGGCCGGTTCGGAACCCGGCGCGACGAAGTCCGACAATGCTTCGACCGACAGGTCCGCGGACCAGAGTTCGCGGCATGGCCGGCGCCAAGCGCGCCACCAGTCTTCCAAGACGACTGACAAGACGGCCGACAAATCCGAGAGCAAGAAGGCCGCGAGCGATGCCGGCAGCGTGACGTCGGCGGGCATGCCCGCCACCGTCGCCAATGCCAATGCGGAGCTGACGTCCGGCGACGGCAATGCGAGCACCGCGCCCGCTAACGTCAATCCGGTGATGGCCGCCTCCGACAAGCCCGGCGACGGGCAACCCGACGGCAGCGTGGTCGCATCCGACCAGCTCAACGACCTCGACCGGGCCCTGCAGCAGGAGCAGCCGGCGGAACAACCGCAACCGGTTCAACCGCAGACGGCCCAGCAGGAGGCTCCCGTGGCGCAGCCGCCGGCCGCCACCGTAGCGGCACCCAAGCCGGCCCCGGTTCTGGCGAGCAGCGACAGTGCGAACTGGGACCAGACCTCGCTGATCGGGAAGATCTTCATCGGCTTCGGCGCCCTGCTCACGGTGGCCTCGGCCGCACGCATGTTCATGGCCTAGCCGCGGCGTTGCGGCTTGCGGCTTGCGGCGTGGGGTAGCGCCGCACCGCGGCCCAAAGCCGCTTCAGCCACTTGAAGCGCATCCCGCCAGCGGGCACATTGCCCGGCAAATCAGGCACGGGGTTTGCGTCATGGCTACGTTCGAATTCATCATCGTCGAAAGCAAGGGCCCGGTCGGCGTCATCACGCTGCATCGGCCCAAAATGCTGAATGCGCTGTCGTTCGGCGTGTTCCGCGAGATCGCCGCGGCGGTGGACGATCTCGAGGCCGACGACAAGATCGGCTGCATCCTGATCACCGGCAGCGAGAAGGCGTTCGCGGCGGGCGCCGACATCAAGGAGATGCAGCCGAAGGGCTTCATCGACATGTTCAACAGCGACTTCACCGCGATCGGCGGCGACCGCGTTGCCCGTTGCCGCAAGCCGACCATTGCCGCGGTCGCGGGCTACGCGCTCGGCGGCGGCTGCGAGCTCGCGATGATGTGCGACATCATCATCGCCGCCGACACCGCCAAGTTCGGCCAGCCGGAAATCACCCTCGGCACCATCCCGGGCATCGGCGGCACGCAGCGGCTGACCCGCGCGATCGGCAAGTCGAAGGCGATGGATCTCTGCCTCACCGGACGGATGATGGATGCGGCGGAAGCCGAGCGCTCGGGCCTCGTGTCGCGGATCGTTCCGGCCGACAAGCTGCTGGAAGAGGCGCTTGCCGCAGCCGAGAAGATCGCCTCGATGTCGCGTCCGACCGCCGCGATGGCCAAGGAAGCCATCAACCGCGCGTTCGAGACGCCGCTTTCGGAAGGCATGAATGTCGAGCGCAACCTGTTCCACGCGACCTTCGCGCTGGAGGATCGCTCCGAGGGCATGGCGGCCTTCATCGAGAAGCGCAAGCCGGTCAACAAGAACCGCTAGTTCATGCGGCTGCGCTGCAATGCCGCGGTGACAAGCGCGCGATAGGCGCGCTCGGCGAAATGCGCCGGCTTGTCGAGACCGAGCCGCGCCAGGCATTCGCGGTCGGCGGCGTCAGGCGGATGCCGCATCCCCTGCCACAGCAGACCGGCGAGTTGCAGCGGGGTTTGCTGCGCCCGCTGCAAAATCTGCAGCGCCGGGATCAGCCGCTGCTCGACGTCGGTGAAGTCACTGCCGAACGGGAATGACGGCAGCAGGCCTGCGTCACGCGCGGGCTTCAGCGCCGTTCTGATGCGCTCGGGATAATTTTCGCGGTGAGCCGCGGGGATTTGGTGATCACGCGGCAGCTTGCCGGCATCCTTGGCCTGCCGCATCAACTCGCCCTGGAAGCGCGAGTCCGCCACCTGCAACATCGCGGCGATCACGTCGGCATCGGATTTCCCCCTGACATCGGCGACGCCGTATTCGGTGACGAAGACATCGCGCAGGTGGCGCGGAATGGTCTCGTGACCGTAGGACCAGCGGATGTTCGACTGCGTTTGCCTGCCGGACTGATGGGTTGCCTCAAGCGCCAGCAACGAGCGCGCGCCCTCGAGCGCAAACGCCTGCGCCACGAAATTGTACTGGCCGCCGACGCCGCTCACGACCTGGCCGTTCTCCAGGCCATCCGAGACGGCAGCCCCGAGCAGCGTCGCCATCATCGCATTGTTGACGAAGCGCGCATCGACGCGGGCGCGGCGCTTGCCGTCCTCGTCGCCGAAGATCTCGTTGGTGAAGGACACCGGCATCATCTGGATTCGCGCCAGCTGCTCGGGCGTCATCTCGCGCAGGGCGCGATAGAAGGACTGCGGACCCAGAAAGAATGCACCGTGCAGGATCACGCCGCCAATGTCGCGCTTGAGAATGCCGGCGTCGATCAGCCCGAGGAACGCCTCGAACAGCATCTCGCTGACGCCATAGAGCCCCTTCTCGAACGGCCCGATCTCGGCCGCCGCGAGTTGTGCGGTACCGGGCGCAAGCCGCTGCATGATGCCGTGGAATCGGGCGTTGTCGCGGTGACGCACCACGAGCCCCTGCGCCAGCGCATCGCCGACCTGCCCGATCCCGATCTGCAGCGTGCCGCCGTCGCGGACCAGACCCGCGGCGTGCAATCCGATCGCATATTTGGTATCGCTGATCGGCTCCGACGGCGGCGCGAACAGCGGGAAGTCGGTGTCGGGACTGTCGAGCACCGCGGCGAATTCACCCGCCGGCAGATCGCCGGGCCCCGGCATGAACGGCAGTTCGGAATTGACCTGGCCGATCAGCTTGAACGACGCCCGGCCCTGCGCGCGGGCGCGGAGCACATCGAGCGTCGTGTCGGTGTTGCAGCTCAGGCTGTAGCGCGGCACGCCGTCGACCACGCGCTTGGCGACCAGCTGCGGCACGACATTCAGTCCACGCGACAGCAGATATGACGCCGCGTGGGTGTAATTGGCGGAAATGTAGTGCTGCTGGGCAAAGGGCTGATGCAGCCATTGCCCGGCGAGGAAGAAGAACTCGATCACCTTGATGTTGGGCGGAAGCGCGCCGCGATGCAGCGCCTCCGCATAGGCGAGATCCGGATAACCGCCGAACAGGCGATCGATCACCGGGCCGATGAAGCGCTGCTCGAGCAGGCTCTTCGGTTTCGGCTTCTCTAAAGTCAGCGCCGAGAACAGCGTCAGATTGATCGAGCGGTCGGCGACCGCCCGCGCGTACAGCGCGTTGACGATATGGTTGGCCTTGCCGAGGCCGAGCGGCAGCCCCACCACAAGTTCGGTTCCGACGTCACGAACGATGTGCTCCGCGATCGCCTCGGGATCAGAGAAGAGTTTCGGCATCTGCGATCAACCCGGGCAGTCAGGGGATGACCGGCATCGCTGAATCGGCGGCCGGCGGTTCAAACTTATACTTCATATGACAGCTGCGTTCGCCTGTGACGAACCGGCAACAGACAACAACCGAAATGATGTGCAGATGTCGCGTGGCGGTTTGCCTGTGGCGGCACCGCCCCCTAAACAGGTAGATGTGTCGACGGCATCGGCGAAAGCGGACTGCCGGGGTTTTGGTTTGCGGGATCACATGGTTGGGCGTGCCGCTGATATTGGCGACGTAGCGAGGCGCGTGCTTTTGTGGGGCATCGGCCTTGGCGCGCTGGCCTGCGCGCTGCTGACGGACACCGCAGCCCGCGCCGAGAGCCTGCCCGAAGCCATGGCCAAGGCGTATCAGACCAATCCGCAGCTCAATGCCGAGCGGGCACGCCAGCGCGCGACCGACGAGAACGTGCCGCAGGCACTGGCCGGCTACCGCCCCCAGGTCACCGCTGGCCTCTCGCTCGGCCTCCAGGCCGTGCGCGACCAGTTGCCCGGCAACGTGATCCAGGGCGCGACGCTGAAGCCCTGGCAGATCGGGGTCACCGTGACCCAGACCCTGTTCAACGGCTTCAAGACCGCCAACAGCGTCCGCGTCGCCGAGTTGCAGGTGCAGTCCGGCCGCGAGGCCCTGCGCAATGTCGGCCAGGGCGTGCTGCTCGACGCCGTCACCGCCTATACCAACGTGCTGGCCAACCAGACCCTGGTCGAGGCGCAACGCGCCAACGTCGCCTTTCTGAAGGAGACCCAGGCGATCACCCAGCGCCGCCTCAATGCCGGCGACGTCACGCCGACCGATACCGCGCAGGCCGAGGCCCGGCTCAACCGCGGCCTGTCCGATCTCAACGCTGCCGAGGTCAACTTCGCGATCAGCCAGGCGACCTATGCGCAGGTGGTCGGCGGCGCGCCGTCGCAATTGCGTCCGGCCGAGACCATCGACCGGCTGCTGCCGCGCAGCCGCGAGGATTCGATCGCGCTAGCGGTGCGCGAGCATCCGGCCGTGATGGCGGCGGGCTACGACGTCGACGTCGCCTCGACCTCGATCCGTGTCGCCGAGAGCAGCCTGATGCCGAACGTCACCCTGCAAGGCAGCGTCAGCCGCAGCCGCGACAGCGACCCCACGCTCGGCACTTTCGGGACCGACCAGGCCTCGGTGATCGGCCAGGTCACGCAGCCGATCTATGACGGCGGCACCGCGGCCTCGCAGACCCGGCAGGCCAAGGAAGTGGCGGCGCAGAGCCGCCTCGTGCTGGACCAGGTCCGCAACCAGGCCAAGACCGCCGTGGTCAGCGCATGGGTCGCCAATGAGGGCGCCAAGATCGCGGTGTCGGCCTCCGAGTCCGAGGTGAAGGCCGCGGAGGTCGCGCTCGCCGGCGTGCAGAAGGAAGCCGCCGGCGGCCAGCGCACCACGGTCGACGTGCTCAACGCCCAGCAGGATCTGATCACGGCGCGCGCCCGGCTGATCGGCGCGCAGCGCGACCGCGTCATCGCCTCCTACACGCTGCTCAGCGCGACCGGGCGCCTCGACGTCAAGACGCTCAATCTCAAGACGCCCGACTATCTGCCCGAGGTGCACTACCATCAGGTGCGCGACGCCTGGCATGGCCTGCGCACGCCGTCGGGACAATAGCCTTTGCGGAACCGTTCGCACCGCGAACCGGCCCTTTCCGCCCGCTCTCTCCGCCGATAACCTCAGCCCCCGCCGGCCATCAACGATGCCGGTGCGCGGAGTGCGCGCATAACAGCCGAGCACGCAGGGAGACGTCCAATGCTGACGCGACGCAGTATGATGCTGGCTTCCATCGCAGCGGGAGTGACCATGACCAGCAGCAACGCATTTTCCAAGGCATCGCAACCATCGACCCCGGTGAACTTCGACGTGCCTGCCGGTGCCTGCGACTGCCACACCCACATCCATGGCGACCCCGCGAAATTCCCGTTCTTCGCCGGCCGCGTCTACACGCCGGAGCCGGCCTCGCCGGAGGAGATGAGCGCGTTGCACAAGGCGCTGCATATCGAGCGCGTGGTGATCGTGACGCCGAGCGTCTATGGCTCCGACAATTCGTCGACGCTGTTCGGCATGACGGCGCGCGGCCCCACGGCGCGCAGCGTCGCCGTGATCGACGACAAGACCAGCGAGAGCGATCTCGACACGATGCAGAAGGCCGGCTTCCGCGGCATCCGTCTCAACCTCGCGACCGGCGGCGTCAATGATCCCAATGTCGGCCGGCAGCGCTTCTCGGCCGCGATCGAGCGGATGAAGGCGCGCGGCTGGCACGTGCAGCTGTTCACCAGCCTCGCCATGATCTCGGCGATCAAGGACCTGGTCGCGGCAGCGCCGGTGCCCGTGGTGTTCGACCATTTCGGCGGCGCCGAGGCCGCGCTCGGCACGGGCCAGCCGGGATTTGACGACCTGCTCGCGCTGGTCAAATCCGGCAAGGCGTATGTCAAGATCTCCGGCGCCTACCGCGCCTCCAAGCTCGCGCCCGACTATGCCGACGCCGCGCCGCTGGCCCAGGCGCTGATCGCGGCCAATGCCGAGCGCATCGTCTGGGGCACCGACTGGCCGCACCCGGATTCGGTGACACCGCAAGGCAAGAAGGTCACCGACGTCACGCCGCTGTACCAGATCGACGACGGCCGCCTCCTCAACCAGCTTCCGGTGTGGGCGCCGGATGCCGCCGTGCGCAAGGCGATCCTGGTCGACAATCCGGCGCGGCTCTACGGCTTTACCTGATTGTCTTGTTTGAGCATGATCTCTTCGGAAAACCGCTTCACACTTTTCCGGATCATGCTCTAGTTGTCCTTCGGCCGGCGCGAGAAGTAGGAGATCAGCACCGGCAGCGTGATCAGGATCACCAGCGGCGCCAGCATCATGCCGGTGACGACGACGATGGCGAGCGGCTTCTGCACCTGCGAGCCGATGCCCTCCGACACCGCCGCCGGCAACAGGCCAATGCCGGCGACGACGCAGGTCATCAACACCGGACGAAGCTGCAATTCCCCGGTGCGGATCACCGCGCGCATCCGGTCATAGCCCTCGTCGATCAGCTGGTTGAACTGCGACAGGATGATGATGCCGTCCATCACGGCGATGCCGAACAGCGCGATGAAGCCGATCGCCGCCGACACGCTGAACGGAATGCCCGAGATCAGCAGCCCGAGCACGCCACCGAAGATCGCCATCGGGATCACGCTCATCGCGAGCATGGTGTCGACCATCGAGCCGAAATTGAAGAACAGCAGCACCGCGATCAGCATGAGGCTGATCGGCACCACGATCGACAGCCGCTTGATCGCGTCCTGCAGATTGCCGAACTCGCCCACCCATTCGATACGCGAGCCGGGCGGCAACTGGACCTGCTCGTTAACCTTCTGCTGCGCTTCCAGGATCGCGCTGCCGAGGTCGCGGTCGCGCACCGAGAACTTGATCGGCAGATAGCGCTCCTGCTGCTCGCGATAGATGTAGGCCGCGCCCGAAATCAGCTTGATCGAGGCGACCTCGCTCAGGGGGATCTGCGTGACCCCGCCATTCGGATTCGTTGCCCCGATCCGCAGGTTCTGGATCGCCTCCGCGCTCTTGCGGTATTCCGGCGCAAGGCGGACGATGATCGGGAAGTGCCGGTCGCTGCCGGGTTCATAGAGATCGCCCGCGGTGTCGCCGCCGACGGCGACCTTGATCGTGGCGTTGATGTCGCCAGGCGACAGGCCGTAGCGCGCCGCCCGCGCCCGGTCGACGTCGATCTGGACGGTCGGCTGGCCGAGCGAGGTGAACACCGCGAGGTCGGTGACACCCTGCACGGTCGACAGCACCGATTTGATCTTGTTGGCGGTGTCGGTCAGCGCCTGCAAATCGTTGCCATAGAGCTTGATCGAGTTCTCGCCCTTCACGCCGGATACCGCCTCCGACACGTTGTCCTGCAGGTATTGCGAGAAGTTGAATTCGACGCCGGGGAACTTGTCTTGCAACTGCCCGAGCAGTTGCGCGGTGAGGACGTCCTTGTCATGCGTGCCCGGCCATTCGCCGGCGGGCTTCAGCGGCGCGAAGAATTCGGCATTGAAGAATCCGGCGGCGTCGGTGCCGTCGTCGGGGCGGCCGTGCTGCGACACCACCGACACCACCTCGGGACGGCTGCTGATCAGCTTCCGCATCTCGTTGACATAGGCGTTGCCTTCCTGCAGCGAGATCGTCGGCGGCAGCGTGGCGCGGATCCAGAGATTGCCCTCTTCCAGCTTGGGCAGGAATTCGAGGCCGAGGAACCGCACGAAGATGATCGTCATGACCACGAGGCCGGCGGCACCGGCCATCACGATCTTGCGGTTGGCGATCGCCCAGTTCAGCGCCGGAACGTAGATCGCATCGAGCCTCTTGACGATCCAGGTTTCGGTCTCGTGAATATGCGCCGGCAGGATGAGCGCGCTCAGCGCCGGCGTGATCGTGAACGTCGCCAGCAATCCGCCCGCCAACGCATAGGCATAGGTTCGCGCCATCGGCCCGAAGATGTTGCCCTCGACGCCGCCCAGCGTGAACAGCGGCAGGAACGCGGCGACGATGATGGTCGCGGCGAAGAAGATCGAGCGCGATACGTCGGCCGCCGCCGACAGGATCGCATGGCTCTTCATGCCCATCACCGTGTCGTCGGAGATGTGCTCGCGCTCGGCTTCCGACAGTGCCGTGGTCTGCGACAACCGGCGGAAGATCGCCTCCACCATGATCACGGTGGCATCGACGATCAGGCCGAAATCGATCGCGCCGACCGAGAGCAGATTGGCGGATTCGCCGCGCAGCACCAGGATGATCACGGCGAAGAACAACGCGAACGGGATCGTGGCGCCGACGATCAGCGCGCTGCGGAGATCGCCGAGGAAGATCCACTGCAACAGCACGATCAGCAGGATGCCGACCACCATGTTGTGCAGCACGGTGTGGGTGGTGAGCTCGATCAGATCCTTGCGGTCGTAGATGCGCTCGATCTTGACGCCCGGCGGCAGGATCGAGGAATTGTTGATCTGGTTGACCAGTTGCTCGACGCGGGAAATGGTCGGCGAGCTCTGCTCGCCGCGGCGCATCAGCACGATGCCCTGCACGATGTCGTCGTCACTGTCGATGCCGGCGATGCCGAGCCGCGGCTTCTCGCCGATCGTGACGGCGCCGATGTCCCTGACCAGCACCGGATTGCCGCCTGATTGCGAGATCATGGTGTTGGCGAGATCGTCGATCGAGCGGATCAGACCGACGCCGCGCACCACGGCCGATTGCGAGCCGATGTTCACGGTGTTGCCGCCGACATTGATGTTGGCGTTGGAAACCGCCTGCAGCACCTGCGGCAACGTCAGGCCGTTGGCGACCAGCTTGTTGAAGTCGACCTGGATCTCGTAGGTCTTGGTCTTGCCGCCCCAGCCGGTGACGTCGATCACGCCGGGCACCGCGCGGAAGCGGCGTTGCAACACCCAGTCCTGCAACGTCTTGAGGTCGAGCACGCTGTAGTTCGGCGGCCCCTTCAGCCGGTAGCGGAAGATTTCGCCGATCGGGCTGGTCGGGGAGATGCCGGGCAGCACGTTGCCGGGCAGCGGCGCGAGCTGCGACAGCCGGTTCAGCACCTGCTGCAGCGCCTCGTCATAGGTGTAGTCGAAGGAGAACTGCAGCTTGACGTCGGAGAGGCCGTACAGCGAGATGGTGCGGATGGTCTTGAGGTTCTTGATGCCGGCGACCTGGGTCTCGATCGGGATCGTGATGTAGCGCTCGATCTCCTCGGCCGAGAGGCCCGGGCTCTGCGTCACGATGTCGACCATCGGCGGGGTCGGATCGGGATAGGCCTCGATGTTGAGCTGCTTGAACGCAAGCAGGCCGCCGATGAAGACGACCACGAACATGGCCACCATCAAGTAGCGGCGATTGACGGCAAGGGCGACGAGGCGATCCATTCAGATCGGCACTTTCAACGGAGAGGATTTTTCTTGGTGAGCATGGTCGATCCGGAAAGCCGGTTCCCCCTTTTCCGGATCATGCGTCTCAAGTGCCGGATGCGGCGCGGTCGATGAAGAGGCTTCCCTTCGTCACGATCTGCTCGCCCGACTTGAGATTGCCGGCGACCTCGACGAGGTCGCCATTGATGAGGCCGGGCTTGATCTGGCGCAGTTCGATGGTCTTGTCGTCGGCCTTCGCGACCCAGACGCGAACCTGGTCGCCCTCGTAGATCAGCGCCTGTTTCGGCACGCCGACCGCCGGGTGATCGCCCTTCGAATACAGCGTCACATTGGCGAACATCTCGGGCTTCAGCCGATTGTCGGCGTTGTCGATGGTGGCGCGGACCAGGAGCCGGCGCGAGGTCGCGTCGATCGCGGCGGCGACATAGTTGACCCGGGCGTTCAGCACCTTGCCCGGCAGCGCCATCACGCTGAAGCTGAGGTCCTGCCCGACCGCGACATTGTCGGCGTCGGATTCGCGGACAAAGGCGATCAGCCAGACCGTCGAGAGATCGCCGATCACATAGACCGGGTCGCTGGCACCGGTCGAGACATACTGGCCGGGACCGGCCTTGCGCTGGACCACGGTGCCGCCGATCGGCGCGAACACCGTCGTCTCCGGATTGAGGCGGCCCTTCTGCTGCAAGGTCGCGATGGCTTCGTCGCCGAAACCGAGGATGTGCAGCTTGTTCTGCGCGGCCTCCAGCAGCGTCTGCGCCGAGCGCGCATCGTTCTGCGCCTGCACCAGCGCCGCTTGCGCAGTCTGATAATCCTTCAGCGGGATTGCCTTGCCCTCGGACAGGTCCTTGGCGCGCTTCTCCTGGATCTGAGCCAGGTCGAGCGCCGACTGGGCCTTGTTGAGGCCGGTCATCGCGGCGACGTAGTCGTTCTGCGCCTGCACGGTGTCGGCCGCTTCGATCACGAACAGCGGCTGCCCCTTCACCACCGTATCGCCCGGCCGCACCAGGAGGCGGGTGACCCGCCCGGTATAGGGCGAGTAGACCGGGGTGGAGCGGTCCTCGTCGATCCCGATCTTGCCCTCGGTCACCAGTTCGGAGCGGAAGGTGTGCTCGGCCACGGTCTGGAAGGTCAGGCTGGCCCACTCGGCGGGCGATGGCGCATAGCGCGTGCCCCCCTTGCGGGACTGGCTGGAGACTTCCGACGGCGTCTGCTTGTCCGAGCCGAAACGGTTGTAGCCATAGGCGCCCGCGCAGGCGACCACCAGCACCGCCGTGGCCACGAGCAGGCGCGGGCGGCTAAAGCTCTGCATTCGCTTGATAAACTCTTTCAGCATGCGGTCCGCGGGGTCGATCGTTGCAGCTTCCGGCGGGACAACCCCAGCGGTGCGCTAATAGTGCCGAATTGGCGTTTCGAACAACCTAAAAATCGCACTTCGGCGGTGCGCGTCGTTAAAGTTCGGATAGCCTGAACGGCGACTGAATGTCTCATCCGGGAAACTCCGGGGCAGGAAACCCTGGGGCAGGAAATTCCGGCAGGTGACTGCCGAGCGGCATCGCCGGACGTGACCAATGGGCCGGGGTGCGCGACAGGATGGCGGCGTGCCGGACCGAACTCAGCGTGCCAAAGCCGGACGGAAGCCGCTCGATGTAGGGCTGCACCGCATCCGCCTTCAGGTCCTCGGTGGCAAGGCCCTCTTCGAGCCGGCCGAGATCCCACAGCCAGCGCCCGGTCTGCGCCAGCGACACCCCGACGTGCCAGCTGCCGCCCTCGCGCGCCTGGCGTGCCCTGGCCATCATGGCGCCGAACGCCATGAAGTATCCCGTAGCGTGGTCGAGCATCTGGGCCGGCAATTCCTTCGGTCCGTCGACGCCGGCGGCCTGCCCCTCGGCATGATTGAAGCCGGTCGTGGTCTGCACGAGCGAGTCAAAACCGCGGCGCTCCGCCCACGGACCGGCATGGCCATAGGCCGAGAGCGTCACATAGACGATCCCGGGATTGATGCGGGCCGCCTCCTCCGGCGAGAAGCCGAGCCGCGCAATCGCCTGCGGACGATAGCCCTGCGAGAGAATATCGGCCTGCGCCACGAGACCGCGCATCACGGCCCGCCCCTCCTCGCTGCGCAGTTCGAGAAAGCTCGTCAGCTTGCCGCGGCCGGTGTCGATGGTGAGCCAGGGGATATCAGGCAGATCGGGACCGGAGATCAGCAGCACGTCGGCGCCATGCGCGGCGAGCGTGCGGCCGGCGACGGGACCGGCGATCACGCGCGACAGATCGAGCACCCGGATGCCGGCCAGCGGCCGCTTCCCCGCGGGCCACGGCTTTGGCGCGGCTTCGCCGATCTTCTCGATCGAGATCAGCGGCAGTCTTGCAAGTTCTCCTGCATGCGGCGTCGCAGACCACTCGTCATATGAGCGCATCAATGCGACGACGCCGCCGGCGGCATAGGCCGCGGTCTCGAACGCCTCGCCGTCCCATTGCAGCAGCGCGGCCTGGACCTCGTCGCGCTCGGCGTTGCAGCCCAGCACCTTGCAGACGGCGTCGCGGTGATGCGGGAAATTGGTGTGCAGGCGGACGAAGCGGTTGTCGCGGACACGGTAGACGCCGGCGATCTTGTCCCAGGCCGGCGGCGGCGGCTTGTCGTCGACCCGCAGATAACGCTCGCTGCGGCATTCGACGACGGCATGGCGCATGTCGACCGCGACATCCTGCGGCTCGCCGCTGCGGGCTTTCCAGATCTCGGCCGCCGCAAGGCCCGCCGCGGCAATCGGTACCTGCGCCGCCGCTGCGACCCGAAACGACGACGGCAATTGCGGCTCGCTGCCGGTCAGGGCGACCGCGTCGAGCGCGGACGGCGCGCCACCGGTGCCGGTCCAGACATCGGAAAGGATTTCACGGATGTCCTGCATGCGCATTCCTGTTTGCGATTATTCTATGCCCGAGCATGATGACAAAATGGCAATGCCCGATCCCCGATCGTCATTACCTTATTTGGGCAAGATCACACCTTCCCGGACCATGCCTTGTTTGGGCATGATCTTTTCGGAAAACCGTTTCACACTTTTCCGGACCATGCCTTAGCTCTGCCCGACCCGAACAGGAGTTGCAATGGCTGCCATCGATCCCCTTACCGCCGGCGGCGTCTTCCTCGCGACCGCGGCGACCGACGCGGTCTACGTCATGTTCACCTCGGCGGTCGTCGCGCGCAAGCGCGTGCCGGCTGCGACCTGGAGCAGCGTCTGGTACGTGCTCTCATCCTATGCGGTGATCAGCTACACCGAGAACTGGCTCTACGTCGCCTTCGCAGCGGCCGGCTCGTGGGTTGGCGCCTATGCGTCGATCACCTTCCTGCACCGCCCGCCGGGCGGGCCGCCGGTCGGGGCCGCGGTGGAATAGCATGCAGCTGCCGAGGAATTCATCCGCTTGCGAACGCAAGACCGATCTGATGGCAGCGGGGTTGTAAGCTTCGTGTAAGCATTTGCACGTAAGTCGCGGATGAGCACTCTCGCGGCGTGATCCGCCCGAGGTTTGCTTCGTGTGTTGCCCTCTCTCGAACGGAGGGCGCAGGGAAAGCCGGGTGCCGATCGCACCCATGGGCCCCGAGCAAAAGGTAGAAAGCTCGGGGGTAGGACCACAGGTGTAACCGGAGCAATCCGGCTTTCCCTGCGCGATGGGTTACGGCTTACTTCGTGCTCTCCCCGGCGAGACTGGGCTTGCTTGTCACCGCCTTCGCAAAACGCTTGCGCATCTTGAGAGAGGACACCTGCCGCTAGGGCGTCAGGACCACACGACTTCACCGTCCGCTTCATCCGCACTCGTCAGTTGCGCAATCGGCGTCCACCGCATCTCGACCCACGTTCGTGACGACCGCGAAGCGCCCCTCGTGTCGGGTGAGACGGGCGCATTGAACATCTGAGTTGGGTGCGGCGTCAAGTTAAATTCTGAAAAGCCGAACAAATTATTGACCGTTCGTAGGATCCTCATCAGAAAACTTCTGCCTGGCCGAAGCCCGGCAGAAGCATTACGTCGCTGCTCTCACTTCAGCGCGGCCTGGCCGGCGAGCGAGATCACATTGTCCTGCGAGCCCGAACCGCCGCTGACGCCGATGGCGCCGACGACCTTGCCGTCGACGATCAGGAGGTTGCCGCCGCGCGAGGCGATCACGTCGTCAAGCGTCGCGAGATAGGAGAAGTAGGCTCCCTTGCCCATCAGGTTTTCGAACGTCAGAAATCGTAGGGCGGATTAGCCGAAGGCGTAATCCGCCATTCCCTCGGGGATCATTGCCGTTCACCGAAGTCGCCGCTCGTCGCGACATCACCACCCCCCAGTCTTCCGGAAATAATCCAGCTCGGACGTCGCGATGAAACGAAGAGTGGGGCCAATCGCGTACTCGCGCGACATGGCGATGCTTTAGGGATTGATGTAGCAATACTCGATGTGACGCTCGTAATCGGGCTCATCGCGGATCAGATGTTCCCAGAACCGACGTTGCCAAATTCCGCGTTCATTGCGAGCGATGCGAACATCGCTGCGCTTCTCATGCTTTGGAAGAGCTCTCGCGAAGCGAGTTCTTAATGAGTCGCCAGCGTGTCGAAAAATCGGTGTCGCCGGGCGGCAAGGTCCAGACCGCGTGCAGGTGGTCGGGCAGCACAACGAATGCGTCGATCATGAAGGAATAGTCCTGGCGCGTTGCAGCAATGGCGTTGCGCAATTCCGCAATGTGATCCACGAGCAAGGTTTGTCGCCGGTCCAGCAGATTGACCGTGAAGAACCAACAGCCACCGGGGATGAACGCACGACGGTAGTTCGGCATGAGCTTTCACGTGGGTTGAAATGAGCGGCGGATTACGCCTTCGGCTAATCCGCCCTACGATCCTGCCGTCATCGCGCGACGATTAATGAAAATCCCGTGACGGCGGCAGGATGCGGACGTTGCGGGGGTGGCGGATCCTTTGCGGCGAGTTGTCGCCGTGATCGCGGCGGTCGTCGTTGAGCGGCTCGATCAGCGCCGGTCCCGGCGGCACTGGATGCTTGCGACTGAGGGATTCGTTGGCGAGGCCGATCAGATCGTGGGAACGGTCGGTCATGCGCTGCGCCACCAGATGCGTCACGCCCTCGGGGCTGCTCTGGATATAGCCCTCGACCAGGATCAGGCGCGCACCCATCACCTCCTTGCGGTACTGCTCCATCACCTTCGGCCACACCACGATGTTGGCGATGCCGGTCTCGTCCTCCAGCGTCATGAACACGACGCCCTTGGCGCTGCCCGGCCGCTGCCGCACCAGCACGACGCCGGCGCAGCTGACGCGGCGGCGGTCGTTGCTGCGGTTGATGGTGTGGCAGGCGACGACGCGCTCTCTGGTGAACATCTCGCGCAAGAATTCCATCGGATGGCCCTTCAGCGACAGGCGGATGGTCTGATAGTCGGCGACCACCTGCTCGGGACGCGGCATCTCCGGCAGCGGTTTTGCGCCCTCATCCGGTTGCTCGCGCGCGGTGGCGGCCTCGAACAGCGGCAGCGGCACGTCGTCGGGCAGCCGCCGCACCGCCCACAGCGCCTCGCGGCGGTCGAGCCCGAGCGAGCGGAACGCATCGGCGTCGGCGAGCAGGATCAGCGCGCGCTTGGGCAGGCCAGTGTCACGGGCGAAGTCCTCCAGCGACGTGAAGGGCCGGCGGTTGCGCGCGACGACGATGCGGTCGGCCCAGTCTTTCTCTTGCTTCGCCTCTCCCGCTTGCGGGGGAGGCCGCAGCGCGAATGCGCTGCGGGTGGGGGCTCTCTCCTCAGCGTGACTCGTGGAGAGACCCCCACCCCACCCCTCCCCCGCAAGCGGGAGAGGGAGCACAGCCTCTTTGTGGCTGGCCTGCATCCGCTTCAACCGCTCCTCGTCCTCGTCCAGCCAGTGAAACCCGTCGATCTGGCGGAAGCCAAGCCGCACCGCGCAATGATCGCCGATCTTCTCCTCCAGCGTGTTCTGCGCAAAGCTGAAGGAGACATCGACCTCGCGCACCGTGACGCCGTTCTTGCGGGCGTCGCCGACGATCTGCGCGGGGGCATAGAAACCCATCGGCTGCGAGTTGAGCAGGCCGCAGCAGAACGCATCGGGATGATGGTGCTTCAGCCATGAGGAGATGTAGACGAGCTGCGCGAAGCTCGCGGCATGGCTCTCCGGGAAGCCGTAACTGCCAAAGCCTTTGATCTGGTCGAAGCAGCTGCGGGCGAAGTCCGGATCGTAGCCGCGCGCCACCATGTTGCCGACCAGCTTCTCCTCGTAGCTGCCGATGGTGCCGAGGTTGCGGAAGGTCGCCATCGAGCGGCGCAGGCCGTTGGCCTCCTCCGAGGTGAACTTTGCCGCCTCGATCGCGATCCGCATCGCCTGCTCCTGGAACAGCGGCACGCCGAGCGTCTTGTGCAGCACGTTGTAGAGTTCGTCCTTGTCGCCCTGGTCTGGCGCCGGCGATGGATAGCTGACCTTTTCCTGGCCGTTCCGCCGCCTGAGATAAGGATGCACCATGTCGCCCTGGATCGGCCCGGGGCGCACGATCGCAACCTCGATGACGAGGTCGTAGAAGGTGCGCGGCCTCAAGCGCGGCAGCATGTTCATCTGGGCACGGCTCTCGACCTGGAACACGCCGAGCGACTCGCCGCGGCACAGCATGTCGTAGACTTCTTTTTCGTCCTGCGGGACCGAGGCGAGCTCCCAGCGCTCGCCCTTGTGGTCATCGATCAGGTCGAAACATTTGCGGATGCAGGTCAGCATGCCCAGCGCCAGCACGTCGACCTTCATCATATGAAGCGCGTCGACATCGTCCTTGTCCCATTCGATGAAGGTGCGGTCGTCCATCGCGGCGTTACCGATCGGCACATAGGTGTCGAGCCGGTCCTGGGTCAGCACATAGCCGCCGACATGCTGCGAGAGATGGCGCGGAAACTCGATCAGCTCGGTGGCGAGCTCGACCGCGAGGTTGATCATCGCATTCTTCGGGTCGAGCCCGGCCTGCCGCACCTGCATGTCGTTGAGGCCCTTGCCCCAGCTGCCCCACACGGTGTCGGCGAGCGCGGCGGTGACGTCCTCGGTCAGCCCAAGCGCCTTGCCGACGTCGCGGATCGCGCTGCGCGGGCGATAATGGATCACGGTCGCGATGATCGCGGCGCGGTGCCGGCCATAGCGGCGATAGACATATTGCATCACCTCCTCGCGCCGCGAATGCTCGAAATCGACGTCGATGTCGGGCGGCTCCAGCCGCTCCTTGGAGATGAAGCGCTCGAACAGCAGATCGACCTTGGTCGGATCGACCGAGGTGACGCCGAGCACGTAACACACCGCCGAATTGGCCGCCGAGCCCCGCCCCTGGCACAGGATGTTCTGGCTGCGCGCATAGTGCACGATGTCGTGCACGGTGAGGAAGTAATGCGCGTATTTCAGCTCGGCGATCAGCGCGAGCTCCTTGTTCAGGGTGGCGCGAAGTTTTTCGTCGATCTCGCCGCCGAAATATTTGTCGACGCCGGCCCAGGTCAGGTCTTCCAGATGCTGCTGCGCGGTCTTGCCCGGCGGTACCGGCTCGTCGGGATACTGGTATTTGAGCTGGTCGAGCGAGAACGAGATGCGTTTCGCGAAGCGCATGGTCTCCGCGATCGCGTCAGGCCAGTCGCGAAACAGCCTGATCATTTCAAGCGCCGGCTTGAGATGCCGCTCGGCATTGGCCTCGAGCCTGCGGCCGACCGCCTCGATCGTGGTCTTTTCGCGGATGCAGGTCAGCACGTCCTGCAGCGGGCGGCGGGCGGGATGGTGATAGAGCACCTCATTGGTGGCGAGCAGCGGCACGCCGGCGTCAGTGGCGAGACCATGGAGCCGCGCGAGACGACGCCTGTCGTCGCCGCGATAGAGCAGGCTTGCGGCGAGCCAGACGCCGTCGGCGGCACTGGCCTTGAGCTGCGCGAGCAGACCAAGCGCTTTCTCCTCTTCGAAACGATGCGCCAGCGCCAGCACCAGGAGCTGGCCTTCGGCGAAATCGACGAGATCGGACAGAGTGAGCCGGCAGTCACCCTTCTCGATGCGCTCGATGCCGCCGCCGCGCTTGCCGCGGGTGAGCAATTGACACAGCCGGCCGTAGGCGGCGCGGTCGCGCGGATAGACCAGGATATCGGGCGTGCCGTCGATGAAGACGATGCGGGCGCCGATCAGAAGCTTGGGCGGATGGGCGACCTTGTCGCTGTCGAGCTCCTTCCAGGCGCGCACCACGCCGGCCAGCGTGTTGTGATCGGCGAGCCCGATCACGGGAATCCCAAGTTCGCTCGCCTGATGCACATAGGCGCGCGGATCGGAGCCGCCGCGCAGGAAGGAGAAATTGCTGGTGATGCCGATCTCGGCATAGTCGGGCATCAGATTCTTGTTTTGACGCGTTTTCTTCACGCGAACCGGCTCCCACTTCGCTCGAAAACGCTCTGCATATTCATGCGAACAGCCCGTGCACATACCAGTTGGCCGGGACCGGCTCGCCCGCCTCGTCGCGCAACTCGCTCTCGTAGAGGCCGTCGCGAAAGATCCAGAAGCGCTGGCCCTCGGCATCCTCGACGCGGAAGTAATCGCGCGTCAGCGCCGCGCCGTCCTGCTTCCACCATTCCATCGCGATGCGCTCGGGGCCCTCGACCCGCACCACCGCATGCAAGGCGCGCCGCCAGGTGAACTGGTGCGGCGGACCGTCCGGCACACTCGCGAACGGCACTTTGATGGGCTCGGGCCGCTCGAACAGCCTGAGCGGTCGCAGCGGCGGCTCGCCGGCGACGCGGTCCGGCCAGGCGGCCGCGCTCGCCGCGGCCAGATGATGTTGCGCCGGCAGCGCGAGCGCTGATCGTTCGGGGATATGGCTCTCGAGCGGCAGGTGCACGACGACGCGTTTGCCCCCGATGCGGGCGGCGATGCGGTCGATCAGCGCCGAGATCTCGTCATTGTCGTGCACTGACGTGTCGAGATCGCGCTGCTGCTGCACCACGATCTCGGTACGCCCCGCGGCAAGACGGATGAGATCGAAGCCGAAGCCGGGATCGAGCGGATCGTTGAGCGCATCGAGCCGCTCGCGGAACAGGCGGTCGATCATCTCCGGCCGTGTCACCGGACGCCCGGTCTCGACCATGATCGCGCGCACTGCGCCGTCGGTGCGGAAGAAGCTCGCTTCCAGCTGCCGCGCGCCCTTGCCCTGCTTCTCCATCGCCGCGACCAGCGTCTTGGCGAGGCTTGAGAGCGTCAGCGCGATCACGGTGTCGGTCGCGATGGGCTCGGGGAAACGCTTCTCGACGATGTAATCGGGCAGCGGCTTGCGCGGGCTGATCGGGGCATCGCCCTGCCCGAGCGCGTGGCCGAGCAGGGTGGTGAAATCGGCACCGAACCGCGCCGAGATCTCATGCGGCGCGCGCGAGGCGACATCGCCGATGGTCTTCAGGCCGGCGCGGCGCAGGCCGGTGGTGACGGCAGGATCGGCGCCGAGCGCCGACACCGGCAGCGGGCCGACCGCCTCCGCCTCCGCGCCATCGGCGATGATCTGCCCCGAGGCGGTGCGCGTCAACGTGCGCGCCGCGATCGAGGTGCCGGCGATCGCCGCACTGACGGCAAAGCCGCGCCGGCTCAGCGCATTGATGACGATCTGCAGCAGCGCGCGCTCGCCGCCGAACAGATGCGCGCAGCCGGTGATGTCGAGGAACAGCCCGTAAGGCGGATCGAGCGCGACCAGCGGCGTGAAGCGGTCGCACCAGTCGGCGATGTCGTTCAGCGTCTTCAGATCGGCGGCGGGGTCTGCATCGTAGACCGTAAGCTCCGGGCAGATCGCCCGCGCATTGGCAAGCGGCAGCCCGATCGACAGCCCGGCCCGCACCGCCGCCTCGTCGATCGCGTGCAGCAGGATCGCGTTGCGGTCCTTTGCGACCACGACGCTGGGGAGATCGCCACTTAACCCATTCGTGAGGGACGCATGAGCGGACGGGTTCCCTCCCCCCTTGCGGGGGAGGGCCAGGGAGAGGGGTAAGCCGCATACGCCGGTGTCCGTGATACCCCTCTCTCCAACTCTCCCCCGCAAGGGGGGAGAGAGCCCTACCACCGCCCGTGTGTCGGTTGGCACAACGGCATGCCCATCAGCTTGCGAGGCGATGTCCCGCGCGAGCTTGCGCTTGATGCGGTCGATGGGCAGGCGTGGCAGCCATAGGCTGAGGATACGCCGACGGTTCACTGAATTGGCACTCATCACATTTCCATTCCATGATCCATCGCCCGACCGGGCCATGACGATTGCGCACGAGTTCGGCCTCGAAGCGCGGCGCGCCCCAGGCGCTTGCGGCATTGCCTGGCGGCGAATGCGCCGCGCGCACGATCCAGCGCGTCTCCGCGGTCGAGGGCATCGGCGTGGCCGCGATCCGCAGCATCAGCGCGGTGACGCCGGAGGCTTGCGCGGCCAAGGTCAATTTGCGGCTGGCGACGAGATCGAGCTGGCGCGCATGGCCCCAGATCTCGAGCACGACCGCGCCGAGCGCATCGCAGGCGAGCGCGTCGGCCGCGGTGCGCAGGCCGCTGTCGACATCGGCGGCACGCACGGTGACCAGGAGGCGCGGATCGAGGCCGAGCTCGGCCAGCCCGCGCATCGACAGCGCGCCGTTTTCGCGGTCGGAAAAATCCTGCCGCACCCAGACCAGCGGCTTGCGCGCTGACACCCGTCCGGCGAGCCCGGCGATGAAGCCGGTCGCCGCGCCGCCTTGATGGCCGGCCGCGAACACCTCGTGCAGCGCGGCCGGTGCAAGCCCGCCGCGCAGCATCGCGTCCGCGCTCGTGTGGCCAAGCGCGATGCGGTTCGGCATCGCCGCCTCCGAGGGCGCCTCGATGCGCGCGATGCTGCCGCGCAGAGACGCAAGCGTACCCGTGCGTGCGCCATTCATTGCGCCGCTCCTTCCACCTGAAAATTTGAGGCCGTCACTGACCAGAACAGAGAACCAGGGACTGGCTCATTTGTTCATGATATGTTCTAATATAAAGCTAACAGGGCCCGCGGAGTCAATCGGATTGGTGAGCCCATCGATTCATGAATGGAATCAATGAGATTCAGCAGCCGCCGAAGCGGACGGGCTCTGCTCTTCCGCAAGTCAGGCGCGCAGGCCCCGAAAATGGCGGCGTGACGGAAACGGAGCAATCGCATGCGTATCATCGTGCTCGACAACGACACCGATTTCGAGGGCTGGCGCAAGGCCGCGCGGCGATTGGCGCTGAATGACGTGAAGCCTGCGGAGGTCACGTGGACCGTACGCAAGGACGACGAGCTGTCATCAGCATCCTGCCTGAATGACTTGCCCGATGCGCCGCAGGCGCGGTTCAACGTGACAGCCATTTTCGTCGAGCTCGCAAAGACCGCGATCCTGCATCGCAATGACGAGCGCTTCGCCCTGCTCTATCGCCTGCTGTGGCGGCTGCGCAGCCACCACGATCTGCTCAGCGTGACTGATGATCCTGACGTCGCCGAGGTCCACGCGATGGCGCGCGCGGTCTATCGCGATATCGACAGGATGCACGCGCAGCTCCGCTTCCGCGAGATCGGCCGCGAGCGGACGGCACATTACCTCGCCTGGTTCGAGCCGGAGCATCGCATCGTCGAGTTCACCGCACCTTTCTTCGCCGGCCGCTTCGCCGACATGCCGTGGTCGATCCTGACCCCCGACGTCTGCGCGCATTGGGACGGGCACGCGATCTCGATCTCGCCCGGCGTCGCCAAATCCGAGGTGCCGAGCGAAGACCGGCTCGAGGAGGTCTGGCGGCGTCATGACAACGGCCTCTTCAATCCCGCGCGGCTGAAAGTGATGGAGATGCCGCAGGCCTATTGGAGGAACCTGCCCGAGGACTCGATCATTAAGCCGCTGATCGAAGACGCCATGCGCATGACCAGCGGCCCCTTCATTGCACGCAAGGCGGCCGCGCCGCTGAAGCTGCAGGATGAGCCGATGGCCCGCAAGCAAACTCACGACATGCAAGCGCGCGACACGATCGCTGCCTTGCGCGAAGAGGCCGCCGATTGCCGCGCCTGCCCGCTATGGAAGGACGCAACCCAGACCGTGTTCGGCGAAGGCCCGCAAGACGCGACGCTGATGCTGGTCGGCGAGCAGCCCGGCGACAAGGAAGATCTCGCAGGCCATCCCTTTGTCGGACCGGCCGGGCAGATGCTCGATCGCGCGCTTGAGGACGCCGGCATCGCGCGCGCCAAGGTCTACATCACCAACGCGGTCAAGCATTTCAAATTCGTGCCGCGCGGCAAGATCCGGCTGCACCAGAAGCCGGGCACACAGGAGATCCGCGCCTGCCGCCAGTGGTACACGCGCGAGCTTGACGCCATCAGGCCGGAACTCGTGGTGGCGCTCGGCGCCACCGCAGCGCAGAGCGTGCTCGGCAAGATCACCCCGATCAACAAGAACCGCGGCCGCCTGATCGATCACGACGGAACCAAGGTGCTCGTCACCGTACATCCGTCCTACCTGTTGCGGCTGCCCGACGAGAAAGCCAAAGCGCTGGAATATCAGCGCTTTATTGACGACCTGAAAATTGCCGCAGATCAGCTGCGCAATGCGGCTCGCGCGGCCTGAGTTGCGCCAAACCGGCGGAACCAGGGACAACACTTCAACGTGAAATTGTTTCTGGACGCTGACAAATGCCTACAACCTTTAATTGATCCGTGGTACTGTGACGTGTTCCAAAGGTATCGGGCGTCATGTTCACGCCATGACGTACCTGAGGCGGGCGCGCTGCGCGGTTTGCTAGCCCCGATCGTGCGGCGCGCCACCTCATCTCGCAATCCTCCCCTCCTCAGTCACCTGCTCGCAGCACGCGCCGGATTTCTGGTTATTTGAATTCCTGGTTGCCAGGATTTCCGGTGACCTCGATTCCCGGTGGCGTGGCTTCGCGGGCCCGACCTCTCGCTGCCGGCATCCTCGCCTTCCGCATGTCTCGCTCCGCGAAATCCGGACGAGTGACTTCAGTCACGATCATTGCGCAATCGGTGATCGTCTGTTGCTGAAGATTGCCACGAGGCCGCGAAGGCTCGTGGACCTTCAATACGTTGCACAACAATTCCGCAGGATGTCCACCGTCATGGGGGGCCGGTTCATTTCACGGGGCGGATTTCAATTGCCTGTCATATGCATCGATCAAAATCGGAGGCATTGGGACAGGAGTTTACCATGAGCGATATGGCGTTACCCGGCTCGATCGAGCCCGCCCTGAAAAAGGGTCCGGACCTCGACAAGGGCTTCCACCCCATGACGGGGATCATTTATTTGGGCGTGGTCGCAGCCGCGCTGCTGTTCGTTGCCTACAGCATCTATGCCGACGTCGACGCCACCGGCACGCGCATCACGTCGTTCCTGCCCTACATCATGCTGTTCGTCGCGCTGCTGATCGCGCTCGGCTTCGAATTCGTCAACGGCTTCCACGACACCGCCAACGCGGTCGCCACCGTGATCTACACCCGCTCGCTGCCGGCGCATATCGCCGTGGTCTGGTCGGGCATGTTCAACCTGTTCGGTGTGCTGCTCTCGAGCGGCGCCGTCGCGTTCGGCATCGTGTCGCTGCTGCCGGTCGAACTGATCCTGCAGGTCGGCTCCAGCGCCGGCTTTGCGATGGTGTTCGCGCTCTTGATCGCCGCCATCATCTGGAATCTCGGCACCTGGTGGCTCGGCCTGCCGGCCTCGAGCTCGCACACCCTGATCGGTTCGATCATGGGCGTCGGCATCACCAACGCGCTGCTGCGCGGCCGCGACGGCACCTCCGGTGTTGACTGGTCGCAGGCGACCAACATCGCCAAGGCGCTGCTGCTGTCGCCGCTGTTCGGCTTCGCGCTCGCCGCCGGCCTGCTCTACATCCTCAAGATCGTGCTGGCGCGCGCGACGCCCGCGCTGTTCGGCGAGCCGGTCGGCGACCAGCCGCCTCCGTGGTGGATCCGCGGCATCCTGATCCTGACCTGCACGCTGGTCAGCTTCTTCCACGGCTCGAACGACGGTCAGAAGGGCATGGGCCTGATCATGCTGATCCTGATCGGCACCGTGCCGACCGCCTATGCGCTGAACCGCGCGCTGCCCGCGAGCCAGATCGAGCAGTTCGCCGCGCACTCCACCTCGGCCAGCAAGGTCATCGAAGGCAAGGCCGCCGGTTACAACGTGATCGGCAATCCGCGCCCGGCCGTAACCAACTATGTCGCGCAGCACCAGATCAACGAGGGCACCTATCCGTCGCTGGCGGTGCTGGTGCGCGACATTGGACAGCAGGTCGCCCAGTATGGCTCGCTGGCCAAGTTCCCGGCCGACGCGGTCGGCAACACCCGTAACGACATGTATCTGGCGTCCGAGGCGATCCGCTTCCTGATGAAGGACAAGGAAGCCGACCTGACCGCCGCCGATGTCGCCACGCTGAACGAGTACAAGGGCTCGCTCGATGCCGCGACCAAGTTCATCCCGAGCTGGGTGAAGTTCGCCGTCGCCATCGCACTCGGCCTCGGCACCATGGTCGGCTGGAAGCGCATCGTCGTCACCGTCGGCGAGAAGATCGGCAAGACCCACCTGACCTACGCGCAGGGCGCCTGCGCCGAGATCACGGCAGCCGCGACGATCGCGGCGGCCGACGGCTACGGCCTGCCGGTCTCGACCACGCATGTGCTGTCGTCAGGCATTGCCGGCACCATGGCCGCCAACGGCTCCGGTCTGCAATGGGCGACGATCCGCAACATCGCGATGGCCTGGGTGCTGACCCTGCCGGCCGCGATGATCCTCTCGGGCTGTCTGTACTACGTGTTCTACCACGTGTTCTGATGCCCAATGCTCTCGGCGCAGCAACGCGCCGGAGGAAGGCCCGCACGTCAGGTGCGGGCCTTTTGCTTTTTGACAGTCGCGGCGCGCTCAGGCGGCGTACACTTTCGCGACCTCCGCCAGCAGACCGCGCGCCCATTTGTGCAGGCCTGATTTGGCCGTCCGGGCGCTCCAGTACATGTCGATCGAGATCGGCACCCGGAACGGCAGCGACGCGACGTGCAGGCCGCCGGGCATCGCCTGCGCCAGGTGGTGCGGGATCGTTGCAACCAGCCTTGTGCCGGCGACGATGCGCTCCAGACTGTCGTGGTTCGGAAGGCTGACCAAAGGCTCGATCTCGATCTCCCTCGCCTTGAGCGCCTCGAGATAGAGCGGCTGCCACTCGCCGCTATGGGTGATGAAGACGTGCTCGGCCTTGGCGTAGGCCGACAGTGCGATCCGGCTGCGCGCCAGCGGATTGGCCGGATCCATCACGCAGACATAGTGATCGGTGAGGATATGGCGCCGAAAGAAGCTTTCGCCGACCACCCCGACCGGACCGAGCACGATGTCGCACTGGTTCTGCTTGAGATGGATGTCGCCATGGCCCGCGGCATCGAGCAGCACGAGACGGACCCGTGGTGCGCCGGCACGCAGCCGCGCACTGAACTGCGGCATCAGGGTCTGGCGTTCGTGATAGTTGCAGGAGATCGTCACGCTGCCCTGCGCCGTCGCCGGATCGAATTCAGCCGGTGAGGCAAGCCCGTCGATCTCGCCGATCATGTCCCTCGCCCAGCTGACCAGCGCTGTGCAGCGTTCGGTGGCGGTCACGCCATTGCCGTTGCGGACGAACAAGGGATCACCGAGCGCGCCGCGCAACCGCTCGACCGCGTAGCTGATGGTGGACTGGTTGACGTCGAGCCGCCTGGCAGCCGCCGAGAACGACTGCAGGTCGTAGACCAGCACAAGCGTCCGCAAGGTCCCGATGTCGATCGGATCGATCGAGGAATTGGCCGCCACGCTGCACCTCCCGCCTTGCTGGCGGCCCAGCCTAGCATGAGGTCATGTAATATTTCGATGGCCTATATCAACCCCATCGAATTGAGTGATTGCCGGCGCTGGCGCTAGCCTTCGCAAAAAGCGCCCCGGGAGGACCAATGACCAGCACTGTGCCCGTCGTCACCGACATCGCCTATCAGGATCTGCTCGACGACCCCTATCCGATCTTCCGCCGCCTGCGCGAGCTGGCGCCGGCGGTGTTCGTCGAGCCCGCGAGCCTGACGCTGGTGACGCGCTTCGACGACATCGTGCGGATCGAGCGCGATCCCGCGACCTACTCGGCCGACAATCCGACCTCGCTGGTCAACAAGGTGATGGGGCCGACCTTCATGCGCAAGGACGGCGCCGAGCACGCGATCGGCCGCAAGGCGATCGAGCCCTCGTTCCGTCCGGCCACAATCAAGGAGTATTGGGCACCGAAATTCACCGCGATCGCGGAAACGCTGATCGATGACCTGTCCGCTGCCGATGAGGCCGATCTGTTCTCAGCGCTCGCCGCGCCGATGGCTTCGCGCAGCCTGATGGCGATGATCGGTTTTCGTGAGATGCCATGGCAGACCCTGGCCGACTGGTCGCAGGCGCTGATCGACGGCGCGGGCAATTACGCTGCCGATGCCGGGATCGAGCGCAAGGCGATGCAGGCGAGCGCCGATGTCGACGCCGCGATCGACGCGGTGCTCGATGATCACCGCAGCCACCCCAACCCCTCGATCCTGTCCTCGATGGTCAACGCCGATCCGCCGATGCCGATCGAGGGCATCCGCGCCAACATCAAGGTGATCATCGGCGGCGGACTGAACGAGCCGCGCGATGCGATCCTGACCCTCGTGCTCGGTCTCTTGCAAAACCCGGCGCAGAAGGACAGCGTGCTGGCGCAGCCGGAACTATGGCCCGCTGCGCTCGAGGAAGCGGTGCGCTGGATCTCGCCGATCGGCATGTATCCGCGCCGCGTCACCCGCGATGTCGATCTTTCCGGCACCGCGCTGCCTGAGGGCCTTCAGATCGGGCTCTGCGTCGGCGCGGCGAACCGCGACGGCAATCGCTTCGCCGAGCCCGATCGTTTTGACGTGACGCGACCGAGGCAATCGCATCTGGCGTTCGGCGCCGGACCGCATTTCTGCGCCGGCACCTGGGTGTCGCGGCTCACGGTCGGCAAGATCGTGGTGCCGATGCTGTTCGCGCGCTTGCATAATTTGCGCCTCCGCGCCGAGGCGCCGCCTCTCGTCCGCGGCTGGGTGTTCCGCGGCCCGGTGACGCTGCCGGTCCGATGGGATGCGTGAGGTCGTCCAGGACGCGGACTCATTAGGCCGCAGCCAGACGCAACGCCCCTCGGCCCGACCCCGGCCTACGGGCAGAAGCGGACATCACCCGTCGACTCCCCGCTCAATCCGTCGAAAATGGCCCAAAGCGGACTGTTTGAGCGTGCAGAAGTTGCCAATTCCAGGAGAACTCGCGTATGCACTATGTGCAGGGTCGTGGTGAGAGCAACGCAAATGGCGATAGAGCCGAGGGGCGCGAGCGGCGAGGGATTTGCGACGATTGCCGCTGACGGTCGCGTGTTGGATTCCTGGTTTCTTCAGCTGCGCCTGGTCGCGGAGGCCGGCAAGGCGGCAACGGTACGGCTGACGAAGGACGAGATCAACAGATCGTTGGGTGGGTCGGCAGACGGATATGCGCGACACGACGACGTCCGCAGTGTGGACATCGTTCCAATCCGTACGGAAATTGGCTCCCTTGCATCTGCGCCAACTGATGTGCACGACGCATATCTTCGACTCCATCTACTGAGCCACCGGCTCGTTCAGCCGAATTGCCTGAACCTTGATGGAATTTTCAGTCAGTTACCCAAGGTTGCCTGGACGACCCTCGGTCCCTGTGAATGCTCTCGTGTACCGGACGCACGACTCATTGCACGAACGCGCGCCCTCGCGTTTGAGGTGACAGGCGTCGATAAGTTTCCGCGCATGACTGACTATGTGACGCCTGCGGACGTGAGAATTGCAGATGCGGATCGCGTAAGGCTCGGAGCCTACTTGGCGCCGGGCACGACCGTCATGCATGAAGGCTTTTGCAATTTTAATGCAGGTACGCTCGGTCCCTGCATGGTCGAAGGCCGGATAAGCGCCGGTGTGGTTGTGGGAAGTGGCAGCGACGTTGGTGGCGGAGCGTCGATCATGGGCACTCTGTCCGGAGGCGGGAAAGAGCGGATCACAGTTGGTGAGCGCTGCCTGATCGGAGCCAATGCCGGTATCGGTATTTCGTTGGGTGACGATTGTATCGTCGAGGCGGGCTGTTATGTCACGGCAGGCGCGCGCATCCTTTTGGAAGATGGCCGAGTCCTGAAAGCCAAAGAACTCTCAGGCCAGACGGGCCTTCTTTTTCGTCGTAATTCCCAGAGCGGCGCTCTTGAGGCAACCAGACGCACACCAAATTGGGACGGCCTCAACTCGCAACTTCACGGCTAGGCAGCTCACTCGAAAGAAGTCGTCAGCGACATGTGGCGCGTCAGCGGACGTCGCCTTCTGGCGCCTCGCGTCATTTGCTACTGCTGAAGCGGACATCATGAGAAACTTGCGAGTACGCGCACTGGTTCGTCATTGCCAGCCGACGGGTCGCGCGAACGCGCGCCCGGTGACCGGCTCCGCGAAGCGATCCATCTCTTCGCTCGCTGAAGCATGGATCGCTTCGTCTCCCTTGCGCAGATGCTTCGCGTTTGTCGCGGGCAATGACGATTGAGGGGTAGCGCAGCGACCAACGGCAAGGATCACGCCGCCAGCGCGTCCTCCACGATCTTCACGAAATACGAGGTGCCGTAGACGATCGCCTCGTCGTTGAAATTATAGGCGGGGTGATGCAGGCCGGCGCTGTCGCCGTTGCCGCAGAAGATGAAGGCGCCAGGCCGCGCTTCCAGCATGTATGAAAAATCCTCGCCGCCCATCAGCGGCGGCATCGGATGTACGTTGCCGTCGCCGGCGACTTCCTTGGCGATGCGGGTCGCGAATTCGGTCTGCGAGGCGTGATTGACAGTGACGGGATAGCCGCGCTTGTAGTCGAGATCGATCCGCGCGCCGGTCAGTTGGGCGACGCCCTTGACCACTTCGCCGATGCGCTTCTCGATCAATTGCCGGACCTCGGGGGTCAACGTGCGGACGGTGCCGCGCAAGATCGCAGTCTGCGGAATCACGTTGCGGGCATGGCCGGCGTGGAATTCGCAGATCGAGATCACGGCGGAATCGAGCGGATCGACGCTGCGCGACACGATCGACTGCAGCGCGGTGATCAGCTGCGCGCCGACCATCACCGAATCGATGCACTTATGCGGCCGAGCGGCGTGGCCGCCGAGCCCCTCGATGTTGATATTGACCTCGTCGGTGGACGCCATGATCGGGCCAGAGCGGATCGCGAACGAGCCGATCGGAATCCCCGGACCGTTGTGCATGCCGTAAACCTGCTGGACGCCGAAGCGGTCCATCAGGCCGTCCTTGATCATGGCGGCCGCGCCGGCCCCACCCTCCTCGGCCGGCTGGAAGATCACGACCGCATCGCCGGCGAAATTGCGCGTCTCGGCGAGATAGCGTGCCGCGCCGAGCAGCATCGCGGTGTGGCCGTCGTGGCCGCAGGCGTGCATCTTGCCCGGCGTCTTCGAGGCGTAAGGCAGGTTGGTTTCCTCGTGGATCGGCAGCGCGTCCATGTCGGCGCGCAGGCCGATCACCTTGACGTCGCCTTTGGCCGCCCCCTTCTTGCCCTTGATGACCCCGACCACGCCGGTCTTGCCGAGCCCGGTCACGACCTCGTCGCAGCCGAATTCCCGCAGCCGGTCGGCCACGAATGATGCAGTGCGGTGCACGTCATACAGCAGTTCGGGGTTTTCATGGATGTTGCGGCGCCAAGCCTGGATATCGGGTTGCAGATCGGCGACGCGGTTGACGATGGGCATGAGAGTTCTGGCCTCAGAGGTTGGACGTAAGTTCTGTCTAGCATGCAAGAGCCGGTCCACCCAACAGATGTGGCATGCCTCCGGCTTGGGCCCTGCATTCGCAAATGGGATGCCGAGTGTTCCCCTAGGGGCCGAGCGGCCGTGCGTCCGTTCGCCGATGTCTGGTCCGACGGGATCGCATCCGACCAAAGCCTAATAGTGCCGGGGATATCCCGTGCGGATACTATCGGAGGTTCTCCGCACCGAAATCCCCCAGCCTTCAAGAAGGGCGCGGCTGCATGACGCCGGATCAAGCGGTCTTGTTCTCCACCATCATCCTGCTGGTGCCGATGGGCTACTTCCTGCTCGCGGCTCCCGCGTTCCTGCTCGTAAAGCTCGACGTCCCGCCCGTCACACGACTGCTGCGCGGCATGTTCAATGCCTACTTCCTGGTGCTGACCGTCTCGGGTGCAATCGGGACGCTCGCCTTTGCGGCGGCGGGCCGGCCGGCCGTCGCGCTTGGCATCGCCTTGATCGCGGCCTTCGCGGTGCTGGCGCGCCGATGGTTTCTGCGGCGGCTCGATGCCGAGGCGGACGCGCGCGACTCAGGTGATCCCACCGCGGTGCGGCGGCTGCGCCGGCTGCATTGGGGCGGCATGCTGTGCAATGCGGTTCAGGTGTTCGTATTGGTCGGCAGCATTCCCTACATGGCGCCGCTGCCTTGATCGAATTTTGCTCCGCCTCTCCCATATCCACTTACGGTGCGGACGATCATACGCTACGTCCGCTTTGCCCTCGAAGTGCGGCGCAGAGCAATATCCGTTCTCGCCTGCTCGCTATGCGTCGCGTTTCCGATGCGGATCGTATTTCGAAAGTACGTCTTTAAGGTAATCCCGGCTCTTCCATTCCGGTGCGGGCGGCTCGTACCCGGGCCGAGGAACGAACGGATTCGCCGGCGCATCCGCTGACGCGCCCATCAGGTCCGGAATGTAGCGCGGGCAGTTCGGAAAGATTTCGCATTTGACGCGCACGACAAGCTTCGCGCCATGGTGCCGGGCAAGCGTTTCCACGCTGTCGTCGATCGTTGCCTTGCCCCGGATGCGCGCGCGAAACGTCTTGCCGTCGAGGCGCACAAACAGCAACCCGACGTTCGGGTTGCGGTGAATATTGCCGAGTGTGCGGTACATGTTGTTGCCGTCATACTCGGGGTATTCAAGCGTGTCGGGTCCGGTGATCTTCACGAAGCCGGGATCGCCACAACGCATCGAACAATCGACGTTATCCTGATAGCTCGTCGCGATGAAAAAGAACCGCGTCTCCTCGATGAGCTTGCGCTCCTGTTCCCAGAATTCGAAGTGGAGGCGATGCTTCTCGAGGCCGTCGGCGACACGACGGCCGTCGAAGCGGTCCTGCAACTCACGCATTCCGTCGTGGTAGAAAGGGGCGCGAACGGGATCTGCCACAGGACTCCTCCAGCAAGTTGAGCAACCGGTCTACACGTTTTGGCACGGCCAGAATATGCTGTGCAACGGCAGCAGAATCTCCTGGGCGCGCCCGGCCGCAGAAGGCTAATTTCCTCGCGCCTGCCGGTCGAACGCGCTCAACACGGCAAGCGTCATGGCCTCGACACCGGTCTTGATGGTCGGCTCCGGCACCGGCGCGAACAGCGGCGAGTGGTTGGTCGGCAATGGCGGGCCGTTGCCCGCCCGGGCCGCGGCGACGCGCTCCGGCTCGTAGACACCGATGTTGAAGAACATCGATGGCACCCCAGCGCTGACGAATTCCGAATAATCCTCGCTGGGCGTGCCGGGCGGCGAGGTTGCGAACTTGTCGCCAAACGCCGCCTTCAGCACCTTTTCCGCCGTGCCGACCACGTCGGGATCGTTGATCACGGCCTTGGTCCCTTCGGCGAGGTTGATCTCAGGCTCAGGCGCATTCGACATGGCGGCTGCCGCCTTCGCCGTCCGCTCGATGCCTGCAAGCATTTTGGCGCGCACCTCGGGCTTGAAGGTGCGAATGGTGCCGAGCAGCACCACATCGTCAGGAATGATGTTTGACGCGGTGCCGCCGTGAATTGCGCCGATGCTGACCACACCGAATTCGGTCGGGTCCTTTTCGCGGCTGATCACGCTCTGAACATCGACGACAAAGCGCGCGGCCATCATCACGGGATCGATGGTCGCCTGCGGTACCGCACCGTGCCCGCCGCGGCCACGGAATTTGATGTAGAGACCATCGGCGGCGGACGAGCCGATCCCGACGCGATAGCGCACCGTTCCGTAGGCGAACGGGCCATCGTGCAGGGCGAAGCCGAAATTCGGCTTTGGAAATTTCGTGAACAGACCATCCGCCAGCATGGCCTTGGCGCCCGCCACGATCTCTTCAGCCGGCTGGGCGATGAACATCAGCGTGCCGTGCCATTGGTCTTTCAGGCCGACCAGCGTCTTGGCCGCGCCGACCCAGCTCGCCATGTGGATGTCGTGGCCGCAGCTGTGGGCCACGAAGGTTTCACGTCCCTGCCATGTGGTCTTGTCGTGGCTGGCATAGGGAAGGCCGGTCTTCTCTTCCATCGGCAGCGCATCGAGCTCGGTGCGCACCATGACGGTGGGGCCCTCGCCGTTCCTGTAGATCGCAACCAGCCCGGTCTTGCCGACGTGCTCCGTCACCTCGAAGCCCAGCGCCCGCATCTCGGCAGCCAGCTTGGCCGCGGTCTTCTCCTCCTGAAACGCGATCTCGGGATGGGCGTGAAGATCCTTGTAGAGCGCGTCGAGCTTCGGATAGTCGGCCTCGACCGATTTCTCGATTGCGCCCTTCAGCGCGGCGACATCGAGTTCAGCATTGGCTCGCAGCGGCAATGAAGCGCAGAGCGCGGCGGACGCAAGCAGCGTGAGAACAATCTTGTTCATTGCAATCGCTCCAACCGAAACCCGGATACTGCACCCCGAGCGCCAGGCTGGGCTCGGCTCCGCGATCTAAGCAGGCAAGGTGATCGGAAACAATGACTGATCCAGAGCGTGTGCGCACCTAGCCTGAGGTGAGCATCTGGCTGCGGATCTCCTGTGCGGTGCGGCGCAGCGGCAGCAGAAATTTCTTGCGCGCGCCGGCCTCGCTGACCGTGCCGGAAATCGTGTTGACGCTGAGCGCCGCGACCACCGCGCCGGCCGGGTCGCGCAGCGGCACGGCGATGCCGCAGATCGCGGGATCGAGCTCGCCATCGACCCAGGCGTAGCCGTCGCTCTCGACCCGCGCGAGCAACTCGCCGAGACGCTCCGGATCGGTCACGGTACGCGGCGTGACCTGCTTGAAGCCGCCGCTCGCAAGATAAGCCTCGCGGGTGCCAGGCGGGAGCGCCGCGAGCATCACGCGGCCGAGCGACACCAGATGCGCGGGCAGCCGGCTGCCGACGCCCAGATTGGCCGACAGGATCCGCCGCGCAGGCAGACGCAGCGCATAGACGATCTCATCCTCATCGAGCACCGCCATCGCGCAGGACTCGCCGATCTCGTTGCGCAAATTCTCCAGCGCGCGCTGCGCATGCGCCCAATAGGGCAGCGCGTTGAGATAGGACAGGCCGAGCCCGAGCGCGCGCGGCCGCAAGCTGAAATAGCGTCCGTCCGAGGCGCAATATTTCAGCGCCACCAGGGTCGCGAGGATGCGGCGTGCGGTGGCGCGGTTGAGACCGGCGGTGTCGGCGGCCTCCGCCAGCGTGTGCCGGCCCGGCGGCTTGCCGAGCGCCTCGATGATCGAGAAACCGCGCGCGATCGCACGCACGAAGCCGTCACTCTCTTTGCTCATGGCATCATCTGGTGGGGGCGTCGTTCTGCTCTTCACATCGCAGCCCGCATGGCTGCCTGCACGTGACGCGGCGCTGCCCGCTTGTCAGGGGCTCCCGACCGCGCTAGCGTCAATTCACACAGCGAATTAACTGTTCGCCTGGCGAACTGAATAGCAGGAGGATCCTCGATGGCGCAAGCAGAAAGTTCTGCGGCCACCCCGTTCGAAACCGATTTCTGGAAGGACGCGAAGCTGCGCAAGGTGTGGGACGACATCGTCCCCGGCGAGCCGCGCAAGACGCTGCCCTACCTGCTCACGCAGGACGCGATCGCGCTGTACTGCCGGGCGGTCGGCGAGACCAACCCGCTCTATCTCGACGAGACCGCCGCGAAGGCCGGGCCCTATGGCGGGCTCATCGCCCCGCCCGCGATCCACATCCTCTTGATGTTCGCCTGCACGCCGGCCGACGACTGGATGCGCTCGCCGGGCACCGTCAATGCCGGGCAGTCGTGGAGCTACAACATCCCTGCCCGTCCCGGCGACACCATCACCCTGCAGGCCCGCGCGCTCGACAAGTTCATCAAGCGCGAGCGGCTGTTCGTGGTGCACGACAACGTCTTCTTCAACCAGCATGGCGACGTGATCTGCTCGGGTCGCGGCCAGACCATCCGTCCGATGTAAGGAGGATCACGATGACCACAGCGAATTTCGATGCTCTCAAGGCCGGCGACACCATCGACGGCCCCGCCTTCGCGGTCTCGCGCGAATCGATCCGCCTGTTCTGCGATGCATCGCTCGACTACAACCCGCTGCATCTCGACGACAACTACATGAAGGGCGATTTCGGCAAGACCAATTTCGGCGGCATCATCATGCATGGCATGAACAATTTCGGCCTGATCTCGCGCATGCTGACCGACTGGGCAACGCCTGCCGGCGCGATCCATCGCAGGCTCGAGACGCGCTGGCTGAAGCCGGTGAAGCCCGGCGACACCATCCGTCCCGCCGGCACCATCAAGGCCAGGCAGACCACCGCCAAATCGCGCTGGGTGCTGGTCGACGTCGCCGTGCAGAACCAGCGCGGCGAGACGGTCGCGGCCGGCGAAGCGATGCTGGAGTTTCCGAACGTGAAGGCGGGCTAACAGACCTTAGCCTCGCCCCGCGTGCGGGGAGAGGCCGGAACGCATCGCAGATGCGTTCCGGGTGAGGGGGATTCTCCGCGGGCTCAGCGATCGCCGCGTTATCACCCCGACCCTCTCAGAGCGAGCTTCGCTCGTCTCGCCCCCGTAAGAACGGGGCGAGGGAGCATGGCTCGTTCGCGGCGCTACCAACTCAACAACAATCAAAACAATCATCTGGAGGTTTCGATGCAGGATGCGGCCCAATCGCGGCTCTATGGACGGATCGCCCGGCGCCTGATCCCGTTCCTGCTGGCGTGCTACACGGTGGCGATCATCGATCGTTTCAACATCGGCTTTGCCAAGCTGCAATTCCTGCACGACCTCGACATCGATGACGCGGTGTTCGGGCTTGCCGCCGGCATCTTCTCGGTCGGCTACGTCGCGCTCGAAGTGCCGAGCAATCTGCTGCTGGTCAGGATCGGCGTCCGCAAGACCCTGCTGCGGATCATGGTGCTGTGGGGCACCGTGACCGTGCTGCTCGCGCTGGTGCAGAACCAGTATCACCTCTATCTGCTGCGCTTCCTGCTCGGCGCCGCCGAGGGCGGCTTCTTCCCCGGCATCCTGTACTACCTGACGCTGTGGTTTCCGGATCGCGTGCGCGGCCGCATGACCAGCCTGTTCGTGATGGCGGTGCCGCTCGGCGGCGTCATCGCGGGGCCGCTGTCGGGCCTGATCATGGATCACATGCAGGGCGTCCATGGCCTGCATGGCTGGCAGTGGCTGTTCATCCTCGAAGGCGTTCCCGCCGTGCTGCTCGGCATCGCCGCGTATCTTTATCTCGCCGACGGGCCGCAGGCCGCGAACTGGCTCAGCACCGACGAGCGACGGCAGGTCGCAAGCGAACTCGCCCGCGATCGCGCCGCCGCCCCTGGCACGACAAGCAGCTTCGCAGCAGCGCTGCGCGAGCCGCGCGTCTATCTCCTGTCCTTCATCTATTTCGCGTTCTTCTGCTCGCTCAACACCATCCTGCTGTGGACGCCGACGCTGCTCAAGCGCGTCGGCGTGGCGACCACTACCGAGATCGGCTGGCTGAGCGGCGCGATCTCGGTCGCGTCGGCGATCGGCATGGTCGCGATCGGCTACAGCTCCGATCGCACACGGGAACGGCGCTGGCACGTGGTCGCTTGCGGCCTCGTCGCGGCGGCGTGCTTCATCGCCTTGCAGGCCGCACAAGGCAGCATCCTCCTGACCGTAACGCTGCTCGCCATCGCCTCGATCGGCATCTTCGCGATTCTCTCCCTGTTCTGGACCATTCCCAACGCGATGCTGGAAGGCAGCGCCGCGGCAGGCGGCATCGCGTTGATCAGCGCGATCGGCTCGTTCGGCGGCGCGGTCTGCCCTGCCCTGATCGGCTGGATGAATGTCGCGACCGGGAGCATCTACACACCGCTCGCCCTCGTCGGCGCGCTGCTCGCGATCGGTATGCTGACGCTGATCCTCTGCGTTCCCCGAGCGAGACATGAGGTCACATTGGCCGAACCGAGCCGTCCCTGATCATCCAGCGCACGCCCGGCGTCGTCGGCCGGGCTTGTCTCGACCGGCTGCGTCTGACTAATAGGAGTTCAACAAAAGACGCTTGCCGGGAACGAGGACATGCCGCGAAGGCTCGAGGGTGATTTCGACTACATTATCGTCGGCGCAGGCACGGCGGGCTGCATCATGGCCAACCGCCTGTCGGCCGATCCGAAGAAGCGCGTGCTGCTGCTCGAAGCCGGCGGCAAGGACAACTGGATCTGGTTTCACATCCCGGTCGGCTATCTCTTCGCGATCGGCAATCCGCGCTCGGACTGGATGTTCAAGACCGAGCCTGAGCCCGGCCTCAACGGCCGCGCGCTCGCCTATCCGCGCGGCAAGGTGATCGGGGGCTCGTCGGCGATCAACGCCATGATCTCGATGCGCGGCCAGGCCGCGGATTACGATCACTGGCGGCAGCTCGGCCTCACCGGCTGGAGCTACAGCGACGTGCTGCCAGCATTCAAGCGGCTGGAGGATCACTTCCTCGGCGAGAGCGAGCATCATGGCACAGGCGGCGGCTGGCGCATCGAGGCGCCGCGGCTGTCGTGGCAGATCCTCGATGCGGTCGGCGATGCCGCCGAGGAGATGGGCATCAAGCGCATTCCGGACTTCAACACCGGCGACAATGAGGGCACCAGCTACTTCCACGTCAACCAGAAGCGCGGGCGGCGCTGGTCGTCGGCGCGCGGTTTCCTCAAGCCGGTGCTGAACCGGAGCAACCTGCGGCTAGAGATCGACGTGCTGGTCGACCGCCTGATCATCGAGAGCGGCCGCGCCGCCGGCGTGCTGTTCCGTCAGGGCAACGAGACGGTCGAAGCGCGTGCTAAAGGCGAGGTGATCCTCTGCGCCGGCTCGATCGGCACCACGCAGGTGCTGCATCGTTCCGGCATCGGCCCGGCCGAATGGCTGTCGCCGCTCGGCATCGACATCGTGGCTGATGTGCAGGGCATCGGCCACAATCTGCAGGACCATCTGCAGCAGCGCGCGATCTACAAGGTGTCGGGCGTGCGCACGCTGAACGAGACCTATTACAACCTCGTGCGCCGCGGCCTGATGGGCCTCGACTACGCATTCCGTCGCCGCGGGCCGCTGACCATGGCGCCGTCGCAGCTCGGCATCTTCACGCGCTCGGATGCGACGCGCTCGCGCGCCAACATTCAGTTCCACGTGCAGCCGCTGTCGCTCGACAAGTTCGGCGACCCGCTGCATCGCTTCCCCGCGATCACGGTGAGCGCCTGCAATCTGCAGCCGACCTCGCGCGGCACGGTGCGGATCCGCTCGACCGCGCCCGACGACAAGCCGTCGATCGCGCCGAACTACCTCTCGACCGAGGACGACCGCCAGGTCGCAGCCGACGCGATCCGCACCACGCGCAGACTGATGAAGCAGAAGGCGCTGGAGAAATATCACCCCGAGGAATTCCTGCCCGGCCCCTCGGTCGGCGATGACGACGCCTCGCTCGCCAAGGCCGCCGGCGACATCGGCACCACGATCTTCCACCCGGTCGGCACCGCGAAGATGGGAACGGCTAACGATCCGATGGCCGTGGTCGACGAGCGCCTGCGCTTCTATGGCCTCAACGGCCTGCGCATCGCGGATGCCTCCGTGATGCCGACCATCACCTCCGGCAACACCAATACGCCGACCGCGATGATCGCCGAGAAGGCCGCGGCGATGATCCTGCAGGATGCACGATAGAGCGACGATGAACTCCCGGAAGCGCATTCTCGTTGGCGATGCCGGCGCGCAGATCGCGCTGGCACGGTGGGGCGAGCCGGCCTCCGGCAAGCCGCCGGCGCTGCTGCTGCACGGCACCGGCTTTGTCGCCGAAGTGTGGACCGAGGTCGCCGAAGCGCTGGCCGCCGACTACACCGTCTATGCGCTCGACCGCCGCGGCCACGGCCTGAGCCACAAGCCGCCGGCCGACCGCTATCAGTTCCAGGACTTCGCCGACGATGTCCGCATGGTGGTCGAGCGCCTCGACCTTCAGAACATTTACGGCATCGGTCACAGCGCCGGCGCGACCGACCTGATGCTCGCCACGAAGCTGGTGCCGGACCGCTTCGCGCGGCTGTTCGTGACGGAGCCGACCGCGATGGATCCGCGCGCGCCGCGGACCGGCGGCTTGAGCGAGATCGCGAACGCATCGGTGCAGGGCGTGCTGCGCCGCCGCGCCGAATTCGACAACGCCGACGATCTGTTCCGGCGATTGCGCGAAGCACCGGCGTTCGCGCCGTGGACCGAGCCGTCGCTGTGGGCCTATGTCCATCACGGTTTTGCACAGCTCGACGACGGCCGCATGCAGCTACGCTGCACGCCTGAAATCGAGTCGGCGCTGCTTGGGCCGATCTTCCAGGCCATGGAGCAGATCTACACCGGCGATGCGCGCGGCAATCCGTTCCCGTGGTTCTCCGACATCGCCTGCCCGGTCTGCATCGCCACGGCTGAGCAGTCATGGCCGGTCTACAAGGAGATGGCCGATCGCGCCGCCGCCCTGATCCCGCACGCCAGCCGCTGGACATTCGAGAACGTCGGGCACTGCGTCGCGCAGGAAGCGCCGGAGCTCATGGTTGCGGCGCTCAGGACGTTTGACGCGCGAACCGGCTAGCGTCGGCACGGAACGCCCGCCAAAAGAAAACGCCGTCCCCTTGCGAGGACGGCGGAAGCCACTCACGCAGTACTGGAACGGTTCTTAGTGATTGCCGTGGTGCTCGGCGTGATGCCGGCTCGCCTCGGTGTGGTGATGCTGGGCATGGCTGGCGTGACCATGGGCGCTGTGCGCGTGATGCGCCGCCTTGTGGTGATCGCCGGCTTCGTGGTGCTTGGCGGCTTCGCGGTGATGACGCGCCGCGTGCTCGTGATGCTCAGCTGCCTTGTGGTGATGCTCAACGCCTGCGTGGTCGCTCATGAAGATCTCCCGGTGTGGCGAGTGAAGTCCGCCATTCTTATGCAGGAGCGCTGACATTATGCTGACGGCTGCAAGACAGCTTTGTTGCGGTTGTTCATCTATGTTGCGGGGCATCGCCATGTTGCGCCGCGCATCAGCGCTGCACCCGTCGGCCAGCGCTCATTCCGGCGACGGAAAGCGCTCGACGGTCGGCAGCTCATGCGCCGTTTCTATCCAGCGCAGCCGCTCCGCGACCTGGATATGCATCGTGGCCGGCACCGCATCGGGATCGTCATAGGTGCCGCTCTGAATGTCGCATGGACGACCGGTTCCCCGGTCACCTCGTAACGAACTTCGCCGTAGTGACCGCCGCCGGTGACCTCGGCCATGTTTTCCTCCGACCGATCAGTGGTTTGCCGGGTCGATAGCGTTGCAGGCCCCATACTTTCAATGGCGGATCTTGCCCTTGCGTCCACCTGTCGCGCCGGCGGTATGTCTACTCATGTCGCGGCCGGCTTTCCGGCCCTCACGAAATCGTCATCCCGGCCCTCAACCCCGTCCAAAGCCGCGGGAATAAACCCCTGGGCTCGCCGATCACCTTCCCGGAAACCCAATCCCTGGGCCCAACGGGAGACTTGCTATGAGCGGACACGATCACGACCACCACGATGAAGAGAAAGGCGTCAGCCGACGCAAGGTGCTGGAATGCATGACCTGGGCCGGCACCGGCGTCCTCTGGACGGTTACCGGCGGCGTGCCGCATTCCCTCGGCATCGTCGGCTCGGCGGCCGCAGCCGAAGCGACCACCGGCATGACCTTCATGCAGATCAGCGACAGCCATGTCGGCTTCGACAAGCCGGCCAACCCGAATGCCATCGGCACGCTTGAAGAGGCCATCAACAAGGTCCGGGCGATGCAGGTCAAGCCGTCGTTCATGATCCACACCGGCGATATCACGCATCTGTCGAAGGCGTCCGAATTCGATGACGCCGATCGCATCATCTCGCAGGCCAAGCTCGACGTGCATTACGTGCCGGGCGAGCACGACTTCATCGACGAGGAGGTCAAGCTCTACAAGGAACGCTACGGCAAGGGCACCAAGGGTCCGGGCTACTACTCCTTCGACGCCGGCGGCGTGCATTTCGTCGGCCTCGTCAACGTCGTCGACCTCAAGGGCGGCGGCCTCGGCAATCTCGGCAACGAGCAGCTGGAATGGCTCGAGAACGACCTCAAGAGCCGCTCGAAGTCGACCCCGATCGTGCTGTTCGCCCACATCCCGCTGTGGACGGTCTATCCGCAATGGGGCTGGGGTACCGAGGACGGCGCCCGCGCGCTGGAGTATGTCAAGGGCTTCGGCTCGGTCACCGTGCTCAACGGCCACATCCACCAGGTGATGCAGAAGGTCGAGGGCAACGTCACCTTCCACACCGCGCGCTCGACGGCCTTCCCGCAGCCGGCGCCGGGTGCGGCCCCCTCGCCCGGCCCGATGAAGGTCGAGGATGCCAAGCTGCGCAGCATGCTCGGCGTCGCCAGCATCAACTTCAAGCAGAACAGCCAGCCGCTGGCGATCATCGACACGCCGTTGCAGGGCTGAGGGACGAGACCGATGAGTTCGATCAATCGACGCGATTTCGGTATAGCCGTGGTCGCGACCATGCTGCTTCCTGTCACGGCGGCCCGCGCCGAAGACGTCGCGGTCCACATCGACAACTTCTCGTTCGCGCCGAACCCGCTCGAGGTGAAGGTCGGCACCACCGTGACCTGGACCAACCGCGACGACATCCCGCACACCGTGGTGTGTGCGGGAAAATTCCGCTCCAAGACCATGGATACCGACGGCACCTTCTCGTTCACCTTCACGGAGCCCGGCGAGTACAAGTATTTCTGCTCGCTGCATCCGCACATGACAGGCAGTATCAAGGTTGGGTAACGTGACCACCCATACAATCACAGCCATGCCCGGCCGGTGGCCCTCCGCCCCCGGCCGGGCACAAGCCGTCTCTCGACATGCCGGGCAGGACACGATGGTTGTCAAAGCGTCGCAAGACGATCCCGAAAAGGCGCGGCGCTTCCGCGAAGCCGCGCTGCCGTACCTTGACGACGCCTATACCCTGGCACGCTATTTGTTGCGCGATGCCGCCGACGCCGAGGATGCGGTGCAGGAATGCTATCTGCGCGCCTACAAGCATTTCGACAGCTACCGTGGACCTGCGATGAAGCCGTGGCTGTTTGCGATCCTGCGCAATGTCTGCCGCGCCGAATATGCCCGCCGCAAGACCGCCCCCACCGCGGTCGAGGAGCTGCCCGAGGGTGGCGATCAGACCCCGCTGTGGAATGAGGCGCCGGAGACCCCGGAAAAGCAGCTGCTGCGTCGCTTCGACGGCGACACCGTGCGCAAGCTCGTCGCGGCGCTCGCCGAGCCGTTCCGCGAGACCTTTGTGCTCAGGGAAATCCAGAATCTTTCTTACCGCGAGATCGCCGATGTCGCCGCCGTGCCTGTCGGCACCGTGATGTCCCGCCTCGCACGCGCCCGCGCCATGCTGCGATCGGCCTGGCTCGCGGAACAGGAGCAAGTGAAATGAACTGCGAGGAAGCCGAAGTGCTGGTCCACGCGCTGATCGACGGCGAACTCGATGCCGGCCATGCGCGCGAAGTGGAAGCCCATATCGAGGGTTGCGCGCATTGCGCCGCCCTGATGAAGGAATATCAGGAGATCCGTCAGGCGATCGCCGAGAGCGATGTGCGCTACAAGGCGCCGCTCGAGCTGCGCCGCAAGATCGAGAAGGCGTTGCCGCAACCGCAGGCGGCGCCGACCCGGCGCTCGGTGCTGCGCGGCTTCGCGATGGGCTCCGCCGTGTCGGCGATGGCCGCGACCGGCCTCGTCGCGATCGTGCTGCGCAATGACGACGAGCAGCGCATCGAGAACGAGGTGGTGTCGGCGCATCTGCGCTCGCTGCAGGCCGGCCACCTGATCGACGTGGTCTCGACCGATCAGCATACGGTCAAGCCCTGGTTCAACGGCAAGCTCGACGTCTCGCCGCCGGTGATCGATCTCACCGCGCAGGGCTTTACCCTGATCGGCGGCCGGCTCGACTACGTCAACGCCCGCGAGATCGGCGCCGTGGTCTACAAGCGGCGCCAGCACGTCATCAACCTGTTCGTGGCGCAGACCGCGAGCACCGAACGGAAGTCCGCGAAGATCTCGACGCTGCAAGGTTTCAACATTCGCCGCTGGAGCGACCGCGGCCTGAACTACTGGGCCGTCAGCGATCTCGGTGCCGACGAATTGACGGAGTTCGGCGACAAGTTCGAGGGCGCGATGCGCGCGAACAAGGAGGGGTGAGATGCCTCCCTTGGCCGACCGTCATTGCGAGGAGCGACAGCGACGAAGCAATCCATATCTCCGTCTTTCGCGATGGATTGCTTCGCTTCGCTCGCAATGACGGATGAGGCTGCTTCGTAGCCCGGATGGAGCGCAGCGCAATCCGGGAACAGTCTCGCAAGGATCGAGAACCCCGGATTTCGCTTCGCTGCATCCGGGCTACGGGTTCAAGCCTACGCCGACTTGCGCACCGCGTTGTCGACCAGCGTCTTGCCGAGCGACCAGATCGCGCCGGGCACCTTGTGGCTGCCGGCGATCACCTCGTCGAACGACTTCTCGATCCAGCTGCAGTCGTCTTCGGTGATCATGAGCGGCGGCAGCAGCTTGATGGTGTGGAGGCCGTGGCCGGCGACCTGGGTCAGGATCTTGTGATCCTTGAACAGCGGCACCGTGATCAGCTGGCAGAACAGGCCCTTGTTGGCGGTCTCCAGCAGATTCCACGACGCCTTCAGCCGCAGCGATTTCGGCGGGCCGAACTCGACCCCGATCATCAGGCCCTTGCCGCGGACTTCCTTCATCAACTCGTAGCCCGGCACCATGCGGGTCAGCGCAAGGCGCAGCTCGGCGCCGCGTTTGGCGGCGTTCTCGACGAGCTTTTCGGCCTTGATGACATCGAGCGTGGCGATGCCGGCGGCCATCGCGAGATCGTTCTTGGCGAAGGTCGAGCCATGCACGACCGCGCGGTCCATCTGGTTGAAGATCTTGTCGAAGATGCTCTTGCGCGTCAGCAGCGCGCCGATCGGCACGTGACCGCCGGAGAGCGCCTTCGCCAGCAGCACCATGTCGGGCTCGATGCCCCAGTGCTCGATCGCGAGGAACTTGCCGGTGCGGCCGATGCCGGTCTGGATCTCGTCGGCGATGAACAGCGTGCCGTATTTGCGGCACAGCGCCAGCGCGCCGGGCAGGAACTCGTCGGTGGGCATGTTGACGCCCTTGCCCTGGATCGGCTCGACGATAAACGCACCGACCTGGCGCGACGACAGCGCCTTCTCCAGCGCCTCGAGATCGTTGTAGGGGATCGGGGTGCAACCCGGCAGCAGCGGCTCGAAGCCACTGCGGAAATTCGAATCATCGGTCAGCGACAGCGCGCCGTAGGACAACCCGTGGAAGGAATGCCCGCAATAGACGATGCCCGGACGGCCCGTGGCGCCACGCGCGAACTTGATCGCCGCTTCGACGGTTTCGGCACCGGAATTGGCGAAAAACACCTTGTCCAGATATGGAACATATTCCAGAAGCCGTTCCGCGAGCACGCCGGCGAGCGTCGAGACGTCGAGCTGCACCAGATTCGGCAGATCGGCGTCGAGCACGCTCTTCAGCGCCTTGCGCAGGTCCGGATGATTGCGGCCAATCGCAAAAACGCCAAATCCGCTCAATAGATCGAGGTAACGAGCCCCCTGACGATCGAAGAGGTATTGGCCTTGCCCCTTCTGGAAGCCGACGTCATAGCCGATGGTCTTGAGGACGCGAACGAGCTGCTCGTTGAGGTGACGCGTGTGCATGGCACCGCGCTGCCCCTCGCGCTCCACAAAAATCTCGGAAACGTCTAAATTGGAACTTACCATTCGTTACATACGTCGGTTGATGGCCATCTCGTCAACTTAAAACGCTCGCTAGCGGCGTTTTGACCCCCGCTCGGATCGTCTAGTTAAGCACAGGTTTGGACCATGTTGCACTGCCCAAGAACTTTCGCGCGTACAATAGCCTTTTCAGGTTTATTTTTGGCCACCGTATTATCACCGGCGCTTGCAGCGGACCCGACCGGCGACTGGAAGGTCGCCGACGGTGTCGCCACCATCCGCGTCGCCCAGTGTAATGGCAGCATGTGGGGTGCGGTGTCCTGGGAAAAAACCCCCGGCGGCAAGGATAAGAACAATCCTGATCCGGCGAAGCAAGGCAGGCCTACGCTCGGCATGCCGATCCTGATCGACATGAAGAAGAAGGCCGGCGCCGACGCGTGGGAAGGCCAAGTCTACAACGCGAAGGACGGCCAGCTCTACAGCTCGACCATCAAGCCCGTCGGCACCGATCAGCTCGAGATCCAGGGCTGCGTGCTCGGCTTCCTCTGTGGCGGCGAGACCTGGACCCGCGTCGGTCCGCCGATCCCTGTCAGCGCCACCGGCAACCCGCCTGCCGCGGGCAGCCCGGCGGCGAAGGGTGCCCTGCCCAAACCGGCCGCGCCGCAGAAGACCACCGGCGCCGTGGCGCCTGCCACCAAGCCGGGGCAAAAGCAGGCAACCACTGCCCCAGGCAACGCCAATGCGTCTGCTGACGTCGTGGGTGATATCTGCCTGCTGCCGGACATCGCGCGACCAACGCATTGACCAAGGCCAGCTGGCGGCGTCGCGCGCGCATGCCGGCTGGTTCGTGACGTTGACGCGTGCCTGAATTTAAGGCTCGGCGGCACCTTGCCGCCAAGCCCGATCGCCTGCGCGTCAGGTGACGTCGTTGGCGATATCCTCCTCCTTGAGGGCCTCGCGCGGCTTGCCCATCAGCGCCGGCTGGAACAGCAACACTGCCGCGAGCGTGGTGACGAGCGAGAGCGCGAGCAGCTTGCCCATGCTCGCGGTGCCGGGATGGCTGGACAGCCACAGGCTGCCGAACGCGGTCGCCGTGGTCAGCGCGCTGAAAAAGATCGCACGCGTCAGGCTCGACTGCAGCAGGTTTGTCCTGCCCTGCCGCCATGCCGTGACATAGTAGATCTTGAACGCGACGCCGACGCCGAGCAGCAGCGGCAGCGCGACGATGTTGGCGAAGTTGAGCGGCAGCCCGATCAGCACGCAAATCTCCAGCGTGACGATGCCGGCGACCAGGAGCGGCACCAGCGTCATCAGCACGTCGACGACGCGGCGCAGCGTCAGCCACAGTAGCAGGCCGATCGTGACCAGCGCCAGGATGCCGGCGTGGATGAACGCATTCACGATGACATCGCCCGACTTCAGGATCGAGACCGGCCCGCCGATCGCGGTCGGCTCGGCGGCGAGCACGGCATCGGCAAAGCGGCGCAGATTGTCGTTGTCGTTCGGATCGCCCTTCGGCTCGACCTCGACACGCATCAGGCCGTCCTTGGTCCTCCAGCTCTCGACCAGTTCCGGCGGCAGGTTCTGCAGCGTGACGGTCTGGGCCTGCAGCGTGTTGCGGAGCTGATCGAACACGATCTTCATCGGCGCGACGAAGACGTCCTGGGCCTTGTCACGGATGGACTGGTTCGAATCGGCCAGCTTCTGCAGGGCATCGGCGAGCCGGCGCGCGGCAACCGCGCCCGCCCCCTTGCCGTCGCCCGCGGTCCTGCGCAGGTTGTCGACCGAGCTCTTCAGCGACTCGACATTCTCCTGATCCGACGGCGCCGGATCGACCGAGTCGGGGTTGAGCGCGGGACCGAGCATCTTGGCCGCCTGCGCGATCAGCTTCAGCTTGGCCGGCTGATCATCAGGCACGAAGCTGTCGAGCGACATCACGCGCGACACTTCCGGCAGCTTCTCGAGCTTGGCCTCGATCTTCTTGGCGTCGGCCTCCGAGCGCGTCATCACGTTGATGGCGTTGGCGCCGGTATTCGGATCGTTTCTCAGGTCGAGGAAGGTCGCGATCGATTCCGCGTGCTTGTTGCGCAGATTGATCGGGTTGAAGTCGAACTTCATGTAGTGCAGCAGCGGCAGGCCCGCGACCGTGACCAGGATCGTGCCGACGATGATCGGGACGCGATGCTTTTCCAGGAAGTGATCGAGCGGCGCCAGGAAGGCGTAGCCGACCGGCTCCTTCTCTCCAGGCGGATTGAGCAGGTCGAGCAGCGCCGGCAGCACCGTGATGCTGGTGATGAAGGCCACCAGCATGCCGGCGCCGGCGATCTTGCCGAGTTCGGAGATGCCCTTGTAGTCGGTCGGCAGGAAGCACAGGAAGCCGGCCGCGGTCGCCATCGCCGCGAGCGACAGCGGCACCGCCGAGCGACGCGCCGCGTTTTCCAGCGCCAGCGTCAGATTGTCGTTCTTGTAACGCTCGGAGCGGTAGCGGACGCTGAACTGGATGCCGAAGTCGACACCGAGGCCAACGAACAGCACCGCGAAGGCGATCGAAAGCAGGTTCAGCGATCCGACCATCATCAGGCCGACCGCCGTGGTGAGGGCAAGACCGATGAACAGGTTCACGAACACCGCGAAGATGATCTTGCCGGAATGCAGCGCCAGCCAGAGGATGATCAGCACGATCACCACGGTGCCGATGCCGTTGCGGATCGCGCCGTCCTGCACGGTGGCGTATTCCTCGTTGGCGATCGGCACGGGTCCGGTCAGGCGGACGCGCGCGTGATACTCGGTCGGGAATTTCAGGTCGGCCGCCGCCTGCCGGATCGCATCGGTTGCGTCCTTGCCCGGCTCCAGCGCCGAATAGTCGATGATCGGCTTGATCTCGATGAAGGCACGCTTGTCCGAATCGGTCAGCGGCTTGTCGCTGGTGAGCTCACGCCAGGAGAAGGTCGCATTGCCCTTGGCGAGGACGGTCTCAACGGTCTCGGAGATCAGGTTGAAGGGCGGAGCGGCGTTGTCGAGCTTGACCTGTCCGCGCTTGACGCCGGCAAGGCCGGTTTCGAGCGCACCGGTCAGTCCGCGAATTGAAGGGTCGCCAGCCATGATCTCGATCAGCGGCGCTGCCGATTCGAGCTGGCCCGTGACCTTGCCGACCTCTTCGGTCGGCAGGAACAGCAAGCCGTTCTTCTCGAAGAATTCGCCGGAGCCGAGCGCGGTGATCGCCTCGAAGTTCTTCTTGTCGGCTTGCAGCTTCGCGGTGAGCGCCTTCGCGGCCGAGCTGGTCAGCTCGGGCGTCGCCGCCTCGACGACGGCCAGGATCAGCCGCTCGCGATCAAAGGCTTCCTCGAACTGGTTGTCGCGCTTGCGCCAATCCAGATCCGGCGAGATCAGCTTGTTGATGTCGGTGTTGATCGAGAAGTTGCGAGCCGTATAGAAGCCGGCGCCGATCGACAGCAGCACCGAGAGAATGACAACCGGAAGGGCAAAACGCGTACAGGTCCTAACAACGGAGACGACAATATTTGTCAGCACTTCGTTTCTTTCTAATCTCTGGGAAGCATGGCCGAAAACGCCCGCTCTGTAGCGGAGTTCCGGGGACCGATCTAATGTTGTTTTGGTTACCTTCCTCGACGAGATGGCAAGGAGGTTCCAAAGCACAGGAACGGCCACGAGCCGCCGGTATAGACCGCAGGAGTGGGCGATAAAGTGACGAACAAGTGAGGGAGACGGACGGTCGCAGGACCTGAAATCCACACCATATTACCTCACTCCCCTCACTTGACTGGCTACTCATCCGCTCGAAGCGCTACCTTTTTGCCACAAATCCCTGTATTTCCATGCCCTTGAGGGCGCGGATCACGTGCAGGATCTGAGATGGTGCGGGCATTGCAACTGAAGTTGCGGCGTCCGCCCGGGCGGAGTGCGTTGCCGAAATGGCAGCAGGGCATGGAATGAGATTGGTGCAATTTGCGTAACGGACGACCTATGGAAGTGTTTCTTGCCCAGCCGCGCGGCTTTTGCGCGGGCGTTGTGCGCGCGATCGAAATCGTCGAACGCGCGCTGCAGAAGTATGGCCCGCCGGTCTACGTCCGCCACGAGATCGTTCACAACAAATACGTGGTCGAAAGCCTGAAGAAGAAGGGCGCGATCTTCGTCGAGGACCTGTCGGAAGTGCCGGCCAAGGCGGTGACCGTCTTCAGCGCCCATGGCGTCGCCAGGAGCGTCGAGGAGGAGGCGGAGGCCCGCGACCTGCCCGTGCTCAATGCCACCTGCCCGCTCGTCACCAAGGTCCACAACCAGGGCAAGCGCTATATCTCGAGGGGCCGCGCCCTGATCCTGATCGGGCATGCCGGCCATCCCGAGGTCGAGGGAACCATGGGGCAGGTTCCGGGGCCGGTCCTGCTGGTCCAGAGCGTTCAGGATGTGGCGGAATTGCGGCTGCCGACCGACGCCCCGGTCGCCTACATCACCCAGACCACCCTGTCGGTGGACGACACCAGGGACATCATCGCGGCCCTTCAGGCAAAATTTACAGATATTCAAGGCCCGGACATCAGGGATATCTGCTATGCGACACAGAACCGCCAATCTGCGGTAAGGGACCTGAGTAAGCTGGTGGATGTCATTTTGGTGGTGGGGGCCGCCAATAGTTCCAACTCGAACAGGCTTCGTGAGATCGGCACCGAGGTTGGTGTCGCGAGTTATCTCATTGCCGATGGGAGCGAGCTCAACCCGGATTGGCTGAAGGATGCGAAGGCCGTCGGCATTACGGCGGGTGCATCGGCACCTGAGGTTTTGGTCGACGATGTCATCGAGGCCCTGCGGCGTATCGGACCGGTGTCGGTCTCGGTCGTTCCGGGCCGCGAAGAGAATATCGAATTCCGGCTGCCGGCCGAACTGACTGCGGGCTGATCTGAACCCACTTCCCTTTGATAAGTGCAGAAAGAAAATCCTCTAATGGCTATACCGTTCTTCAAGGAAATGCGTATCGGCGGTTATCTGATCAAGCAGAAGCTGCTTGGCCGCAAACGCTATCCGCTCGTGCTGATGCTGGAACCGCTGTTCCGCTGCAACCTCGCATGCGTTGGCTGCGGCAAGATCGATTATCCCGATGCGATCCTCAATCGCCGCATGACCGCGCAGGAATGCTGGGACGCGGCCGATGAATGCGGCGCACCGATGGTGGCGATCCCGGGCGGCGAGCCGCTGATCCACAAGGAGATCGGCGAGATCGTGCGCGGCCTCGTGGCGCGCAAGAAGTTCGTCTCGCTGTGCACCAATGCGCTGCTGCTCGAGAAGAAGCTCGATCTGTTCGAGCCGTCGCCCTATCTGTTCTTCTCGGTGCATCTCGACGGCCTGAAGGACCATCACGACAAGGCGGTGTCGCAGAAGGGCGTGTTCGATCGCGCCGTCTCCGCGATCAAGGCGGCGAAGGCGCGCGGCTTCACGGTCAACGTCAACGCCACGATCTTCGACGGCCATCCGGCCGAGGAGATCGCCAAATTCCTCGACTTCACCACCGAGCTCGGCGTCGGCGTCTCGATGTCGCCGGGCTACGCCTATGAGCGTGCGCCCGACCAGGAGCACTTCCTCAACCGCACCAAGACCAAGAAGTTGTTCCGCGACGTCTTTGCGCTCGGCAAGGGCAAGAAGTGGAATTTCATGCATTCCGGCCTGTTCCTCGACTTCCTCGCCGGCAACCAGGAATACGAGTGCACGCCCTGGGGCATGCCGGCGCGCAACATCTTCGGCTGGCAGAAGCCCTGCTATCTGCTCGGTGAAGGCTACGCCAAGACCTTCAAGGAGCTGATGGACACCACCGATTGGGAGACCTACGGCACCGGCAAGTACGAGAAGTGCGCCGACTGTATGGCCCATTGCGGTTACGAGCCGACCGCGGCGACCGCTGCGATCAACAATCCGCTGAAGGCGATGTGGGTCGCGCTGCGCGGCATCAGGACCACTGGCCCGATGGCGCCGGAGATCGACATGTCGAAGCAGCGTCCGGCGCAGTACATCTTCGCCGAGCAGGTCCAGAAGAAGCTCTCGGAGATCCGCCGCGACGAGGCGGCGGCCGCCGCTGCCAAGCAGCAACAGAAGGCTTCCAGCGCCGCCTGATGCTCCATGTGAGCGAGGCAAAATTGAAGGGCCTCGGTTCAGCGAACCGGGGCCCTTTTTCTTGGATCAGGATGCCGCCTGCGCTTGCCGGGTTCGCAACAGCAGCTGCTCGATCTCTGCGGCGCGCGGAGCGCTGAGTGTGCCACGCTCGATCCCGAGCGGGACATTGCGCAGAGCCAGTTCGCGATACAACGCGCCCGAAGCGGGAAAGCGCTCGTCCAGGGCCCGCAGGTGCTTGACGATCGTTCCAACATCGCCGCGCGCCACGCAGCCACCCATGCCGTTGGCGAGGCCACCGTCGAGAACGGCCGCGACGGTGCCCCGCAGCAGCGGCATCATGGCACGCAGCGCGTCGGCCTCGCTGGCGCCAAAGCTCTTCCAGAGCTCGACGCCTTCCTTGAGCAGCGAGATCAGGAACGGACCGACATAGTAGGCCGAGGCATGATAGAGCGCCCGCACGCCGGCCGGCAGCGCCAACGGCTCGCAGGCGATGCTGGTGGCGAGCCGTTCAAGGTCGTGCCGGAAGTCGCCTTCTGCCTCGATCCCGACGGTGCATCCGCGCAGCCCCTCAAGCGCGACGTCGGGATTTGCAAACATCTGCATTGGATGAAACCCGCCGGTTGCGGCGCCCGCGGATCGCGCATGATCGAGCGCCGCGAGTTCGGTCGCGCCGCTGCAATGGACCACGCGGTGACGCGGCTCCCAGCGCAGGCCGCGGCAGACCGGCAGGATCGCGTCGTCGCTCACCGTGAGGAAAACCATGTCGCAGAAGTCCACGACCTGCTGCGCGTCGATCATCGGCCGTGCCGACGGGATGCGGGATCCGAGGCGCTGCGCGGCATCGGGACCGCGATTATAGAAGGCTGCGACGTTCAAATCCGCGCGAGCGAACGCCGGCGCCAGCGTCTGCGCCACGCGGCCGGCGCCGATGAAGCCGATCCGCAACGCCGCCAGCGACGTGCTCATTGCGCGTAGCTCCCGTCGATGCGGTCGAGCTTGCGCCGCAGCGCCGGCCACTCCAGCAGCCCGTAACCGGCCTGCAGATTTTGTGCCGCTTCATTCAGCACCGGATTGGTGTCGCGCTCATTGTCCAGCGTGATCTCGGTGCCGGCAAAGCAGGTCACCGTGTTGCCGATCGCCAGCTCGCTCGGCGCGTGCAGCGGCCGGCCGCAGCCGAGCGCATCGACCTGGATCCGGCAGGCCTGCTCCAGCCAGTAGATCGCATTGAACGCCTGCGGAATCGTGTTGCCGCAGACCAGGAGGCCATGATTGCGCAACACCAGCACGTTGTTGCGGCCGAGATCGGCGACGACCCGGTCGCATTCGTCGCGGTCGATCGCCGGCCCCTCGAAGTCGTGATAGCCGATCCGCCCGTGAAACCGCATCGCCGTCTGCGACAGCGGAAGCAGCCCTTCGGCAAGCGTGCTTACCGCGGTCCCTGCCCGGGTGTGGGTATGCAGAACGCATTTCACGTCGGGCCGTGCGCGATGGATCGGGGCATGCAGATAGAAGCCGGCCACGTTGACGTTGTAGCCGTGGTCGGGCTGCAGCAAGGTCCGGCCCTCGATGTCGATCTTGACGAGGCTCGACGCCGTGATCTCCTCATAGAGCATGCCGTACGGATTGATCAGATACCGATCGTCATGCCCCGGGACCTGCGCGCTGATGTGGTTGTAGATCAGGTCGGTCATTCCATAGAGCGCGACCAGGCGGTAGCACGCCGCGAGATCGACCCGCATCGCCCACTCCTCTTCTCCGACGATCGCCCTGACGTCGCTGACGGCACAAACTTCGGTCTGACGCATATAACTGGGACCCTTAGTGACGGATGACGGAGGCGCGTTCGACGACCTTGCCAAGGCCTTCCGACGACGGAAGCGCACCGAATACATGCATCCCGTCCGCGCCAAGTCTGGATTGCACGAAGAGATCGGCAGCGGTGGCATCGCCATGCCGCAACATCTCGGCCGCCTGCAACGCATGCGCCATGCGGGTGACCAGCGCCCGCGCATGCCCATCGTCCGGATATCGTGCCAGCAAGCGATCCGCGAGATCGTCCGTGCAGCGGTCATAGACCGCATTGAGGCCCCTGCTCGCACGCAGTTCGTCGACGAACGCGTCCCGGCAATTTGCATCCCGTTGCATGGCGCGCAGCACGTCCATGCACATCATGTTGGAGGTGCCTTCCCAGATCGAATTCAGCGGCGCCTCGCGGTAGAGCCGCGCCATCGCATTCTCCATGATGAAGCCGTTGCCGCCATGCACCTGCAGACACTCATAGGTGAAAGCCGGCGCGCGCTGGCAATTCCAGAACTTCACCACGGGAGTGGCGACCCGCGCCAGCAGCCGCTCGTGCTCGCTCGTCTGCAGGCCGTCGGTCGCACGCGCGACGCGAAATGCGCCCAGCATCGCCGCCTCGCTCTCGAGTGCGAGATCGGCAAGCACGTTGCGCTGCATCGGAAGCTCGGCCATCGGCTTGCCGAACGCGGTTCGCGTTTGCGCGTGGTTCAGTGCCAGGCTCAGCGCCTGCCGCATCAGCCCGGCGGAGCCGACCGCGAAATCCAGCCGCGTCAAATGAGCATGCGAAAGGATCTCCGCGATGCCACGGCCTTCCTCACCGACCAGGATCGACCACGTATCGTGATACTCGATCTCGCTCGACGCGTTCGAACGGTTGCCGCACTTGTCCTTCAGGCGCTGAATGTGGATGCGGTTGGCGCTGCCGTCCGGCAGCAGGCGCGGCACGAACAGGCAACTGACGCCGGATTGGGTGCGCGCCAGCGTGTAGAATCCATCGGCGACCGGCACCGAGAAAAACCATTTGTGGCCGGTGATCGCATAGATCTCGCCGTGCGCGCCGCGCTCGACGAAGCGCGCGGTCGTTTGGGTCTCACGCAGGTCGGAGCCACCCTGCTTCTCGGTCATCGCATAGCCGATCACCGCCGCGCGCTTGGCCTCGATCGGAAGCCGGCGTGGATCGTAGTCCGCCGCCAGCGTTCGCTCCCGCCACAGACTGAATTGCGGCTTGCCGGAAAACCCGGCGATCGCGGCGTACGCCATCCCGGTCGGACAACCGACGCCGTTCTCGATCTGATTCCAGAGATAGCTCAGCGCTGCGCGCGCCAGATGCCCATGTGGCTCGCGCGCGGACCAGGCGAGGCTATGGACCTCGCTCTGGAACGCCAGCGCCATCAATTGATGCCAAGCCGGATGAAACTCGACCCAATCATTGCGGTTGCCATACCGGTCGTGGGTCAGGAGCTTCGGCTCGTGCTCGTTGGCAAGCCGCGCGACCTCCTGCACAGCTTCGCTGCCGGCATGGGCTCCGAGCGCGGAAAGCCTGTCCTTCGCCCATGGCACCATCGTTGCGATCAGACCGCTCAACGCGCGGTCGTCATCGAACGCGTTGAAGCCTGTGGCTGGCCGCGCCTGATTGCGGACTTCATGGGTCGCGAACGCACTGGTTTTCGCTTCCGCGACGGTAACCGGATGGACACGCGCATTCATGCGGAAACCCTCGATACAGGGGTCAATTCAGGCGCGGGATGGCGAAACAGCATGCGCGCGGAAAGCCCCGCGATCGTCTGAGCGATCGCCTTTGCCGCGTCGGAGTCCGGGGCTGCTTCGGGCGCCAGCGGACCAACCAGCGCCTCCATGAAAGCGCCGGCCACGCAGGATGCCGCGACATTCGCATCGATATCGACGAACTCGCCGTTGGCGATGCCGCGCCGGACCAGCCTTGCGATCTGGTCGGCCAGGGCCGCCCGGTATTTCAGGCGCGCCGCATCGATCCCGGGCTCACAGGGTTCGGCGATCAACGCATAGGCCAGACGGCGGCCGCGCATCGCCCGGACCGAGAAGGTGTAGATCGCGTCCACCAGACACTGGGACGCGGATCCCTCCGCCTCGACGATCGCGGCGACAACGGCCACCTCGCGCTCGGAAACCAGGGCGAGCACCTGCGCGTAAAGGTCCGCCTTCGAGTCGAAGTAGCGATACACGCTGCCGGTCGCCACGCCGGCCCGTGAGGCGATCAGGGCGATCTGGGCGTCCTTCCACCCACTCAGCGCCACGGCGTCCCTGGCGGCATCCAGAATGCGGGCCTTGGTCTCGACGAGTTGGTTGAGGCGAACCGCCGCGATTGCCATCGTGAACCTTAATTCATGAATACAGGACCATAGTTCATACTCGCTCGCATGGCGGTATCTGTCAAGCATCCACGGGGCGGTTCGAGGTCGCAGGACGGCGTACACCGCCCGCGGACGCTGTGGCTGGGCCTGCAAGGACCAATGATCGTCGGAGACTTGCCGTGCCACGCGCAGGCAGGAACAGGCCTGGAGGGTCACCCGCCCGCAAACCGGCAGATCCACACCGGAACTTGGACCGGCGTGACATCGAGCCAAACCGTCAGGCACCAAAGCAAAAGGCCCGATCGCGATGCGATCGGGCCTCTGCTTTTGAGCTTGATTGTTTTGAGCTTGGTGCGGCGAGCAACGCCGTCCCGGCCCGGGACAGCTGGATCAGGCCGCCTTCGCCACTAGGACGTCGTCCACCGGCATCAACACGTCGCTGCCAAGCAGGAAGCCGCGGCAGCTGCGCAGCGAGCGGAGCGCGCGATTGAAATCGATTCCGGTCGACACCAGCGCTCGCAGCGTCCGCGGATTGCGCACGATGCCGCGCAGCACCTTGCGCAGGTCGATGTCGCCATTCGGCTTCACCGCGGATTTCGCAAGCTCGGGCAGCGCCCGGTGCGCCGGATCGCTGATCACGCGCAGCGCGGCGAACGGAACGCCCGCCTTGGCGGCATAGGCTGCCGCGATATGGCTTTCCATGTCGACTGCGGCTGCGCCCGTCATCGAGCGCAAGGCGGCCTTGCAGGCCTTCGCCGCGATCACCTGTTCGACGCCGGCAAGCCCGCCGCGGACGATCCGGCGGCGCTTCAGCGCGGCGCTGGCGATCATCTCTTCGTTCAGGGCGGATGCGGCCAGGAAACGGGTATCGCCGGACATCACTTCGGTCGCGACCACGACGTCGCCCGACTTCAGCGACGGATCGAGCCCGCCGGCCACGCCGAACGAAATCACGCCACGGAAGCTAGTCGGATCCAGCGTCGCCAGCAATTCACGCAGTTGCTGCGGATCGCTCGAGCTGCAGATCACGATCATGCCGGGACCGGCTGCGATGCGGGCCTCCTGCACCAATCCAGTCACAATCAATACCGGCCGAGGATCAATTCTGCTGCCCACGGTCTCGGCGGCCCCCGCCTCAACAATCACATCCCGACCCCTACCACCCTGCTATTGGTGCTTCTCAAATTTCGATACCGCGCCAGCGCCCAGAGCGGAAAGAACTTCGAGTAGCCATGATATCGCAAGTAAAATACCCGCGGAAACCCCGTAGCTGTGTATCGCTGCTCGTCCCACAGCCCTTTTTCCGTCTGTGTTGCCTTTAGGTACTCCACCCCCCGCGCAACGGCGGGATTTTCGACCTCTCCGGCCGCCATCAATCCAAGCAAGGCCCATGCCGTTTGCGAGGAGGTCGACGGCGCGACTTCATAACCCTTGTAATCCAGCCGGTAACTGACGGCGTCCTCGCCCCAGCCGCCGTCCTGATTCTGGACTGACGCCAGCCAATCGACCGCTTTCCGAATCATCGGGTCGTTGCGATCGACCCCTGCGACATTTAGCGCGGAGAGCACCGACCAGGTGCCGTAGACGTAATTCAGGCCCCAGCGGCCGTACCAGGAGCCCTCGGCCAGCTGGGTGCGGCGCAGATAGGCGATACCGTCGGCCATCGCGTTGCTGCTCTCGGCAGTCTCGCCGAGCTGGCCCAGCATCGAGATGCAGCGCGCCGTGACATCCTCGGTCGGCGGATCGAGCAAGGCGCCGTGATCGGAGAACGGGATGTTGTTGAGGTAATATTCGAGATTGTTGGCGTCGAACGCCGCCCAGCCGCCGTCGCGGCTCTGTAGCCCCTCGATCCACTCGCGGCCGCGCGCGATCGCCTCGTCATATTCCCTGGTTCCGCTATGGCGCCGCACGCGGTCCATCGCCATCACGACCACCGCGGTGTCGTCGAGATCGGGATAGTGATCGTTGTTATACTGGAACGCCCAGCCACCGGGACGGACGTCCGGCGCCTTGACCGCCCAATCGCCCTTCAGCTCCAGCACCTGGCGCGGCTTCAGCCAGTCGAGGCCCTGCTTGGCCTTGGCGAGCGTATCCTCGCCGCCCGCTTCCTGCAGCGCATGACAGGTCAGCGCGGTGTCCCACACCGGCGAGACGCAGGGCTGGCAATAGGCCTCGTCGTCGCGGATCACGAGCAGCTTGTCGATGCCGCGGCGGGTGACGGCCCGCGGTGGGAAATTCTCGTCCTTGCCGAGCGCCTCATACATCATGACGATGTTGGCCATCGGCGGATAGATCGCGCCCATGCCGTCTTCGCCGTTCAACCGCTCTTCGGTGAAGGCGAGCGCGGCGTCGATCGCGCGCTGGCGCAGGCGCTTCGGAAACATCGGCTCGATCACGCGCAGCACGGCGTCGAGCGAGCGGAACAGATAGAACCAGCTCGCGCTCTGATGCGGCGCCTTCGACGCCATGCGAACCGATTTCGGATCCTCCAGGAACAATTCGTCGATGCCGACGCCCTTCGGATTCTTTGCACGCGGCTTCAGCGCGGCGAGCACCATCAGCGGCACCATGGTGGTGCGCGCCCAGTAGGAGATCTTGTTGATATGGAACGGCGACCACATCGGCAGCAGCATGATCTCGATCGGCAGCACCGGCGTCGCGCGCCAGGTCACGACGCCATAGAGCGCAAGCAGGAAGCGCGTGAACACGTTGCTGCCCGAAGCCCCGCCGCGCGAACGGATCGCCTCGCGCGCCCGTACCATGTGCGGCGCGTCGACGGAATCGCCGATCATCTTCAGCGCGAAGTACGACTTCACGCTGGCGCTCATGTCGAACGGGCCGTCATGCACCAGCGGCCAGCCGCCATGCGCGCCCTGGACGCGGCGCAGATAGTTGCCGAGCTTGGCCTCGAGCGCGGCGTCGACGGGCTCGGCCAGGTAGTGACGCAGCAGGATGTACTCGGCCGGAATGGTGCTGTCGGCCTCGAGCTCGAACACCCAATGCCCGTCGGACTGACGGTAGCCGAGCAGCGCTTCGGTTGCCTTGGAGATGCTCTTCTCCAGCGCGACCGGATCGACTGCGACGCCGTGATCTCTCGAAAGCATTTCGCTCGATATCCTCTTCATTGCGGACCGGCTGATCGAAAGCCGCGGCCGCTTAACAGGTCGAATTTAACGCCTGGCCAGAACCAGATCTGCGGCGCGATCACCCGACCGCACCGACCCCTCGATGGTTGCCGGCAACCCGGTAGCAGTCCAGTCGCCGGCAAGAAACAGGTTTTTTTGCGCCGTCGTGGGCCCCGGACGCAGGGCATTCTGCTCCGGCGTCGCCTCAAATGTGGCGCGGCGCTCGCGCACGATCTGCCACGGCGGCAGGTCGCCGGAAACGCCGGATGCCTTGCAGATGTCCCGCCAGATCGCCTGCGCGAGCTCCTCGCGCGGCATGTCGACTAGGCGGTCGCCGTTGCTGATCGTCACCGACAGCCGCTGCGGGAACGCGAACAGCCACTCCACCAGACCGCCGACCACGCCGAGAATGGGCGCCGCGTCGCGCGGCGGATCGACGCGGAAATGCGCGTTCACGATGGCGCGGAATTTGGTCGGGGTTTTCAGGCCAGGCAGCAGCGTTGCCGCGGCGCGCGGCGGCACCGCGAGCACCACGGCATCGTCGGCCGCCAGCGTGATCTTGTCGCCACCGCCGAAGTCGAGCTCGCTGATGCGATCACCCGACATGCCAAGCGCACGCAATTCGTGACTGAACTGGACGCTGTGGCCCCGCTCCTGCAGCAACTTCACGGCCGGCTCGATCAGCACCGAGCTCAGGCCGTCGCGTGCGATCAGCGGACGGCAGGCCTGCCCGCCGGCGAGCAGCGTCTCGCGCACGATGGCGCCGGCAAGCCCGGCCGAGCCCTCCGGCGGATCGACGTTCAATGCGGCGAGCAGCAGTGGCTGCACCAGGCGGTCATACAGCGTGCCCTTGCAGGGAATGGTGTTGCCAACCAGCGCCTCGGTACCGGCCCAGGCCAGCGGCGCCAATGCGAGATAATCGCGCAGGCCGGTGTCCGGGACACGGCGCGCCTCGTCGAACACCCACAGCGGCAGACGGGAATCGCCGAGGTCGAGCTGCCAGCGCTGGCCGGAGGCCAGATCGACGAACGGAAACTGCGCGCGCGCCGGTCCCACGAGGCCGGCTTCGGTGCCGATCGAACGCGCGTAGCTCAGCGCATGGCGGTTGCCCGACAGCAGCAGATGGTTGCCGTTGTCGATGGTGAGATTGGTGGCGGCGTCGAAATAGGAGCGGCAGCGGCCACCGGCCTGCTGCGTCGCCTCGTGGACGGCAACCTTGTAGCCGCCATTGGCGAGCCGCACGGCCGCGGAGAGGCCGGAAATACCGGCACCGATGATATGAACGGTCTTTTGCATCAGATGATCGCGTAACGAAGAAGAATGCCGATCTTGGCTGCCTTGGACACACGCACCGGCTCACGCGGAGCGGCGAAGCCGCGCGCGATCAGGAGATCGAGGATTGCGCGGTAATATTTCGACATGATCCGCGGCGCGCGCACGGCGCGGCGCGAATTGCGCTTCATGATCTCATCGGACTTCTGGAAGTGCATCTTGGCGCGCTCGGCAAGCGGCGCGCAGACTTTCGGCAGCGCGCGGTCGGCGGTGACGCGGGCCGGGTCGTTGTTGGTGATGCCGGCATGCCAGAGCCATTCGCGCGGCAGATAGAGCCGGCCGAGACCGGCATCCTCGTCGATGTCGCGCAGGATGTTGGTGAGTTGCAGCGCGCGGCCGAGATGGTAGGCGAGCTGGATGCCGTCTTCCTCGGGCAGGCCGAACACGCGCACCGACAACCTGCCGACCGCGCTCGCGACGCGATCGCAATACAGGTCGAGCGTCGCAAGATCGGGCGCGCGGATGTCCTGCGGCACATCCATCTCCATGCCGTCGACGATCGCGACGAAATCCTCGCGCTTCAGGCCGAAGGCCTTCACCGACGCGACATAGTCCCTCAGCCGCTCCGGCGGATGCCCCGCATAGAGCGCATCGATATCCTCGCGCCACTGCTGCAAGGCGGCCAGGCGCTCCGGCCGCGGACCATCGGAATCGGCGATGTCATCGACCTGCCGGCAGAAGCTGTAGATCTGGAACATCGCCTCGCGCTGCGCGTGCGGCAGGATGCGCATCGCGGCATAGAACGAGCTGCCCGACGCGGTGCTTCCGTAGCTTGCGTTGGCCGCCGCCTCAGCACTCATGCCCCTGCCGCCGTCTTGGAGACCGCACGCCGTCCGATCGCCCGCCGCGCGGTCTCGCCGGCGACGCCGCCAAGGCTCTGCAGCAGCAATTCGACCGGGCTCAGATGCACGCGCTCGCTGAGCGGATCGCGCACTTTCAGCAGGTTGACGATCTTGTCGGCAAACGCCTGGATCACCGAGATCTCGAGCCCGAGCCGGAAATCCTTCACTTCGGCGGCGAGCGACTTGCTCTGGTCGAGCAGCGCCTCGGTGCGCACCGCAAGCGCCTGCAGGCATTTCAGCAGGGCCGGCGATGATTTCGCCTCGCCGAGCATCTCGACGGTTGCACCCGTTGCAGCCAGCGCATCGCGCGGCAGGTAGACGCGGTTCAGGTTGCGGTAGTCCTTGCCGCAGTCCTGCAGATGGTTGTTGATCTGCAATCCGGCGCAAAGCGCGTCCGACGCCGCCCAGGTCGAAATATCCTCGCCATGCACGTCGAGCATGAAGCGCCCGACCGGCATCGCCGAGTACCGGCAATAGTCGATCACGTCGTCCCAGTTCTCGTAGCGCAGCTTGGTGACGTCGAGGCGGAACGCCACCAGCACGTCGAGCGCATGCCGCGGCGGCATGCCGCGCTCGGCGAAAGCACGGCGCAGGCTGACCGCTTCCTTCTGGCTATCGCCATTGCCGAGCAGCTCGGCCTCCATGAGGTCGAGATACCGCAGCTTCTCCGCAGGCTGCAGCGTGGCGTGATCGGCGATATCGTCGGCGGTCCGGACGAAATTATAGAAGGCCAGGATCAAGGCACGATGCCGCGGATGAATGATCCACGACGCGACCGGAAAATTCTCGTCGCGGTGGGTCTTTCCGGATCGCAGGTCGCTCGCGGTGGTCATGGGAAATTTGGGCTACACTGGTCATGGCACGACGCAGGCGCGGACGGTCAGGCGCATGCGGGGGATTTGCGAGCCCCATATAGGGGAATACGCCACCAAAACCAATGCTATCTGTGACCGCCAGCATATGTGACCGCGGCCGGCATGGCTGCCAGCCGCGGCGTTGATAGCGGTCCCTTGAGACCCGAATTCGGTCTTATTGGCCGTGGGTCTTCAGCACCTGGTCGCAGGCGGCGCTGATCTTGCTGCGGTTCTGCTGCAGACAGGCGAGGATGGTGAAGTCGCCCTGATCGATCACGGAACGGCAGTGACGCTGCACGTCGCGCGTGCAGGCCTTCTGCTCATCGGGCGTACCACGCCCTTGCTGCTGGGCGAAGGCGCTGGACGAGAGCGGGATCGACAACACGGCAACAGCCAGGAGAAATTTACGCATCGTATTCCTTCATTTCCGACAGCAGAAAATCTGTTCCCGAAACGCGTTTCGGCATGGCCGGGACGGATTTTGGGGATTGCAGACGCCACGTAACGCGGCAACGGATTGACGACAAGCACTGCTAAATGCGGCTAAATTTGCGGCGCTGTAAACCCCTGCTTAAGTCATTGATTTAGCACAACGATTCATGCTATCACTTTGTCGCGTTTGGGTATTGCGGATCACACTCGCGCAAAGCTACATGCCAAACGAGGCCAATGGTTTCTGATTCTGTTCGATGACAACAGGGCTCGCGCGCGCGCCGCTTCTGTCGTTTGAACCTAACATTCTTGGGTGACACTAAACCTTCGATGCGGCGAGACGCTTTCTTGCGAAAGAAGCGTTGATTTTGATGGGAAAATTCACAATGAAACTGTTTGGTTCCAGCCTTGGTCAGGCCCTCAGAGCTGTGGGCGTCGGCGCCGCATTGATGCTGTCTGTCTCCGCAGTCCATGCCCAGGCCAGCGGTCCGTTTGCCGGTTTTGCCGGCTCGTGGACCGGATCGGGCACGGTGGCGTTGTCCAACGGCACGACCGAACGGATTCGTTGCAAGGCGGACTACAAGGTCGCGCCGTCGGGCATGAATCTGAAGCAGTCGCTGCATTGTGCCAGCGACAGCTACAAGTTCGACCTCTCCAGCGACGTCACCAGCCAGGGCGACCGGATCTCCGGCAACTGGAGCGAGGCGAGCCGCAACATCTTCGGCAATTTGCAGGGCACCGCAGGCGGCGGGCGGATCGACGTGTTCGTCGAGGCGTCCGGCTTTGCCGCCAACCTGAACCTGCAAACCAACGGCTCCAAGCAGGTCGTGCAGATCGACTCCAAGGGCGAGATCCGCGGCGTCACGATCACGATGACGAAGACCTGACCCCTTCGGCCGATTTGGCAGGCAAACAAAAAAGCCCGGTTCCGAGCGCTTCGGAACCGAGCTTTTTTGTTGCGGGTCTTTGTTGCCCGTCAATCAGGCCTTTTCGATCGGCGCCGGTTGCCCGCCCTTGCCGCGGAGCTTCTGCGACAGGTTGATCAGGAACATCGAGGTCGGCCGCAGGATGAAGAGGTCCGCGACCAGGGCTGCGACCATCGAGAACGCGCTGAGCCAGCCGAACAGCCGCAGCGACGGCAGGTCGGAGAACACGGTGACGACGAGGCCGCAGGCCAGCACCACCGTGGTCAGGATCAGCGCGGGGCCGACCAGCACGGTGGCCCGCTCCACCGCAAGCTCCGGCGTGACACCGGGCTTGGTCTCGAGCCGCAACCGATTGAGGAAGTGGATGGTGGCGCTGAGGCCGAGGCCGAACGACACGGTCAACGCCACGACGCTGGCGAATTGCAGCCCCTCCCCGAGCAGCCACAGCACCGTGCCTGACAGCACCACCGGGAAGATGCCGGGCAGGATGCAGGAGAACATCACCACGACCGAACGGAATGCGAGCCCGATGAAGATCGCGACCAGCGCGAACTCGACGGTGAGGCCGCGGTTGAGCTTCTCGATCATGTTGGCGCTGTTGCGCGCGGCAATCACCGACAGGCCGGTGACCGCGATCTCATAGCCGGGATGCTCGGCGCGCACCTTGTCGAGCGAATGATCGAGCTTGTTCACCACCGGAAGCAGCTGGCTCGAATCGAGATCCGGGACGCGGCCCGACACCACGACCGCATCCTGATCCTTCGAGATGAAGCGGCGCACGAGATGCTCGGGAATCACGCTGACATATTCCTTCAGAGTCGCGACATCGTTGCTGCCGGCCTTCTCGGCGAGCCAGCGCCGCAGGGTTTCCAGCGACCAGACGTTGCCGACGCCGGCGCTGTCCTCGACCATCGCATGAACGTCGGCGATCGTCTTCAGCGTCTCCGGCGAGTAGAGCGATTGGCCTTTGGGGAATTCGATCAGCACATCGACCGGATTGGCGCCGGTCAGCTTGGCGTCGAGCCGGCTCGACGCCTCCACCGCCTGCCGCTTGTCCGGCACCTGGTCGGCGAGCCGGTAGCGCGGCTCGAGATTGGCGTAGATGATGCCGAGGCCGCCGACGACGATCAGCGCGAGCAGGCTGAACAGCCCGGGACGGCCGACCATCCGCACCGCGATCCAGTAGCAGAAATTGCGCAGCGCCTGCACGCCGGCGTCAGCGCTCTGGAACTTGACCGCGAAGACCTTCTCGTTGCGTACCAGCAGGATGCCGAACACCGGCACCAGTGACAGCACCGCGACCAGCGCGATGATGGTCGCCGCAAGCCCGGCCTCGCCGAACTTGCGGATCAGGTCGGAATCCGAGAATTGCAGCGCGATGAAGGAAATCCCCGCCGTGCCGTGCGTCAGCACGCAGGCCGGGCCGACCACCAGCACCGCGTTCTTGAATGCGGTGAACTTGTCCTGGCCCGCGATCAGCCGGTCGCGCGCCGCGAATGTCAGCTGCATGGAGTCGGAGAAGCTGATCACCATGATGAGCGGCGTCATCACGTTGAGGAACATGTTGAGATTGAAATTGGCCCAGCCGAGGCCGCCGAGCGCGAGCAGGATCGCGATCATCGGCGGGAACGCCGCCGCCACCATGAAGGATATCTTGCGGAAGAAGATGATGGCGATGACGCAGCCGGCGAGGATGCCGAGGATGTTGTAGGTCAGGCCGTCGCGCTCGACCGCATTGCGGATCTCGAGCTGCATGACCGGCACGCCGGACAGCTGGGCATTGAGCCCGCTGCCGCCGAGATCGTCGGCCATGATCTTCCTGATGTCGCCGACCACCTTGCTGAGCTTGTTGCTGCCGACCACCTCCGGCTCGAGCGACAGCACGACCAGCGCGAGCGTGCCGTCCTCCGACAACAGCTTGCCGCGGATGATCTCGTTGCTTTTGACGGTCTCGACGAACTTGTTGTAGGCCGCGCCCTCGGGGAGTTCATTGGGGAACAGCGCCGCCGGCAGCTTGCCGGGCTCTGGCGCCTGGCGCGCCGAGAACAGCGACACCAGGCCGCGCACGCCCTCGACGAGCTGCAGGTCTGTGACCATGTCACGGAGCTTGCCGAGATTGTCGCGTTCGAGCAGCGTCTTGCCTTCGACCACGACGAGGACGTCGAACTCGGTCGCCGGGAAGCGCTTGGTCACCGCCTCATATTGCTTGTAGTCCTTGGATTCGGAACGGAACAGCTGCGACAGCGAGTCGTCGATCTTGATCCGATGCACGCCGAACACCGCGCCGATCAACAACAGGACGAGCACGATGCAGGACAGGATCGGCGCCCGCATCGGGATCAGGCCGAGACGCTCGATCCCGAACGCGATGCTGGGGCCCGACCGCGGCTCTTCGACCTTCTCGACGTGGACCTGACTTTCGGAGTTCTTTTCGAGCATGCCCTGTCCAGTTCTGAAAACGGCTCAATCTGTCTAGCTTGGGTCGAGGGGCGCGAATGAGGCGGGTGAGCGCGACTTATCGGCGCTAGTCCTTGAAAACACGCGAATATTGACCGGCGCGTGTTTTACCTGTCTGCACCTTTGCTCGCAAGCGCGAGGGTAGAACCAAATCGGCGGGGAACCGTTGATCCCCACTATTAAGTATCTGATTTGTCACACCCCGGAAGCGCATTCTGTGACGATCCACCGCCGCTTTCATCTTTCAACGCGACCCCGGTGATCTGGCGTGCCAGCCCCTCGCGCACAAGCCACGAGATCCTGAATGCGGCTTCCGCATAACTCAGCCCGGCACGGTGGATGTTGGAGACGCAGTTGCGGTCGGCATCGGTGAGGCCGATCCGCGGCGCGAAGGTGAGATAGGCACCAAGGCTGTCGGGCGCGGAAAGGCCGGGCCGCTCGCCGATCAGCATCACCAGCATGCGCGCGCCGATGACGGCGCCGATCTCGTCACCGAGGGCGACGCGCGCGCCTGACGCGACGATCACCGCACCGGTGTCGATCCCATCGGCCGCAAGCCGCGGCACGAGGTGCCGGATCAATTCGACGGCGTGCACATTGACCGCTGTCGGCGACAGGCCGTCGCCGATCACGATCGCGCAGGAGCATGCGGTGATGCCGCCCCCTTCCAGCGACCGTCGCGATGCGGAATCCAGCATGCGTCCGAGATCGGGCCGGCGCAGATAGTCGCGCCGGCCGGGCGCCTGGCTCGACACCTCGCGCGGCGTGATGCCAAGGCCGGCAAGACCGGCTGTAATGCCGCTGACATCGAAGGCCGCGTGAACGGCGTCGCGGGCGCGCGCGTGGTCGAGCGTGAACGAGAGCAGCGCATCGGTCGGCAGGCTGGCCCCGAACCGGCCGAGACCGATGCGCGCCGGCGTGAGGTCGCGCAGATCGGAAAGCGACGGGGGCGATGGCGCCGGCGGTGTGGTCATGCTGTCATTCGGCGGGAACGGAAGCCTCGCGCAGCCGGATCGAGTAGTTCGAGGCGTTCTGCCGGCCGCTGGAGGCTGCGCGCGCAAACGTGATCAGATGATGCGCAACCAGCGTCGCCGAGATCAGCCCCTCGATGTCGCCGCGCTTGAGCCGGCCGAGCGCAAACTTCCAGAACACGCGCTTGTAGTCGCCGAGCACGCCGACCTTCCAGAAGATGTTGCGAAGCATAATCAGGCCGCGCCGGATGTTGGCCCAGCTCTTCATCTCCGGGCTGACCGGCACCTTGATGCGGTTGGCATAGGTGTAGTTGCATTGGTGCAAATAGCGCTCGAACAGCTTCTCGGGCTGGTAGGCGATCTCCATGCATTTGCGCCAGGAACTCACCACGTCCTCGTAGGGCAGCAGGAACTCGACATTGGAGTCGCGGCCGTCGTCATGGACCAGCCTTCCTGCCTTTTCGAGCCGATCCCACAGCGGCGTCTTCGGCAGCGCCTGCAGCAGGTTGATGGTGAGGAGCGGAATCCGGGACTCCTCGACGAAGGAGAGCAGCGCGTCAGCGGTCTGGGGCTTGTCGGTATCGAGCCCCATGATGATGCCGGAGACGACCTCCATGCCGAAGGAGTTGATGGTGCGCACGCCCTCCAGGATCGGAACCATCATGTTCTGATCCTTGTGCATGGCCTTCAATGCGTCGGGATCGGGCGTCTCGATGCCGACGAAGATCGTCACGAAGAAGGCCTCGCGCATCTTCTCCAGGATCTCGGGCCGCTTGGCGATATTGAGCGTCGCCTCGCAGGCGAGCCGCGTGACATACCCGGTCCGCTTCTGCCACTCGATCAGATGCGGCAGCAGCTCGCTCGCGGCCTTGCGGTTGCCGATGAAGTTGTCGTCGACGAAATAGACGGTGTCGGTTGCGCCGCAGGCGCGCAGCTTGTCGAGCTCGGCGATGATCTGCTGCGGCGACTTCAGCCGCGGATTGCGGCCATAGAGCCCGGGGATGTCGCAGAACTCGCACTGATAGGGGCAGCCCGACGAGAACTGGATGCTGCCGAGGAAGTACTTCTTGGTTTCGGCGAGCTCATAGGCCGGCAGCGGGAAATCCGTCATCGGCAAGCGGTCGATGGTCTTCAGCACCACCTGCTCGTCCGGACGCCTGGTGTCCTGCTCCAGACGCTTGATCAGCTCATTGGTCGCATCGCCGAGCTCGCCGACATGAAGGTAGTCGAATAAGGGATAGTAGTCCGGACAGGCACTGACCGATGGGCCGCCGATCGCGACCACCAGGTCGTGGTCATGCGCGCGGCGGCAGATATCGTTCATCTGCTGGCGCTGGATGTGCATACCGCTGACGAACACGGCTTCCGCCCACTCGAAATCCTCCGCTGTGGCCGGGCGCAGATTCTCGTCGACGAAGCGGACCGGCCAGTTCTCGGGGAGGTATGCGGCGATCAACAGCAGGCCCTGCGGCGGCATGAACGCCTTGACGCCGTCGGTCAGAGGATAGGAGTGCTCGAAGGTCCCAAAGGACGACGTATAGCGCGGAAAGACGCAGAGGATACGCCGTGCTGTCTTTATGCCCTCAGCTCTCATCAATCGACCCCGAAGCACCCGCAAATCTAACCATAGCGTGGAACGCTGGGCCAGAAATTCTTCAACATTGTGGCGCTTACCAACGTCACAACGGTGAGATAGTTGCTCTGCAGAATTTCGCTATCCCGTCAGGTCAACAGCCTGGCGGCGAGGTCGGGCAGCTGCCCCGCATCGGCAACGAGGCGGAAATCCTGCCCGGCAAGGCCGACGCGCGCCAGCCAGTCGTCGAATTCGGGCGCCCGCTTCAGGCCGAACAGGTCGCGGACGTAGAGCGCATCGTGAAACGATGTCGACTGATAGTTCAGCATCACGTCATCGGCGCCCGGCACGCCCATGATGAAGTTCACGCCGGCGGCCGCAAGCAGCGTCAGGAGATTGTCCATGTCGTCCTGATCGGCCTCGGCGTGGTTGGTGTAGCAGACGTCGATCCCGAGCGGGAGGCCGAGCAGCTTGCCGCAAAAATGGTCCTCGAGCCCGGCGCGGATGATTTCCTTGCCGTCATAGAGGTATTCGGGACCGATGAAGCCGACCACGCTGTTGACCAGCAGCGGATCGAACGCCCGCGCGACCGCATAGGCCCGCGCCTCGCAGGTCTGCTGGTCGACCTGGTGATGGCCGTTGGCCGACAGTGCCGAGCCCTGCCCGGTCTCGAAATACATGACGTTGTCGCCGACCGTGCCGCGGCGGAGCGACAGCCCGGCTTCCCGTGCCTCCCGGAGCAACGAGAGGTCGACGCCGAAACTGCGGTTGGCCGCCTCGGTGCCAGCGATCGACTGGAACACGAGATCGACCGGCAGCCCCTGCCCGATCAGGCCGAGCGTGGTCGTGACATGGGTCAGCACGCAGCCCTGCGTCGGAATCCCGAGCCGGGTGATGACGTCGTCCAGCAGCCGCAGCAGGGTGCCGATGACGTTCGGATCGTCGCTCGCCGGATTGATGCCGATGCAGGCGTCGCCCGATCCGAGCAGCAGCCCGTCGAGGATCGAGGCGGTGATGCCCTTGGCATCGTCGAACGGATGGTTCGGCTGCAGCCGCGTGCTCATTCGCCCGCGCAAGCCGATGGTGTTGCGGAAGCGGGTTGTCACCTCGCATTTCTTCGCGACCAGGATCAGATCCTGGTTGCGCATCAGCTTCGACACCGCCGCCACCATCTCCGGCGTGATGCCGCGCGAGATCCGGTTGATCGCGTCTCCAGTGGCGGCATCCGACAGCAGCCAGTCGCGGAAGCCGCCGACGGTGAGCGACGACACCGGCAGGAAGCCAGCAACGTCGTGGCTGTCGAGGATCAGGCGGGTGACTTCGTCGTCCTCATAGGGGATGACGGGCTCATCGAGGAATTGCTTGAGCGGAACGTTGGCAAGCGCGAGCCGCGCGGCGATCATCTCCGCGGCGCTGTCTGCCGCGATGCCGGCCAAGCGGTCGCCGGACCGCAGCGGCGAGGCCTTGGCAAGCAGGATGCGCAGATCGTCGAATGCATAATTGGTGGCGTCGATGGTGTGACGATAGAGCATGGGGATTCGCGTCGAGGCTGGGGACGGCGTAACCTAGCACCTCTTTGCGAAAGTCGTGCCATCAGCTTCGCCCGGTGCGCCGGGGGATGTTGACGAATGATGATGATGGCAGCCCGTCATTCAACACGGCGGCAAGGCGCCGCCACCCGGTCGCCTCGGAGCATCTCATAAGACATTGGTATTATTTAGAGATTTTAACGGTTGCGGCGGCGCAGAACGCACGCGTTAAGAAATTATCCATGAAGATTTTGCATAAGCTTTAATTGGCCGAAGGTACTCCCCGGCCTCTTGGAGTGCCCGCAATGCCGTCCCCCGTCACATCCCCCATCTCCACATCCCGACCTCCAATGGCATCCCGATTCTCGCTTGCTGCCAGGCTGTACTCGACGTTTGCGCTGATTGCGGCGCTGACCGCAGCCATCACCGTCCTGTCCGACTACAACGCGCGGCGCAATGCCGAGCTGACCACGGCCGTCGACCTCGCAAGCCGCGCCGCGCTCAATGTCGAGCGGGTCAACTCGCTGGTTTACGCGGTGGTGATGGAATCCCGCGGCATCTACATGTCGACCGAACCTACGGCGGTGAAGAAATACGGCGACGGGCTGCTGGCGTTCAACGACCGCATCCTCGGCGTGGTGAGGAACTGGGAGACCCTGGTGCAGGCCGACGACGCCGCGCAGTTCGCGGTGTTCAAGAAGCGCATCGAGCAATTCATCGAATTCCGCAAAGAGCTGGTCCGCCGCGGCATCGAAACCGGCGCCGCTGCCGGGCGCGAGTGGGGCGACAACGACGCCAACCGCGACGTGCGCACCGCGCTGAACAAGGATCTCGAGGCGCTGTCCAAGGTCTACGCCGAGCGCAGCAAGAAGCTGGCACAGCAGACCGACACCAACCGCGAGTTGGCGCTGCTGCTGACCGGGCTCGGCGCGGCGGCCCTGATCGTGGTGGTGCTCGGCGTGCTGATCATCGCCCGCTCGGTGGCGCGGCCACTGTCGCAGATCACCACGACCATCAAGCACGTCGCCGAGGGCGCCGACCATGTCGACGTGCCGCACGTCGGGCGCAGCGATGAAATCGGCGCACTCGCGCGCGCCATCAAGGTCTTCCAGGAGGCGATGGACCGCAATCGCAGCCTGAACGCGCAAGTCGTGCAGGACTCCGAGGCTCGCGATGCCCGCGGCCGGCATATCGAAAGCTTCGTCGAGACGTTCCGGGGCACGATCGGTGAGGTGCTCCGCGCGGTGCACGACAACGCTGCGACGATGCGTCAAACCGCGCAGACCATCGCGACCGTCGCGGCGGACGCCAGCGGCCGGACGGTTGCGGCGGCAGGCGCGACCGAACAGGCCGCGAGCAACGTGTCTGCGGTGGCAAGCGCCGCCGAAGAGCTCTCCGCCTCGGTCGAGGAGATCGGCCGCCAGGTCAAGCAGTCGTCGGGGGCGGTCGATCAGGCAGGTGCGCGCACCGACCGGTCGATCACCGAGATCGAGAGCCTTGCCGCCACCACGCAGCGCATCGACGGTGTGCTGAGCCTGATCCAGGCAATCGCCGAGCAGACCAACCTGCTCGCGCTCAACGCCACCATCGAAGCCGCCCGCGCCGGTGACGCCGGCCGCGGCTTCGCGGTCGTTGCGCACGAGGTCAAGGCGCTGGCCGGGCAGACCGCCAAGGCAACCGCAGAGATCAGTGAGAATGTCGGCCTGATCCAGGCCTCGACCCGCAACTCGGTGGCCGCCGTGCGCGAGATCGGCCAGGCGGTGCGTGAGATCAGCAACGTCACCGCCAACATCGCCAGCGCGATCGGCCAGCAGGACGCAGCCACGCGCGAAATCTCCGCCAATGCGCAGATGGCCGCCCAGGGCAACGAAACCCTGGTGACGAATGTCGGCTCGCTCCGCGACGACATGGAACAGACCAGCAAGGCGGCGGAATCGGTGCTCGCGGCATCGAACGATCTGACCGCAACCGCCGAGACGCTGTCGCGCGAGGTCGAGCAGTTCTTCCGCAACTTGCGCAGCGATGCCGCCGAGGACCTGCGACGCACCGGAACCTGAACGGATCAGGCGATCCGTCTGGGCCCTGCGCCAGGTTCCGACCAACCTGGAATGGTTAAGACGATCGCAACGCGCGGGCGCAAATTGCCGGTGCTTGCGGTCGCCTTTCTCAATTTGATGCCCCTATAGAAACGGACAGAGCGCGGGGGCGCGGGGAAGTGGAAGCGAGCAATGAACGGACTGTTGCCAAAGCCGAGGGCGGTGCCGACCAAACGGCTGCTTGCGCTCGGGATCGGTCTCGTCCTGTGCTTTTCGGCGATCTGCGCGTCCGTTCTCTGGGAGATGGCGGGCAAGGACTATCAGCATGCGAAGCAAGGCGCGACCAACCTCGTCGCCTCCATCGCCAGCGAGATCGACCGCAACATCGAGCTCTATGACCTGTCGCTGCAGGCGGTCGCCGACGGCGTCACGCTGCCGGAGCTCGGCAAGATCAGCCCGGAGCTTCGCCAGGTCGTGCTGTTCGACCGTGCCGCCACCGCCAAGGATCTCGGCTCGATCCTCGTGCTGAATACGGCGGGAGACGTCACGCTCGATTCCCGGACATTGACGCCGCGGACCGCAAACTTCGCCGATCGGGACTTCTTCCGGGTGCATCAGGCGCGAGCCGACAGCGGACTGTTCATCAGCGCTCCCTGGGTGACTTCAGACGGCGAATATCTGATCAGCCTGAGCCGCCGCATCAGCAATGACGACGGGTCCTTTGCCGGCGTCGTCGCGGGCAGCATGCGGCTAAGCTATTTCCACAATCTGTTTCGCAAGCTGAGCTTCGGCCTCGACGACAGCATGGCACTGTTCAACACCGATGGCGTCATGCTGATGCGAGCACCGTTCGATATCGGCAAGATCGGGCAGAGCATCAGGGACTCACAGGTCTTCAGGCAGTTCCCGGCACGGCAATCCGGCTTCTACATGACGAAATCGCTCGTCGATCATGTCAACCGGCTCTATGTCTTTCAGGCGGTCGGACACCATCCCCTACTGATCGCCGAGGGCCTCGCGCTCGACGGCATCTATGCCGACTGGTGGCAGCAGCTCTGGCTGATCGGAAGCGTGGTGGCGGCGCTCTGCGGCTTCTCGATCGTCCTGATGTTCTACCTGCTGGCCGCTCTCAAACGGCGGGCCGTCGCGGAAGGCCGGCTCGCGCACCTCGCGAACACCGATGCGCTGACGGGCCTCGCCAACCGCCGCCGCCTCGACGATACGCTTGACGTGGAATGGCGGCGTGGCATGCGCGCAAAGGCGCCGGTGTCGCTTCTGATGATCGACGTCGATCATTTCAAGGCCTTCAACGACACCTACGGCCATCAGGCCGGCGACGCCGTGCTCGCCACCGTGGGACGGTGCATCGCAACCAGCACCAAGCGCGCAACCGATCTCGGCGCGCGCTATGGAGGCGAGGAGTTTTCGGTGCTGCTGCCCGGCATTGGCAAAGCCGGTGCATTGGAGGTTGCCGAGCAGATTCGCGCGAAGCTGACCGCTGCGCGCGAATCCGAGCATGAGTTGCCTACCGTCAGCATCGGACTGTCCTGCCTCGTCCCGGATCACGAGCGCACATCGCGCGATCTGCTCAAGGCCGCGGACCTCGCGCTCTATCAAGCCAAGCATGAAGGCCGCGACCGCGTCATCATCAGCCCGATCGGGTGGGACAAATCGGGCAAGCGGCAGGTCGCCTGATCGAGACCGCGGCGGCGCGGCCGAACGCGCGCCTGCCCCCTCGACTCACTCCACCGGCAACACGTCGACGGCGACGCTGAGCTTCTGCTTGCGCGCGCCGACGATGACGCCGTCGACCGGCGAGACGTCGGCGAAGTCGCGGCCGATGGCGAGAATGATGTGGTCGTTGGCGACCATGAGATCGTTGGTCGGATCGAACCCGACCCAGCCGAGCTCGCTGCCGCACCAGACCGACACCCAGGCGTGGGTTGCGTCCGCGCCCTGCAGCCGCGGCTGGCCCGGCGGCGGAATGGTGCGCAGATAGCCGCTGACATAGGCCGCCGGCAGACCGAGGCCGCGCAGGCCTGCGATCATCACATGGGCAAAATCCTGGCAGACGCCGTGGCGTTTCTCGAACACGTCGCGAAGCGGCGTCGAGATCACGGTCGCCTTCGGATCGTATTTGAAGTCGCCGCGGATGCGACGCATCAGGTCGGCCGCACCGGCAAGGATGCCGCCGCCGGGCGAAAAGCTCGCCGAAGCGTAGGCCGTCACCGGCCGCAGCACCGGCACCAGCGCGCTGGCGAAGACGTAGCCGACCGGCGAGCCCGCATCGAGGCTCAATGCCTCGAACGCGTTGTCGCGCACGCACTCCCAGGACGGGCTCGCTGCGTCACGGAGCGGCGACTGCCGCGCCACCGAGACCCGCGAGCGGGAATCGATGCGAAGGCTGCGATGCGCGGACTCGATCAGGACGCTTTCGGTCAGCGTGCCGAAGAAGTCGCGCCGCGCGGTGCGCTCCGCAGGCTTCGGACGAATCTCGACCGAATGGGAAACCAGCTCCTGCCCGTCGCCGGTGATCGGCTCCAGCCGCAGCGAGCAGCGCGCGAAGCTGACCTGGGTCTCGTAGCTGTAGGTCGTGACGTGACGGATGTCGTAGATCACGCCAGCCCCGTGAGCTTCTCCGGCCGGCTGGCGTTCGGTCCGTGCGGGAAATAATGCAGCCCGACCGAGTCGGCGAGGTTGAGCAGATCCTGCTCCAGCGCAAACAGCGTCTTGACGTCGAGGCTGCCGGCTTCGGCCGTCGTCAACATCGCCTCGACCGCAACCGCGAGCCGCTGCGGCCGCTCGATCAGGCCATGCTCCTTCAGGCTCGGCAGCGCGGCGATATGCTCGTTCAGCGCCGCGACCTGAAATGCGACCGAGCGCGGGTTGTAGGGATCGAGCACGGCAAGATCGCGCACCGGCGTCAGCAGCGGCTGCACCAGATAGCGCGAGCGGTAGGTGATCTGGCAGTCGACCAGCGTGAGCAGAACGTCGAGGTCTTCGTCACCGGCTTCGTCATAGGCGAACTGACGGGCAAAGCGTGTGGTGTTGATGGCGCGCTCGGCACGGCGGCCCATCTCGAGGAAGCGCCAGCCGGCCGCGCGGTTCATGTTCTCCTGCGCGAGGCCTGCGAAGCTTGCGAGCTCCTGCAAGGTCAGCTCGGCGGCGCTGACGACGCCGTCATCGTCGTGAACCTCGATCGCGAGCCGATCCGCCATCTCGGTGATGACCTGCCAGGCGTCCGGCGACAACCGCTCGCGCAGCGAGGTCGCGGTGCGCTGCGCCGATCGCACCAGCGACAGCGCCGAGCCGAACTTCTCCTCGTTCTGCAGCGCTTCGAGGGCGACCTTGGCGGGATTGGCGCGCGCGGTCTGCGAGGCCGCACCCCAGGCAACCAGCATGCGCTGGATGCGCTCGGCCGAATGCATCGCCGGCGTCGAGCCGGTCGCATTCGCCCGCGCCGGATCGCGCAGCGGCGTGCACAGCGCGCGGATCAAGCGAATGGTGGCCTCGGCGCGCTCGAGATAGCGGCCGAGCCAGAACAGATTGTCCGCGGCGCGGCTCGGCAGCACGCCGGCGATGCGACGGATGCGGACGGTGTCGACCGCCGGCAGCAGGGTCGAGGTCGCAACCGCCTTGTCGGAGACCACCCAGACGTCGGCGGACACCGCCCCATCGCCCATCGACACCGCGCGCGCATCCGCCCGATCGGCAATCCGGCAGAAGCCGCCGGGCAGCACGGTCCAGCCGTTCGGCGTCGCCGCCGCGAACACCCGCAGCACGAACGGACGCGGCGCAATGCGGCCGTTCTCCCATACCGGCGTGGTCGACAGCCGCACCAGCTCCTGTCCGACATAGTCGATGCCGCGATGGCTGATCGCATCCTTCAGGCGGTCGCGGTCTGCGGCCGACAGTTCGCCCGGGAGCACCGGCCCGTGGCCTGGAAAATCCGCAACGCCGCGGCCATAAGCGCCTTCGATCGCGAATTCGTCGAGCCGCGACAGCACTTGCTCGCGAGCGGACTTCTGGCCGCACCACCAGGTCGCGATGTGCGGCATCATCAGGTCTTCAGAGAGCAGACGCCGGCACAGGCTGGGCAGGAAGCCAAGCAGCGCCCTCGCCTCCATCACGCCCGAGCCCGGCATGTTGGCAACCACGACGCCGCTCTTGCGCAGCACCTCGACGAGCCCGGGCACGCCGAGATAGGAGGAGGCGTCGAGCTCGAGCGGATCGAGCATGTTGGAATCGACCCGGCGCAGCAGCACGTCGAGCCGCTTCAATCCGGCAACGGTGCGGATGTGGATGCGGTCGCCGGAGACCGCGAGGTCGTCGCCTTCGACCAGCAGGAAGCCGAGATAGCGCGCGAGCGTGGCATGCTCGAAATAGGTCTCGCTGAACGCCCCTGGCGTCAGCAGGCCGATCCGCGGCTCGTCGCGGTCGGCGCTGGCGCGCAGCGAATCGCGGAACGCTTCGAAGAACGGCGCAACACGCTCGACATTCATCGACTTGTAGAGGTTGGAGAAGGCGCGCGACAGCACCAGACGGTTTTCGAGCGCATAGCCTGCGCCCGACGGCGCCTGCGTGCGATCGCCGAGCACCCACCAGCGGCCGTCAGGCCCACGGCCGATGTCGGCAGCGTAGAGATGCAGATAGCGGCCGCCCGGCGGCTTGATGCCGCTGACCGCGCGCAGATACTCGCTGCTACCAGCGATTGCCGCCGCGGGGATGGCACCGTCAGCAACGAGACGGCCCTCGCCGTAGAGATCGGCCAGCACCATTTCCAAAAGCTGCGCGCGCTGCGCGACGCCCGCGGCGAGCTGGCGCCAGTCGGCTGCGTCGATGATCAGCGGCAGGTGGCTGAGCGGCCAGATCCGGTCCGAGGTATCTCCGGGCGCGCGATAGGTAACGCCGGCCTCGCGCAGATGGCGATCGGCGGAGGCGAAGCGGCGCTCGATATCGGCGGGCGACAGCCCGGCAAAGGCGTCGAAGAAGCGCGCCCAGACCGGCCGCGGCGCGCCGTTCTCGGCAATATATTCATCGGGAATGCCGGGCAGCCGGACATAGTCGCGGGTCCACTGCGCCATCCGGCGCTGACCGGGACGGGCCCTGCTCTCCTGACTGCTGCCTTGACCACCCGACACTGACATTGCACTTCCCCTGCACCCAATTACTGCAGGAGCGGCGTCCGCAAGTCGAGGGTCAAGGGAAACTCAATTGTGCGTTCCTCCGGTGGTGGTTCTATCCTGCCGGGGGTATGACCGTGCTCCTGGAAGCGCGCCAGCCGCCGCGCCTCGGCCTCGTAGGAATTGACCGGCTTGGTCTCGTAGTTGCGGCCGCCGGGATGAGCGACGTGGTAGACGCAGCCGCCGAGCGAGCGGCCGTTCCAGGTATCGATCAGGTCAAACGTCAGCGGCGCGTGCACGGGGATGGTCGGATGCAGGCCGGAAGCCGGCTGCCAGGCCTTGAAGCGCACACCCGCGACCGCCTCGCCGGCGCGGCCGGTCTCGGTCATCGGCATCCGCCTGCCATTGCAGGTGATGACGTGGCGGCCCTCCACGAAACCCGTCGCCTTCACCTGCAACCGCTCGACCGAGGAATCGACGTAGCGCACGGTGCCGCCAGCGGTGCCCTCCTCGCCCAGCACGTGCCAAGGCTCGAGCGCCTGCCGCAGCTCGAGGCCGACGCCACCATGGTGGACCCGCCCGAAGGCGGGGAAGCGGAATTCGAGCTGGGCCTGATACCAATCCGGCTCGACGTCATAACCGGATTGCTTGAGTTCGGCGAGCACGCCCACAAAATCCTCCCAGAGGAAATGCGGCAGCATGAAGCGGTCATGCAGCGCGGTGCCCCAGCGCACGAACTTGCCCTGCTGCGGCTCGCGCCACAGCTTTGCGATCAGCGCCCGGATCAAGAGCTGCTGCGCCAGCGACATCCGCGGGTCGGGCGGCATTTCGAGCGCGCGGAATTCGACCAGGCCGAGTCGGCCGGTCGGGCCATCGGGCGAATAGAGCTTGTCGATGCAGATCTCGGCCCGATGGGTGTTGCCGGTGATGTCGACCAGGATGTGCCGGAACAGGCGATCGACCAGCCACAGCGGCGCGTCCATCCCCGGCGGCGGCACGTGCGACAGCGCGATCTCGAGCTCATAGAGTCCATCATGCCGGGCCTCGTCGATGCGCGGCGCCTGGCTGGTCGGGCCGATGAACATGCCGGAGAACAGATAGGACAGCGACGGATGCCGCTGCCAGTACAGCACGAGGCTCTTCAGCAGATCGGGCCGGCGCAGGAACGGCGAATCCTCCGGCTTGCTGCCGCCGACCACGATGTGGTTGCCGCCGCCGGTGCCGGTGTGGCGGCCATCAATCAGGAAGCGGTTGGCCCCGAGCCGCGTCTTCGCGGAGTCCTCATAGAGACCGAGGGTGATGTCGACGGCTTCGCGCCAGCTTTGTGCCGGCTGCACGTTGATCTCGATCACGCCGGGGTCCGGCGTCACCTTGATCACCTCGATCCGCGGATCGAACGGCGGCGCGTAGCCTTCGACATGGACTTGCAGCTGCAGCTGTTCGGCGGCGGCTTCGATCGCGGCGATCAGCTCGAGATAGTCGTCGACCTTCTCCACCGGCGGCATGAAGGCGCACAGCACGCCATCGCGCACCTCGATCGACATCGCGGTACGCACCGGCAGCGGCTCTTCAATGTCCTTGAGCGCCCGCGTCAGCTCCGGATCGATCTCCCCCAGCGCATCGCGCGGCGCCATCGGATCCTGCTCGATGACATAGGGAAAATCCTCGGGCGGGACGTGTTCGAGCGAAGCGATCGGAAGCCGCAAGCCCAGCGGGGAATCGCCCGGAAAGAGGAACAGATGGCTGCGCCGGATCTTCCAGCGCTCGCTGCGCCAGCGCGCCGGCACGCGATCGCCCAGCGGGCTCCAGCGCTGGATCGGCAGCACGTAACCCTTCGGCGTCGTCAGCCCCTCGTCGAACACCCGCGCCATCCGCGCGCGCTCTTCCGGATCGGTCAATTTGGAATTCGCAGGGCTGACATTGGCCGGCAAACCAGCCTCGCGCTCGAGCCAGAACGCAGTGTCCTCAAAGGCCGGCATGACGTAGTCAGCCTTCAGGCCGAGCCGCGCGGCGATGCCGATTGCGAGGCGCTCCGCATCGGCGATCTCAGCCTTGCGCGGATTTTCGACTGAAGCGATCAGGCCGGCATCCTTCCAGATCGGCTTGCCGTCCTTGCGCCAGTAGAGGCCGAACGCCCAGCGCGGCAGGCTCTCGCCGGGATACCATTTGCCCTGGCCGTAATGCAGCAGGCCGCCGGGCGCGAACCGCGTGCGCAGCTTGCGGATCAACTCGTCGGCGAGCGCGCGCTTGGTCGGACCGACCGCGGCGACGTTCCACTCCGGCGATTCCAGATCGTCGACCGAGACGAAGGTCGGCTCGCCGCCCATGGTCAGCCGCACATCGTCCTTCTGCAGATCGGCATCGACCTGCTCGCCGAGCCGGTCGAGCCGCGCCCAGGATTCATCCGAAAACGGTTTGGTGATCCGCGGCGCCTCGCGGATCCGCTTGACGCTCATCTCGAAGCCGAACTCGACATTGGCAAAGCCCGCGGTGCCGGTCACCGGCGCGGCCGAGCGGTAGTGTGGCGTGGCGCAGACCGGGATATGTCCCTCGCCCGTCAGCATGCCGGAGGTGACGTCGAACCCGATCCAGCCCGCACCCGGCAGATAGACCTCGGCCCAGGCGTGCAAGTCGGTGAAATCGCTCTCGACCTCGCGCGGCCCCTCGAGCGGATCGATGTCGGGCCGCAGCTGGATGAGATATCCGGAGACGAAGCGCGCGGCGAGCCCGAGATGGCGCAGCGCCTGGATCAAGAGCCACGCCGAGTCGCGGCAGGAGCCGGAGCCGGCGGCCAGCGTCTCCTCCGGCGTCTGGATGCCGGCCTCCATGCGGATCACGTAGCCGATCTTCTTCTGCAGCTGCGCGTTCAGCTCGACCAGGAAATTGACGGTCGAGTCGGCCTTGTGCGGAATGTCCTTCAAATAAGCCGCGAGCAACGGCCCCGGCACCTCGGTCTCAAGATAAGGCGCGAGCTCGGTCTTGAGATCGCCGGGGTATTCGAACGGAAAGCTGCCGGCATAGGGCTCGACGAAGAAGTCGAACGGATTGACCACTGTCATCTGCGCGGTGAAGTCGACCTCGACCTTGAGCTCGGTCGCCTTCTCCGGAAACACGTAGCGCGCCAGCCAGTTACCCTGCGGGTCCTGCTGCCAGTTCACGAAGTGGTTTGATGGCGTGACCTTGAGCGAGTAGCTCAGGATCGGCGTGCGGGTATGCGGCGCGGGCCGGAGCCGAATGGTCTGGGGCCCGAGATCGATCGGCCGGTCGTATTTGTAGTGCGTGACGTGATGCAGTGCGACGAAGATCGACACGGACCGAGGACTCCAGCAGCTTTTTTGAGCAGAACACTGGTTCCGGTCGACATCAAGCACTAACAACGGGCAGCGACTGCCCAAGGCAAGGGCGCAGCCGTAGCCTTGATGGAGCCAACGGGTCGCGCGAATGCGCGCCCGATGACAGGCTCCGCGAAATCCGGGGTCTTCATCCGCAGCAAGAGTCCCGGATTGCGCTGCGCTTCATCCGGGCTACGCGATAGCTAGCGGCCGATCGCGCCGGATACCTGCGACGCAAGCTGCTCGGCAAGCATATGATAGCCCTCGGGAGTCAAATGCTGGCCATCGGGCTGATGCGGGAGCCCGCCCAGTATCCCGTTAGGAAGCATGATCACCGCGATGCCACGGGCGCTCAGTCGACTTTGGATATCCGCGGTCCGGTCCGGGCTGCCCTTGCGCCGGTCATTGCCGCCCGGCTGTAGAATCACCGCACGGGTCCCGTTCGGGACGGCGCGGTCCAGGCGTTGCAGCATCCCTTCGGTGGTGTCGCCATTGATGCCGGCGTTCACCACACGGACGTTCAATCCCTTCGCCCGCAAGATTGCTTCAAGCTGCGCGGGATAGGCCTGGTTGCGCGCCACGCCCTTGCCGTAGGTGTTGCTCGCGCCAAGCGCCACGATGGTCGCGGCGTCAGCCGAACCGACGCCAAGACCCAAGGCTGCCAGGAACGCGAGGCATCCAATGATTCCCGGTCGACTCGCGCGCATCTTGCCCCCCATTCAGTCCGTAGCCCGGATGGAGCGAAGCGTAATCCGGGAAGCTTCATTCGCCAACGCACTTCCTTGTCGTCCCTGCGAAAGCAGGGACCCATAACCACCGGCCGTGGTGATGCGGACGGTGTCTGCCACCGCCCCCAATCGATAGATCAAGCGGTATGGGTCCCGGCCCCGTGCGCAATTGCGCACCAGGCCGGGACGACAGAGGATACGGCCCGGATTGTAGCTCCTAAACCTGTAGCCCGGATGAAGCGAAGCGCAATCCGGGATCTCTATCCACGGTGAGAGCGTCCCGGATTTCGCTGCGCTTCATCCGGGCTACGCGATGCTACATCGTTGCGCCCAAGACCCACGGCGCGAACTCCGCACCACCGAAATCAAAGCTCTCGCTCTTGGTCGGCTGGCCCGAGGCGGTCTTGAGGATCAGGTCGAAGATGCGCTGGCCGCATTCCTGCACGCTCTCCTCGCCGTCGAGGATGGTGCCGCAATTGACGTCCATGTCGTCTTCCATCCGCTTGTACATCGGCGTATTGGTCGCGAGCTTGATCGAGGGTGCGGGCTTGCAGCCGAACACGCTGCCGCGGCCGGTGGTGAAGCAGACGAGGTTGGCGCCGCCGGCGACCTGCCCCGTGGCTGCAACCGGGTCGTAGCCGGGCGTGTCCATGAACACAAAGCCCTTCTTGGTGACGGGCTCGGCATAATGCAGGACGTCGACGAGATTGGTGCTGCCGGCCTTGGCCATTGCGCCGAGCGACTTCTCTAGGATCGTGGTGAGACCGCCGGCCTTGTTGCCGGGGCTCGGATTGGCGTTCATCTCGGCGCCTTCACGCTGGGTGTATTCCTCCCACCAGCGCATCAGGCCGACCAGCTTCTCGCCGACCTCGCGGCTGACGGCGCGACGGGTCAAGAGATGCTCGGCGCCGTAGGTCTCCGGCGTCTCCGAGAGGATCACCGTGCCGCCGTGGCGGACCAGCAGATCGCTCGCGGCCCCGAGCGCCGGATTGGCCGACACGCCTGAGTAGCCATCAGAGCCGCCGCATTGCAGCGCCACGGTGAGCTCGCTTGCCGGCACCGCCTCGCGCTTGACCTTGTTGGCGTCAGTGAGCGCTTCCTTCACGAAGGCCACGCCGGCTTCCACGGTCTTGCGCGTGCCGCCGACCTCCTGGATGTCCATCGCGCGCAGACGGCCGGCGAGCTTCTGCTCGGCCATCAGGCCGCCGATCTGGTTCACCTCACAGCCGAGGCCGAGCACGATGACGTTGGAGAAATTGACATGGCGCGCGTAGCCGCCGAGCGTGCGGCGAAGCAGTGCCAAAGGCTCGTCCTGGGTCATGCCGCAGCCGGTCTTGTGGGTCAGCGCGACGACGCCGTCGACATTCGGGAAATCGGCGAGCGGGTTGTCGCCGGTGAACGGATTCTTCTTGAACATGTCGGCGACGATTCCAGCAACGTGGGCGCTGCAATTCACCGAGGTGAGGATGCCGATATAATTGCGGGTCGCGACGCGGCCGTCGGCGCGGCGGATGCCCTCGAAGGTCGCCGGCAGATCGAAATTCGGCACCGGCTTGACGTCGACGCCATAGGCATAGTCCTTGGCGAAATCGCCCATGCCGCAGTTCTGCGTATGCACGTGCTGGCCAGGCGCAATCGGCTGGGTCGCGAAGCCGATGATCTGGCCGTAGCGCCGGATCGGCTCACCTGTCGCGATCGGCTTGATCGCAACCTTGTGGCCGGCCGGAATGCGATCGACCGTGGTGACGCCTTCGGTGACCTCGAGCCCCGGCGGCAGGCTCGCGCGCGCGATCAGGACGCTGTCGTCGGCGTGCAGACGGATCACTTGTGCCGAGGCCATGGGAGTTTCTCCTTTGTCCTTATCTTCACCTCTCCCCGTCCTTTACGGGGAAAGGTCGAATTCTCGCACAGCGAGAATTCGGGTGAGGGGCAAGGCACACGCGCAATCGCAAACAAAGTGCTCGCCGGATGGAGGCCCCTCACCCCAACCCTCTGCCCGCAAGAGCGGGGCGAGGGAGCAGAGCTAACATTGCGGACAGTCCTTACGCCTTGCCGCCGGACTTCTCGCGGGTCTGGTTGACCTGCATCCTGGCATAGACCTGCATCAAGCCGACCTCGTTCGACAGCGTAACGAGCTTGAAGCCCATGTTGATCGCGCGCACCGCGCCCTCGGCGCCGGAGCAGTGGATGCCCGGGTTGAGGCCGCGCTTGCCGCACTCCTTGATGATCTTCTCGTAGATCTTGAGGATCTCGGGCTCGTCGCGATCGAGCTTCGGCACCAGGCCGTAGGAGAAGCCGAGATCGGACGGTCCGATATAGACGCCGTCGATGCCCTCGACATCGAGGATCGCTTCCATGTTCTCGACCGCGGTCTTGGTCTCCATCATCGGCAGCAGCACGATCTCGTCGTTGGCAGTCTGCTGATAGGTGCCGGCCGAGCCGTACATGCCGGCGCGGATCGGGCCGTTGGAGCGCACGCCCTTCGGCGGATACTTGGCGTAGGAAACCAGGTTCTTGGCTTCCTGCGGCGTGTTGACCATCGGGCAGATCACGCCATAGGCGCCGCCGTCGAGCACCTTGCCGATGATGCCCGGCTCATTCCACGGCACGCGAACCATCGGCGTGACCGGATGGGCATGCATCGACTGGAAGCACTGCACCATCGACTGATAATCCTGCACGCCATGCTGCATGTCGACGGTGACGCTGTCGAAGCCGCATTGCGCGATCACTTCGGCCGAGAACCCGGAGGGGATCGCGAGCCACGCGTTCACCACCGCCTTGCCCGACGCCCAGACTTGCTTGACCTTGTTTGCCATTGATCGCGTTTCCCTTTGCGGTTTATTGGGGGACGAGCCTCAGCTGGTCGCCCGCTGGATCGAAACTTCGCTGACGCCGACTTCGCGCGCGGTATTCACTATCGCCGCCCAGGTGTCGTCAGGCAAGGGGATGCCATTCCTGGTGCGATCGGCTCGGGTTTTCCGCTCGGGATCGCCCGGAACCAGCACGGACTCCGTGCCCGCGATCGGCTTGGTGGCGCGGATGAAATCGGTGTAGCGGGTGATTTCGCCGTCGAAGAAATTGCTGGTGTCGATCACCTTGGGATCGATGTAGAACGCCATCATGCCGTTAGCGAAGCGCCGGTCCGACGACGTCGCGCCGGTGCCGGTCAGCGCGCCGCCGAGCAGTTCGCAAATGAAGGCGAGGCCCGAGCCCTTGTGGTCGCCGAAAGCACGGATCGCGCCGGTTCCCTTGGTATGGTCGCGCGGTCCGTCCGGCGTGTACGGGCCATACAGCACATGCGGATCCTCGCTCAGCGTGCCGTCGGCATCGACCAGCGCGCCCGGCGGCAGCTTCTTGCCGCCACGGCTTGCCACCAGGCACTTGCCCTCGGCGACGACGGAGGTCGCGAAATCAAGCACGATCGGATCCTGGCCCTGCCGCGGAATGCCGACGCAATACGGCGCGGTCGACAGGCGCTTCTCGACACCGCCGTAAGGCGCGACCAGCAGCGAGCCTGCGGCAGTCACGAAATGGATCGAGACGAGGCCTTCGGCGGCAGCCATCTCGGCCCAGTCGCCGACGCGGCCGAGATGGCCGGAGTTGCGCAGCGCGACGGCGGCAAGCCCTGCCTTCTTGCACTTCTCGATGCCAAGCCTGACCGCGACAGGCGTGACAGTCTGGCCATAGCCGAACTTGCCGTCGACCACCGCGAGCGAGGCCGTGTCGACCACGACCTCGGGGGTCTGGTTCGGCACGATCGAGCCCATCTTCTTCCACCTGACATAGACCGGCACGCGGATCACGCCGTGGCTGTCATGGCCTGTCAGATTCGCGGTCGTCAAATAGGTCGCGATGCGCTTCGCCTCTTCCGGAGAAGACTCCGAATGGGAAAACACCTCGGACACGAAGTTGATGAGATTATCGACCTTGATGGTGACCATGAAAGACTAGCTCGCTCGATGAAGCACAGTGCGTTGTCAGGCGTTGGTTTTGGCGTGGCCGCCGAGATAGGCCGCGGCGATGGCTTCGTTGCCCCACAATTCGTCGGGCTTGCCGCCCAGCACGATCCGCCCGGTTTCGAGGACGAAGCCGTGATCGGCGACTGAAAGTCCCATGCGCGCATTTTGCTCGACGAGCAAGACCGTGGTGTCCTTCCTGATCTGCGAAATGATGCGGAATACCGCCTGCACGATGACAGGCGCCAGCCCGAGCGAGGGCTCATCCAGCAGCAACAGCCGCGGCTTGGCCATCAGGCCGCGCGCCACCGCGACCATCTGCAGCTGGCCGCCGGACAGCGTCCAGCCGAGCGCGTTGGAGAAGGCGCGGATGTCCGGGAACAGGTCGAACATCGCGTCGGCCTCGCGCGAGATCTGCGACGCCGACACCTTCCGGTTCGACGCGCCGAGCATGATGTTCTCTTTCACGGTGAGACCCGGAAATACGCGGCGGCCTTCCGGCACATGCGAAATGCCGAGCCGCACGATCGCTTCCGGCCCGAGGCCTGCGATCGAGTGACCGTCGAACAGGATGTCGCCGGAGGCAGGCTTGGCGAGGCCTGAGATCGCGCGCAGCGTGGTCGACTTGCCGGCGCCGTTGGCGCCCAGCAGCGTGACCACCTGGCCCTGCTCCACGGCGATGGTGACACCGCGCAGCGCCTCGATCTCGCCGTAGCGGACCACGAGATTGCGGATTTCGAGCAGCGGCATCATTCGCTCCCGAGATAGGCGGAGACGACGTCGGGATGACGCAGCACCGCCATGGACTCGCCGTCGGCGATGCGGCGTCCGAAGTTGAGCACGGTGATGTGCTGGGCTGCCTCCGAGACCAGCGTCATGTCGTGATCGATGATCAGGATGGTGAGGCCTTGCGCTGCGATGCGCTTCAGCAGCTCATGCAGCTCGAGCTTCTCGGTCGAGTTGAGGCCGGCGGCCGGTTCGTCGAGCAGCAGCAGCGTCGGGTTCGAGGCCAGCGCCCGCGCGATCTCGATCAGCCGCTGATGGCCGTAGGAGAAGCTCGATATCAATTCGTTGGCGCGGTTGCCGAGACCGACGAAGGTCAAAGCCTCCATCGCGCGCTCGGTCAGTGCGTCGTCGCCCTTCCCGATCATGGTGTTGCCGGGCCGCTCGGCGCCGATCTCGACATTCTCCAGCGCCGTCATCGAGCGAAACAGGCGGATGTTCTGGAAGGTGCGTCCAAGCCCCGCCGCGGTGCGCTGATGTGGCGCCATGCTGGTGATGTCGGTGCCGTCGAGCACGATCCTGCCGGCGGTTGCCTTGTAGAGACCGGACAGCACGTTCAGCGTCGTGGTCTTGCCGGAGCCGTTGGGTCCGATCAGCGCATGCACGCCGCCGCGCTTCACCGCGATGTCGACGCCATCGACCGCCTTGAGGCCGCCGAAGTGCTTCGAGAGCCCGGTGACTTCGAGCACGATGTCGCCGCCTGTGGTCGCGGGCTTGAGCTGGAGCGCTCCGGCAACCGGCGGCGCCTTGGTGTGCGCGCGCCAGCGTGTGAATGCGTCGGACACGAAGCCCCAGATGCCGTCCGGCATGAAGCGGATGATCAGGATCACCGACAGGCCGTAGATTGCCAGGTAGAGGCCCGGCACGCTCTTCAGGAAGCGCAGCCATTCCGGGATCAGGATCAAGAGCCCGGTGCCGATCGCCGAGCCGATCGGTGAGGCCACGCCGCCGAGCAGCGACATGGTCAGGAATACGATCGATTCCGCGAACGAGAACTGGTCCGGGCTGACATAGGCAAAGCCGCCGGCAAACAGGCCGCCCGCGAGGCCGCCGAGCACCGCGCACACCGCGAAGGCGTAGATCTTGGTGCGGAACACGTCGATGCCGTTGACGCCGGCCGCGAGCTCGTTGTCGCGCACCGCGCGCATGGCGCGGCCCAGCTTGGTGTCAGGCAAATGCCAGACCAGATAGCCGACGATCGCAAGCATCGCGACGCAGAAAGCGAGATAGCTTTGCGAGGACTGGAACAGCTCGGGCCGGCGAATGTTGGCGACGCCGTCCGGCCCGTGAGTCACCCCGATGGCGTTGATCATCACCAGCGTCACGATCTGCTGGAACGAGATCGTCACCATCGCAAGGTAGTGCCCGCCGAGCCTCAGCGTCGACATGCCGAGGAACGCGCCGGCGACCAGCGTGATCGCGCAGGCGCCGACCAGGCAAAGCCAGAAGTTCAGATGCAGGTCGGCGGTGCCGAGGCCGACCGCATAGGCGCCGAAGCCGAAGAATGCGGCCTGCGCCAGGTTGATCTGGCCGCACAGGCCGAGCACGACCGAAAGCCCGAACACCGCGATCGAGAAGGTCGTCGCCTGCAGCAGGATGTTGAGGATGTAGCCGTCGAACTGCATGCCGGCGGCGAGCGCGACCAGCGCGGCCGCGCCGATGAAATACGGCAGATGGCGGATGATCAGCGGCTTCGAGCGCACGGCCGGCGCCGGAATCATGTTGTCGCTGGCGCTCATGCTTTCTCCGCGACACGTTCGCCGAAGATGCCCTGCGGCCGGAACACCAGGAAAGCGATCAGCACCAGGAAGGCAAAGCCGTCCTTGTACGGCACCGAGATGTAGGCGGCACCGAACGTTTCGATGACGCCGAGCGCCAGACCGCCGACGATGGCGCCGGCGACATCGCCGAAGCCGCCGATGATGGTCGCGGCAAACGCCTTCAGCGCGATGGTCGAGCCCATCTGGATCGAGACGAACAGCACGGGCGCCACCAGGATGCCGGCGAGACCGCCGAGCACGGCCGAATAGATGAAGGTGATCATGATCATGGTGGAGACGGAGATACCGAGCAGCGAGGCCATCTCCTTGTCCTGCGAGGTCGCCTGCAGCTTCTTGCCGAGCAGCGTCTTCTCGAAGAACCAGAAATTGAACAGCACCAGGAGGATCGTGACGCCGATGATCAACAGATACTGGCTGTCGAGATAGACCGGGCCGAGCTGGATGCCGGGCGTATCGAACCAGCCCTGCAGCACCTGCGGTTGCGGGCCGTAGATCGCAAGCACCGAGTTCGACAGCAGGATCGAGGCGCCGATGGTGGCGATGATGACAGGCAGATAGGTGCGGTGGCGCAGCGGATAATAGACGCCGAGATTGAAGATGACGCCGAACAGCGCCATGCCGGCGAGCGCGATCAGGAACGACAGCCAGTAAGGCCAGCCGAGATCGACCGAGAACACCACCATCAGATAGGCGGCCACCATCGAGAACTCGCCTTGCGCGAAGTTCACCACGTTGGTGGCGCGGAAGATCAGTACGAAACCGAGCGCGACCAGCGCGTAGACCGCGCCGATGCCGATGCCGGTGAACAGCAGTTGTAAAACCAGATCCATGACAGCGCTCGATCAGAACAGTGTGCGCAGAAGATCGGCCTCGCCGGTTCCTCCGGCGAGGCCGAGCCGCGATCAATCGTTGAAGTCGATGTGCTTGTCGTAGACGATCTTGCCCTTGTCGTTCTTCACGACGTTGTAGCCGTGCAGACCGTCGCCGTTCTTGTCGAAATTATACTCGCCTTCGGCGCCGGCGAATTTCTGCGTCGCCAGGATGGCGTCGCGGATCTTGTTCGGATCGGTCGAGCCGGCCTTGTTGATCGCCGCCGACAGGATGGTGATCGCGTCGTACGGCCAGGCGCTCTGGTTGTCGGGCGCGGTCTTGTAGGCATCGCGATAGGACTTGCCGAACGCCTTCGCGGTATCGCTCGAGTCTTCGGCGAAGTCGGCGACGCCGTAGGTGCCGAACAGCGCGGGACCGGCGAGCTTGGTCGAGGAGACCGCGACCACCGAGGGTGAGCCGACCCAGGGGATGTTGACGCCGAGCTGGCGCAACTGCCGGGCAAAGATGCCGAGATCGTTCTCGAAGGTGAAGTAGGTGCCGAGCACGTCGGCGCCGGACTGCTTCACGGCCAGCACGACCGGGGTAAAGTCCTGGCTCTGGTTGGCGTAGCCCTGGTCAAGCACCGGCGGCGCGCCGAGCTTGGTCAGCGCCTCGGTGAGCGCCTTGCCGCCGGCGGTGCCGAAGGCGTCGGTGGAATGGACGATCGCCCATTTCTTCTTGCCGAGCGTGGTGACGCCGAAATCGGCGATCACGCGGCCGGAATAATTGTCGTTCGGGCGGAAGCGGAACAGCCATGGATTGCCGGAATGGGTGAGATCGGGATTGGTGCCGCCGATCATCACCGGCTTGCCGACCTTGATCACATCGGGCGCCATCGCCTGCACCTGGGTCGAGCGGATCGAGCCGAGGAAGGCAACGATGTCGGATTGCGCGGCAAGCTTGGAGAACGCCAGCACGATGCCCGGATTGGTGGTCTGGTCGTCCTCGATGACGAGCTCGACCTGCTTGCCGAGCACGCCGCCGGCCTTGTTGACCGCGGCCAGCGCCAGCTTGGCGCCGTTCTGGGCCCACAGGCCCTGCTCAGCCGCCGGTCCGGTCACCGGCACGCACATGCCGATCTTGATGGTCGCTCCCTGTGCCCAGGCGCTGCGCAGCAGCGTGGGAGCAGCGAGACCTGCCGCCAAGCCGGCGGAAAACTCACGTCTCGTCAGTTTCATTCAATCCTCCCTTTGGTGCGCCGACTTGCATATCGGCTGCATTGAAACGAGCTGACGCGTCGATCGATTGCCCTATCCGCAGCCATCAATCGGCACGACGAACAAACGTGAGCGTCGCTTGCAGCGCACAAGACGCGCAACGGCGGCCATCAATCTGGCGTTTGACATAGCTAAACATGATTGCACATTGCACGCAATAGTCAAAAGTCGCTGGCAACGGTGTGTAAATGCCTGCTACCAGCGACCATGACGGGATCACATGATAGTGTGACCGGCGGGCAGTCATCGATGTCGATTCCAAGAGCGAAATCGCAGACCAGACGAAAACAGCCGGCCTATGCGCTGATTAAGAGCGCATTGGCGAAGCACATCCGGACTGGCGACGTGCCACCCGGCACGGTTCTCTCCGAATCGGCGATCGCGACCTTGTTCGGCTCCAGCCGCTCGCCGGTACGGCAGGCCTTCGAACAGCTCGAGCACATCGGCCTGGTGCGCCGCTTCGATGGCCGCGGCGTCATCGCCGGCAAGCGCAAGGTCGACCCGCGGCGCGTCCCGATCACGCCGGAGATGTTTGGGCTGACCGACGGCCCCGTCGAGGCGGTGCGCAGCGACGCCTGGGATACGCTCTACTACAAGCTCGAACGCGAGATCATCTACCGGTCGCTGTTCGGACGCTTCCGCGTCAGCGAACTCGCATTGGCGCGGCACTTCCGGGTCGGGCGCACGGTTGCGCGCAATTTGCTGCTACGTGCGCAGGCGATCGGAATCCTGGAGAAAGGCGCGAAGGCGCATTGGTATGTGGTGCCGCTGGACGAGGATCGCCTGCGCGACATCTTCGAGGTGCGCGCAACCCTCGAGCCGCTGCTCCTCAAATCCGCTACGGCGAGGATTCCGACCGCACTGCTTGACCGGATGGCGGAGCGGCTGCGCGAGGGCATCCAATTCCGCAGCCGCGTCGGCGTCGGCGAACTCGACGAGATCGAGGGCGACCTCCATATCCGTTGCCTGGGTTACGGCATCAATCGCGAGATGGTCGAAGCGCTCAAGCGCACCCACTGCGCTTTCGTGATCGGCAAGCACATCCAGGTCGCCCTGACCGCGCCGCAGATCGATTCCTTCATGGACGAGCATCTGGTGATCATCGAAGCCTTGCGCGCCCGCGACGGCGACACAGCCGCCGCGACCTTGCGCCGCCATATCGAATGGTCGCACTCCAAGGTCGCCGGCTGGATTGCCGAATTCCGCGCCATCAACGTGATCTCGCGCGTGCCCTACATGGCGTGAGCGGCATCGCCGCGATTACTCGTCGGCCTCGACTTCGGCGTCATCGGCCGAGCCCATTCCGGCGAGGCTTGCCTCCAGCGCGCCCAGCATTTCGTGCAACTCGGCAAGCTTGCGCGCGCCATATCGCCGCGTGATCTCGGCGTAGATCGCCTCCGACGTCGGCGCCACCGCCTCGATCAGCTTCAACCCCTTGGCGGAGATCGAGACCACCGCGCGCCGCCCGTCGTTCTCCGCCGCCTTGCGCTCGATCAACGCGCGCGCCTCGAGATCACGCAGGATTCGCGACAGGCTCGGGCCGAGCAGAAACGCCACGCGGGCGAGCTCGGTGACCTCGATCTCATCGACCGCGGTGAGCGCGCGCAAAATCCGCCACTGCTGCTCGGTCAGCCCGTGATTGCGAAGCGACGGACGGAACTGCCGCATCACCGCCTCGCGCGCACGGAGCAGCGACATCGGCAGCGAGCGAGAGAACTCGCGCATTGGGGTCCGCCGCGACGATGCGTCGTCGCCCTGCCCTGGCCGGATCTCATCTAATTTCTTGCGCGCCATCGCCTAATCCACCGCAACAAAATTTTGCGCTGCAGCATGTCCTGATTCAGTTTGCGGGAATTCACTTAACATGTTAATCATCTCCCGGCATCCACTTTTGTGTATCACGCATGGCCCTCTCCAAGGACGATATCCGCGCTGCCGCCGAACGGCTCGACAATGCGGAAAAGACCCGCAAGCAAATCCGCCAGCTCTCGCTGGAATACCCCCGCATTACCCTCGAAGACGCCTACGCGATTCAGAAGGCCTGGGTCGAGATGAAGGTGGCGCAGGGGCGCGTCGTCAAGGGCCACAAGATCGGCCTGACCTCGAAGGCGATGCAGAGCGCGCTCAATATCGACGAGCCGGATTCAGGCATCCTGCTCGACGACATGTTCTTTGCCGATGGCGGCCTGGTGCCGACCGACCGCTTCATCGCAACCCGCGTCGAGGCCGAGCTGGCCTTCGTGATGAAGCATCGCCTGGCGGGGCCGAATTGCACGCTGTTCGACGTGCTCAACGCCACCGACTTCGTGGTGCCGGCGCTGGAGATCCTGGATACCAGGGTCGAGCGCGTCGACCCCGAGACCAAGGCGACGCGCAAGATCTTCGACACCATCGCCGACAACGCCGCCAATGCCGGTATTGTGCTCGGCGGCCGCCCGATCCGCCCGCTCGAAGCCGATCTGCGCTGGATCGGCGCGCTCTGCTTCCGAAACGGCCAGCTCGAGGAAACCGGTCTGGCCGCCGGCGTGTTGAATCATCCGGCGATCGCGGTGGCATGGCTCGCCAACAAGATCGCCCCGAACGGGCTGGCGCTGGAGGCCGGACAGATCGTGCTTGCAGGCTCCTTCATCCGCCCGACCGAGACCCGCAAGGGCGACACCATCCAGGCCGACTACGGACCTTACGGTTCCGTGAGCTGCTACTTCGCCTGACGCACTCAGCAGGAGAGCTGCATGCCGCATTTCACGATTGAATACTCCGCCAATCTCGACGGCCTCGTCGACATGGGCGCGACCGTCGAACTGGTCCGCAAAGCCGCGGTCGAGACCGGTATCTTCCCGCTCGGCGGCATCCGCGTGCGCGCCATCAGATGCGAGCACTACGCGATCGCCGACGGCCGCAAGAATTACGGCTTCCTCGACATGGTGCTCCGTCTCGGCGAAGGCCGCGACCTCGCCGCGCGCAAGAAGGCCGGCGAGCACATCTTCGAGGCGCTGTCGGCCCACCTCGATCCGGTATTCGCCAACAGCAAGTTCGCTCTGTCGTTCGACATGCAGATCAGCGACAAGGAAACGAGCTGGAAACGCAACAACGTCCACGACGCACTGAAGGTGGAGACGGTCAATGGATAAAGCCACCCCGACATCCACCGCCGACGTGTTCCAGGCCAATCGCGATCGCGCCAGTCCGTTGCTTGCGAAATTAAAAGCCGAAGGCATCGGCCATGTGATCGACGGCAAGGTCGTGCCGGCAGCCTCCGGCCAGACCTTCGAGACGAAATCGCCGATCGACGGCACCGTGCTGGCGACGGTCGCGCGCGGCAACGCCGAGGATATCAACCGTGCCGCAACCGCCGCGTCGAAAGCCTTCAAGGCCTGGCGCGACATGCCGGCGGCGCAGCGGCGCAAGCTGCTGCATCGCGTGGCGGACGCGATCGAGGAGCGCGCCGACGACATCGCCGTGCTCGAATGCATCGACACCGGCCAGGCGCACCGCTTCATGGCCAAGGCCGCGATCCGTGCCGCGGAGAATTTCCGCTTCTTCGCCGACAAATGCGGCGAAGCCCGCGATGGCCTCAACACGCCCTCGGACGAGCACTGGAACATCTCGACCCGCGTGCCGATCGGCCCGGTCGGCGTGATCACGCCGTGGAACACGCCGTTCATGCTCTCGACCTGGAAGATCGCGCCGGCGCTGGCCGCGGGTTGCACGGTCGTGCACAAGCCGGCGGAATGGTCGCCGGTGACCGCCGACCTCCTGGTCAAGCTGGCCAAGCAGGCCGGTCTGCCCGACGGCGTGTTCAACACCGTGCATGGTTTCGGCGAGGACGCCGGCAAGGCGCTGACCGAGCACCCCGCGATCAAGGCGATCGGCTTCGTCGGCGAGAGTACGACGGGATCCGCGATCATGGCGCAGGGTGCGCCGACCCTGAAGCGGGTGCATTTCGAGCTCGGCGGCAAGAATCCGGTGATCGTGTTCGACGATGCCGATCTCGACCGTGCGCTCGATGCCGTCGTGTTCATGATCTACTCGCTCAACGGCGAGCGCTGCACCTCGTCGAGCCGCCTCCTGGTCCAGGAGAGCATCGCCGACGCCTTCATTGCAAAGCTCGCCGCGCGCGTGAAGGCACTCAAGGTCGGTCACCCCCTCGATCCGGCGACCGAGATCGGGCCGCTGATCCACGAACGGCACTTCGCAAAGGTCTGCAGCTACTTCGACGTCGCCAGGCAGGACGGCGCGACGATTGCGGTCGGCGGCAAGCCGCATGACGGTCCGGGGGGCGGGCACTATGTGCAACCAACCCTCGTCACCGGCGCCAACGCGACAATGCGCGTGGCCCAGCAGGAGGTGTTCGGTCCGTTCCTGACCGCGATCCCGTTCCGTGACGAGGCTGACGCCATCGAGATCGCCAACGGCGTGCAGTACGGCCTTGCCGGCTATGTCTGGACCGGCGACGTCGGCCGCGCGCTGCGCGTCGCGGACGCGCTCGAAGCCGGCATGATCTGGCTCAACTCGGAAAACGTCCGCCACCTGCCGACCCCGTTCGGCGGCATGAAAGCCTCCGGCATCGGCCGCGACGGCGGCGACTACTCGTTCGACTTCTACATGGAAACCAAGCACGTCTCGCTCGCGCGCGGGACGCACAAGATTCAGAAACTGGGAATCTGAACCCGTCGTTCCGGGGCGCGCAGCGAACCCGGAACCTCGAGATTCCGGGTCTGGTCCTTCGGACCATCCCGGAATGACGAGCCAAATTGAGGAAACCGCGATGCCCGTTCCGACCCACGTCTTCGATCCGCCGTTCAACATCATCCGCTGCAGCCATGCCGTGCTCGACGTCACGGATTTGGAGAAGAGCGCCACCTTCTACGAAAAGACCGTCGGCCTCCATATCGAGGACCGCGACGACAAATCGGTCTATCTGCGCGCCAGCGAGGAGCACCAGCATCACTCGGTGGTGCTGCGCAAGGCAGCGAAGGCTGCCTGTAACCGCCTCGGCTTCAAGGTCGGCAACGACGGCGACCTCGACAAGGCGGCGTCCTTCTGCTCCGAGAACGGCATTACCTACGCCTTCGTCGACCAGCCGTTCCAGGGCCGCACGCTGCAATTCACCGATCCGTTCGGGTTCCAGATCGAGCTCTACGCCACGATGGAGAAGCGTCCGCATCTGCTGCGGCGCTACGATCTCTACAAGGGCTGCCATCCGCAGCGGCTCGACCATTTCAACGTGTTCGCCGCCGAAGTGCAGGACACCGTCGATTTCTACGCCCGGCTCGGTTTCCGCCTCACCGAATATGCCGAAGAGGACGGCGACAACGGCCGCATCGCAGCCGCCTGGATGCACCGCAAGGGCAATGTCCACGACTTCGCCATCACCAACGGCCGTGGCCCGCGCCTGCACCACATCGCCTATTGGGTGCCGACCGCGATGAACATCGTGCATCTCTGCGACGTGATGGCCTCCTCCGGCTTCCTCGCGAACATCGAGCGCGGCCCGGGCCGGCACGGCATCTCCAACGCCTTCTTCCTCTACATCCGCGATCCCGACGGCCACCGCATCGAGCTCTACACCAGCGACTATTTCACCGGCGATCACGACCACGAGCCGCTGCGCTGGTCGCTGCGCGATCCGCGGCGCCAGACGCTGTGGGGCGCACCGGCGCCGCGGTCCTGGTTCGAGGAAGGCTCGACCTTCGCCGGCCAGACGGTGCGCGAGCCCCGCTTCGTCGCCGACGTGCTGGTTGCAGACTAAGCACGCATGCAACGAACACCATCCTCGTCGTCCCGGCGAAGGCCGGGACCCATAACCACCGAATAGGGTTGCCGAATGAATGTCTAGCCGCGTACCCATTCCGGTGGCCGCGGCGTATGGGTCCCGGCCTTCGCCGGGACGACACCAATGAATGGATTGCTAATGTCAGCCCCTCGCCTCGCCACCTATTCCGTCAACGGCACCACGCAATATGGCGCCGTTACCGACACCGGCATCGTCGACCTCTCGTCGCGCTTCGCCAGGGACTATCCGACGCTGCGTGAGGCGATCGCTGCCGGCGCACTGAACGGGCTCGTGGAGGACGCCGCCAAGCGCGGGCCCGACCACGCGCTGGACGCAGTGACCTGGCAGCCGCCGATCCCGGCGCCGGACAAGATCATCTGCATCGGCGTCAACTATCCCGACCGCAATGCCGAGTACAAGGACGGCTCGGACGCGCCGAAATATCCCAGCATGTTCCTGCGGGTGCCGCGTTCCTTCGTCGGCCACAACACGCCCGTCGTGCGGCCGCGCATCTCGCCGCAGCTCGACTATGAAGGCGAGCTGGTGCTGGTGATCGGCAAGGCCGGCCGGCACATTGCCGAGAGCGCCGCACTCGATCACATCGCCGCGATCACGCTCTGCAACGAAGGCACTATCCGTGACTGGGTGCGCCACGCCAAGTTCAACGTCACCCAGGGTAAGAACTTCGATTCCACCGGCAGTCTCGGCCCGTGGATCGTGCCTTACACCGACGAGGCGCAGATCGCCGACATCCGGCTGATCACGCGGGTCAATGGCGAAGTCAGGCAGGACGACCGCACCTCGCGCTTGATCTTCGGCTTCCGCTACCTCATCAACTACATCTCGACCTTCACGACGCTGGTTCCCGGCGACATCATCGTCACGGGGACGCCGACCGGCGCAGGTGCGCGGTTCGATCCGCCGCGCTATCTGAAGCCCTGCGATGACGTCGAAGTCGAGGCCGAAGGCGTCGGTATCTTGCGCAACGGCGTCGTCGACGAAGCCACCTAACCTCACAAGCAAGTGGACAGTGCCATGACCTCAACATCCGGCGGCGAAGCGATCGTCAACGGCCTCGTCGCCCACGGCGTCGACACCGTGTTCGGCCTGCCCGGCGCGCAGATCTACGGCCTGTTCGATGCCTTCCACCAGGCGCAGCTCAAGGTGATCGGCGCCCGGCATGAGCAGGCCTGCGGCTATATGGCGTTCGGCTATGCCCGCTCCTCTGGCAAGCCCGGCGTGTTCAGCGTGGTGCCCGGTCCCGGCGTGCTCAACGCTTCGGCGGCGCTGCTCACCGCATTCGGCTGCAACGAGCCGGTGCTGTGCCTGACCGGTCAGGTGCCGACGCAATTTCTCGGCAAGGGCCGTGGCCATCTGCACGAGATGCCGGACCAGCTTGCGACGCTGCGCACCTTCGTGAAATGGGCCGACCGAATCGAATATCCCGACAACGCGCCCGCGATGGTGTCGCGTGCATTCCAGGAGATGCTGTCGGGCCGCCGCGGTCCCGCGTCGCTTGAGATGCCGTGGGATGTGTTCACCCAGGGCACCCAGGTTACCCCCGTCAAGCCGTTCGACCCGTTGCCGGCGCCGCAGCCCGATCCGGACCGCATCAAGGCCGCCGCCGATCTAATCGCCGGCAGCAAGGCGCCGATGATCTTCGTCGGCAGCGGCGCCATCGAGGCCCGCGAGGAGATCCTCGAACTGGCCGAGATGATCGACGCGCCGGTGGTCGCATTCCGCAGCGGCCGCGGCATCGTCTCCAACGCGCATGAACTCGGGCTCACCATGGCCGCGGCCTACAAGCTGTGGCCAAAGACCGACCTGATGATCGGCATCGGCACCCGCATGGAGCTGCCGACGATGTCGCGCTGGCCTTATCAGCCGGCCGGACTGAAATGCGTGCGGATCGACATCGACCCGGTCGAGCTGCGCCGCTGGCCGGCCGACGCCGGCGTGATCGCGGACGCCAAGGCCGGCACCGCCGACCTCATCGCGGCCGTGCGCAAGGCCGGCTACAGCAAGATCACGGGCCGCCGCGCCGCGATCCGCGAGGCGACCGCCGCCGCCGAGCAGGAGATCCAGCGCATCCAGCCACAGATGGCCTATCTGAAGATCCTGCGCGAGGTGTTGCCGGCGAACGCCATCGTCACCGACGAACTGTCGCAGGTCGGCTTCGCCTCCTGGTACGGCTTTCCGATCTACGAACCGCGCACTTTCGTCACTTCGGGCTATCAGGGCACGCTCGGCTCGGGCTTCCCGACCGCGCTCGGCGCCAAGGTCGCCAACCCCAACAGACCGGTGGTCGCGATCACCGGCGACGGCGGCTTCATGTTCGGCGTGCAGGAGCTCGCCACTGCCGTGCAGTTCAAGATCGGCGTGGTGACCCTGGTGTTCAACAACAATGCCTATGGCAATGTCCGCCGCGACCAGCGCGAGCGCTTCGACGGCCGCGTCGTTGCCTCCGATTTGGTCAACCCCGATTTCGTCAAGCTCGCGGAGTCCTTCGGCGTCGGTGCCGCGCGCGTCACCTCGCCCGATCATTTCCGCCCCGTGCTGGAGAAGGCGCTGGCCGATGGCGGGCCTTACGTGATCTCGGTGGAAGTGCCGACGGATTCGGAAGTCTCGCCCTGGGCGTTCATCCATCCGGCGAGGAACAACTAGAGCGTTTTCGAGCGAAGTGGACACCGGTTCGCGTGAAGAAACCGCGTCAAAACAAGAATCTAGAGCTTTGGTTCTGATTCAGTCAGAACCAAAGCTCTAGCTGTTCTTCACGCCGCGTTGCAGCCGCGACGCGGCGATCACGAGCAGGCCGGCGCCGGCGACCGACCAGCAGGCGACCGGCGCCCAATGCACCAGCGGCGCATAGTCCGGTATCTTCTGCAGGCCGCCCGCGACCGCCGCCATCCGCGCAAAGGTCGCGAGCGCCAGCGCCGAGAACACGAGGCCCGTGACCTTGCCTTCGGCGCCGGTCTCCCCGATCGCAAGCGCTGCGGACACCGCGCTCATCAGCATGCAGCCCCAGGCTGCCCCCGCCATGAATTGCGCCACGATCAGGACGTTGAGGCTGCCCGCAATCTCCGCGGCCACGATGGCGAATGCGCCGAGCAATCCCGCCGCACCCATCACGATCAGCCCGCCGCGATGCTTGACGACAATGCTCGCCGGAAACATCGCGATGTTGAAGCCGATCCAGAACACCGGCATCAGCCATTGCAGATTGTCCGGCCTGGCAAAACGCAAATAGAACGGGACGCTGTTGATGTTGAAGTGCAGTTGATAGCCGAGCGAGAGCAACACCATCGATCCGATCAGGAACATCGGCACCGCCCCGAGCCGCTTGGCCGGTGCCGCAAGCCGCTCGGGCTGCACCTCCTCGGCGATGCGGCGCTCGATCCCTGAGAACGCGAGCGCAGTCAGCAGCAGCACGACGCCAGACAGCACGAATGGCAGCCGCGCGTCATGATCGCGCAGCACGACCCCGAGATAGGGCGAGACCGCACCGGCAATGCCGTAGCCCAGCATCGCCAGCGCGGCGAGGAACGGGACCGAGGGTTGCGCGCGATACTTGCCGAGCAGCGTCAGTGGCGGCGCGCGCAAGGCAGACGATGTGACCGACCAGATCACGATCAACACGATCAGCCAGAATTTCGCGCCCGGTCCGATGCCGGCCACATAGGGCAGCGCGACGAAGGCGGCGCAGGAGATCGCGGCGAGAACGCCGACGAACACGCCGAGCCGGCCGACCAGGCTTGCAATCCTGTCGGCGGCCATGCCCATCGCGGTGTCGGTGACGGTGAAAATGCCTTGGTCCATCATCAGGATCAGGATGACGGTCGACGGCGCGATGCCGACATCGGCGCACAGCTTGGGCAGATAGATCAGGTAGGTGGTCCAGCCCAGCGTGAACACGAGCTGCAGCACGGCGAGATAGACGCCGGTGCGGTTGACCGCGTGATCGGCCTTGGTGGTCATGATCCGAGTTTAGACCACCTCCCTCATTTGCGGGAGGGGGGCATCAACGCACCTTGCGGAAGGTCAGATTGATGCGCTGGCGGCCGAGCACGCTGTGCTCACCATCAGCGAGCGCCGCGACGCCGTGATAAAATAGCCGTGACGGTCCGCCCCACACCGCAACGTCGCCGTGTTCGAGCCGATAGCGGCGCGGCGTATCGCTGCGCTTCAGGCCGCCGAACAGAAAGATCGCCGGCAGCCCAAGCGAGATCGAAACGATCGGTGCGCCGTAGTCGAGCTCGTCCTTGTCCTGATGCAGCGACAATTTTGCGCCGGGGACATAGCGATTGATCAGGCAGGCCTCTGGCGCGAAGCCGTTGAAGCCGGCCTCGGCGGCGGCGCCGGCGGCGAGCCTGCGCAACACCTCCGGCATTTCAGGCCAGGGCTGTCCCGAGTCAGGATCGATTGGATCATAACGATAGCCGCTGGGATCGGAGACCCAGCCGACGCTGCCGCAATTGGTCATCGCGACTGACATCCGGTGGCCGCCCGGCGTGATCAGATGCCGGAACGGCGCCTGCTTGACGATAATGCGCAACGCCGGGATCAGTTCGGCCTCGAACGGCCGGACGAAGCCGCGCAACAGCACCGCGCCGTCGGCGATCGTCTCGCGCGGCGGCCGGGTATCACCAATCGTCTCGAACAGATCAGCAGCCACGCCTCTGCACACTCACTTTGCATCGTGGAAGATCACGCCAACGGTGTGGCGATGGCCGGACCTGATCCGGCTGACACCATGGCGCAGATTGACACGATAAGGCCCGCGCGTCCCCTGCACCGGACGATGGTGTACGGCAAAGGCCACCGCATCGCCCTTGGTCAGCGGCACCACCTCGGGCCGCGACTGCATCCGCGGCCGCTGCTCGGTCAGCACGAACTCGCCGCCGGTGAAATCGCGCCCCGGCTGCGACAGCAGGATCGCGACCTGGATCGGGAACACGTGCTCGCCATAGAGATCCTGGTGCAGGCAATTATAGTCGTCCTCGCCATATTGCAGCAGCAGCGGCGTCGGCCGCGTCTGCCCGGCATCATGGCAGCGTTTCAGGAACGCGGCGTGCGACGGCGGATAGCTGATCTCGATCCCCATCGTCTCGTTCCAGCGATTGGCGGTCGCGGTCAGCCGTGCATACAGCGCCGGCCGCAGCTCCGCGATCAGGTCCGGCAGCGGATAGGAGAAATACTTGTACTCGCCGCGGCCGAAGCCGTGGCGGCCCATCACGACCCGGCTGCGGAACCGGCTGTCATCGGGATAGAGCGCGGCGATGGCGTCGCATTCCGCTGGCTTCAGCAGGCCGCCAAGGACGGCGCAGCCCTGCCCGTCGAGGTCGGTCGTGATCTGGTCCCAGTCGAGCGCATCAACGCGGGCGGGGATGTCGGTGGCTGGGCGAGTGATGGTTTTGGCTGTTGCTGTCATGAGGCGGAATCTGGCCCTTGAGCGCGGCTGGCGCCACCCGATTTCCGATCCAGATATGTCGAGAACGCCGCCACAATAACGGCGTCGTCCCTGCGAAAGCAGGGACCCATAACCACAGGTGCTGGTTGTAAGAAGGCCGTCTGGCCGCGTGCCCTTACGAAAGTAGCGGCGTATGGGTCCCTTGCTTTCGCAGGGACGACGTGCGGAGAAAGTGCCGACTAGCTTTCGACAGCATCACGCGCGGAAGGAAATCAGCCCCTGACCGGCAGCGTGATCACGTCGTAGCCGTGGCTGATCTTCCGCTTCAGCACCGGATCATCCAGCTCGAACTCGAAGCGGCTGGCAGGGCGGATGCCGCCCTTGGCCGCGAAGGTGCCGCCGAACATCGCGCAGCCATCGGGCAGCGCGCCCTGGTCGAAGCCGCGGGCGATCAGGTCCTTCACCGGCAGCATGTGATCGAGCGTGCCTTCCTGGTAGAGCACGCGCTGGCCGCCGATTGTGGCCCAGGACCGCAGGATGAGCTGGTCCCAATGATCGATGACGTCCTCGAGTTCCCACAGCTCGGAGGCGACAGGCTTGTCGCACATCTGCTTCGACACCGTGACGCTGTAGCTCTCGACCTTGCGGTCGGTATGATCGGAGCCGCAGCCGACGAAGGTGCGGCCCTGCCAGCCGATCAGCACGAACTCGACCTCGCCGCTGGAGTCCTCGCCGCAGACCTCGATCGTGTCGGCGAAGGTGAGCCGGCGCGCCGAGCAGCGGTAATAGATCGGCGTCGTCGCGGGCCGCGCGATGCCGAGCGCTTCGAGCTCGGCGATATGCTTGTCGCGCGCCACCGGATCGCGGCCGGTCCAGCCGGCGATCACGGCCTGTTTGATTTCGAGCGCGAGTGGCGTCGCGACGCCCTTGTCATCGACATTGAAGGTGAGATCAAACACGGATGACGGTCTCCATTCCGGCGGCAAGCTCGAAGATACGGCGATCCGAACCGCCCGCGGCGGCGAGCATCAGGCCGACCGGCGCCTCGCCCTCGCGATGCGCGGGCAGCGAGATGGCGCAGCCGTCGAGCACGTTGATCAGCGAGGGATTGCGCAGCGCGCGCAAATTCTCCGTGGCGAATGCCTTGTCATCGGCGAGGCTCGCAATGGTCGGCGGCAGGTTGGCCGTGGTCGGCAGCACCATTGCGTCATAGGGCGCGATGCGCGCCTCGGTCCGGGCGATGAACGACCGCCGCGCGTTGATAATGTCGATATAGTCGGCGGCAAGAAAACCCTCGCCGCGCTGGATCCGCACCGCGACGCGGGGATCGTAGATGTCGCCCTTGCTGGCCAGCAGGAAGCGGTGCCAGGCATAGCTCTCGGCCGCGGAAAACCCGCCCTTGGTGTTCATCACGCCGACATCGAGCAATTCCGGCACCTCGATCCGCTCGATCAAGGCGCCCGCGCGCGACAGCGACGCCAGCGCGCGCTCGAAGGTCTTTGCGACGGCATCGTCGAGGTCATCGAGCACGACCGTGGTCGGCACCGCGAGCCGCATGCCCTTCACCGGCCGTGGGGTGACCGGCGTCACCGGCTCGTCGGCCAGCACGGCGTCGAGCACGGCGCAGCAGGCGACTGAATTCGCCAGCGGGCCGTAGCTGTCGAGCGTGAACGACAGCGGCACGCCGCCATCGAGCGGAATCCGGCGCTGCGTGGGCTTGTAGCCGACGATGCCGTTGAAGGCGGCCGGAATCCGGCAAGAGCCGCCGGTGTCGGTGCCGAGCGCGCCGAACGCCATGCCGTCGGCGATCGAGACCGCTGCGCCCGAGGACGAGCCGCCGGGCACATGGCCGACGCTCCGGTTCCAGGCGCTCTTCGGCGTGCCGTAATGCGGATTGATGCCGATGCCGGAATAGGCGAACTCGGTCATGTTGGTGCGGCCGATCACGATGAAGCCGGCGCGCTTGAGCCGCGCCACGGCGGGCGCATCGGCATCCGCCGGCGCGGAATCCTCCAGCGCCCGGGAGCCTGCGCGCGTCACCTGCCCCTTGATGTCGAACAGGTCCTTGATCGAGACCGGGATGCCGGCGAAGGGCGACGGCGCGGCGTTAGCCTTGCGCAGCCGGTCCATCGCGTCGGCGGCTTCCAGCGCGGCGTCGCGGTCGACATGGATGAAGGTGCGCTGGCCCTCGCCTGACGGATCGGCGATCCTGGCGATGCATTGCTCGACGAGCTTGCGGGCGGAGGTCGCGCCGCCGGCGAGGTCGGCGGCAAGGGAGGCGAGTGTCGGATTTTTGGGCATGGCTTTCACTTTACGGCTTGCACTTCACGGCTTGCTGGCCGGCAATTCAAAAGATCTTGCAGCTGATTGTCGCGCGAACCGGCGCCGATTTCCAGACCGGTGCGCCGGCATCACTTCAGCCCGAAATAGGCCCGGTGCAGCTCTTCATTGCCGCTCATCTCGGCAACCGTGCCGGAGAAGCGGATCCGCCCGCCTTCCAGCACGAATACGCGGGTGGCAATCTCCAGGAAACCGATATTTTGCTCGGCGATCAAGAGCGCCAAGCCGCGGCCCTGCAGGCTCGACAAGGCGCGCAGCACCTCCTTGACGAACAGCGGCGACAGCCCGGCTGAAGGCTCGTCCATGACCAGCAGCTTCGGCTCGGCCGATAGCGCCTTGGCAATGCCGAGCATCTTGCGCTGGCCGCCGGACAGGCTGGAGGCCGGATCGCGGCGCTTGTCGCGCAGCACCGGAAACAGGCCGTACAGTTCGTCGACCCGTGCGCCCGGATTGGCATGGCCGAGCGCCTGCGCGCCGACGCGGATGTTCTCCTCGATCGACAGATCGGGGAATACCGCGAGCTCCGACATGTAGGTCATGCCGCGCTTCATGCGATCCGAAGATCGCATCTGGGTGATGTCTTCGCCGCCGAGCTTGATGTGGCCGCTGCGGGCTTCGATCAGGCCGACCAGCGACTTCAGGAAGGTGGTCTTGCCCGCGCCATTGGCGCCGAGCAGCAACACGGTCTCGCCGGGGCGGACGTCGAGATCGACGCCCCACAACACCTGCATGGTGCCGTAGCCGGCATCGACGCCGCTGGCGTCCAGAAGCGACGCTGCATCAGTGGGCATGCTCGCCTCCCAGGAACACCTCGATCACCTGCGGCTCGCGCACCGCGGTCGCGAGCGTGCCTTCGAAGATTTCCTTGCCCGCATTGAGCACGATGACGCGGTCGGTGACCTGCTCGATGAAACCCATCAGATGCTCCACCACGATGATCGCCATGCCGGTCGCGGCCAGCGCCTTGATGCGGCCGGCGATCCAGTCGAGCTCCGCCGGATTGAGACCGGCGGCGAGCTCGTCGAGCAGCAACAGCCGCGGCCGCGTCGCGAGCGCGCGGGTCAGATCGAGCATCTTCTGCTGCGCGCTGTTGAGATCGGCGGCGGGGCGGTCGGCGACCTCCTTGAGCCGGTATTCGTCGAGCAGTTCGGCGATCGACGGCGGCGTGCCGGTCGCGCCGCCATAGGCCAGCGCCACCTGGATGTTCTCGCGTACCGTGAGCGACAGGAACGGCTTCGGCACCTGGAAGGTGCGGTTGATACCGCGGTGAACCAGTCTGTGCGAGGCGACGCCGCCGGAGGACGCGCCGTCGAACACCACCTCGCCGCCATCGGGCGCATAAAGGCCGGAGATCACGTTGATCGCCGTGGTCTTGCCAGAGCCGTTCGGACCGACGAGACCGAGAATCTCGCCCGGCACGACATGGAAGCTCAGGCCATCGAGCGCGTGGAAGCCGCCGAAGCGTTTGACCAGCTTCGAGACCTTGAGGATGGAGTTTTGCTCAGGGGACATGCCACCCCCTGCGCGTTGCCAGCGACACCAGCCCGGCGGGCAGGAACAGCACCAGTCCCATGATCAGCAGGCCATAGATCAGCTGGAAATATTGCGGCGTGGTGAAGCCGATCAGATTGTAGATGCCGTACAGGATCAGCACGCCGACGATCGGTCCGGTGATGGTGGCAACCCCGCCGAACAGCGCGAACACGATCGCGAAGATGCTGAACTCGCCGGAGAACACGTTGTCCGGGTAGAACACCGAGACGTACCAAGCGTAGATGCCGCCGGCGAGGCCGGCGACCAGCGCCGAGGCGAGCCAGGCGATCACCCGCATCTTGATGATGTTGACGCCGGCCATCGAGGCCGACACGGCATCCTCGCGCACGGCCTGCAGCGCCAGGCCGAACGACGAGTTCTTGAGATAGACCACTGCGCCAACCGTCAGCGCCATGACGACGACGGCCGCATAATAGGCATGGCTCGGGTTGAACGTGCCGGTCAGCGACACGCCGTAGGGGCCCTTGGTGATCCCCTCCAGCGCCGGGTTGGCGACGAAGTGCAGCACCGCAAGCGAGGCCGCGAGATTGGCGATCGCAAAATACGCGCCCGACAGCCGCAGCAGCGGCGTCAGCAGCAGGCCGAGCGCAACCGCGACGACGCCGCCGACCAGCACGGCCAGCGGCGCCGGCGTCTGCAGGTGCATCACCATGATGGCAAAGCCGTAGGCGCCGGCGCCGAAGAATCCGACATAGCCGAACGGCAGATAGCCGGTGAAGCCATAGATGATGTTCACGCCTTGCGCGAGGATCAGGAAGATCACGAAGTTGAACAGCAGCAGATGGTTTTGATAGACGCCGGGCAGCAGTGCGAACACCACCACCAGCGGCGCCAGGATGAACAGCAGGTGTTTGGAGACGTTAGGCAACGCGCACCCGCCTTCCGAGCAGACCGCTCGGGCGCAACAACAGGATCACGATCAACAACACATAGGGCAAGAGGTCGGCCCAGGAACTGAGATAGGTTTGCACCAGCATGTAGCAGAGGCCATAGACGACGCCGCCGAGCGCAGTGCCTAAGGGATTGCCGAGCGAGCCGAGCACGACGATCGCAAACGACGTCACCGTGGCGTCGGCGCCGAACGCCGGGGTCACCGAGCCGAACATGAAGGGCGCGAACACACCGGCGACTGCCGCGATGCCGAGCCCGATGCCGAACGCCGCCGCCGAGACACGATCGACGTCGATGCCGGTCGCCAAGGCTTCGTCACGGCGTGACATTACCGCGCGCGTCAAGGTGCCGAGCCGCGTGTGGTAGAGATAGAGGTAGACCAGCGCGATCGCGACAAGGCTGGTGCAGGCTGCGATCACCCACGGCGCGGGAAAGCCCTGGCCGAAGATCTGGATCGGCCCTGCGCCGCCGGCCTTGCCGCCGAACCACTTGACCTTGATGGTCGTGAACACGGTGCCGAGCAGCCGGCTCTGGATCGAGCGCTCGCTGGTGCCGGCGAAGATCGTAGTGACGGCTTCGATCACCTGCGACAGGCCGAAGAACAGGATGATCGACAGCATTTCCGGGTTGGCCGAGCCCTGCAGGCGCGGCACCAGCACCCAATAAAGCAGCACGCCCGCCAGCACGAAGACCATAAAGGCGAGCGGCACCGCGAACAGCGGGTCGATGCCGGCGATGCCGACCACGCCGAGCGCGATGAAGGCGCCCAGCATCAGGATGTCGCCATGCGCAAGGTTGACGATGCGCATGACGCCGAACACGAGGTTGAGACCGATGCCGACCAGGCTGAAATACAGCCCGAACAGCACGCCGGCAACGAGCGCATAGGTCATACTATCGCTCGCCGCCGAAGGTTACGCCTGCCGCACTCACCTGCATCACTGTGCCGGATAGATCGGCTTGCCGGTCGCGGTCTCGTGCGGATAGATCGAGACAAACTTGATGTGATCGTGCTCGTCGACCGTGAGCTGGCCGAGCGGCGTCAATTCGCCGATCTGGCCGCCGGTCTCATCCAGCGCGAAGGTGCCGTCCAGCGTCTTGAGCTGGCCGCTGAGCGAGAACACCGCGCGGCGCAGCTCCATCTGCTCGAGGCTGGTCGCAACCGACAGCGTCTTCTCGATCACCAGCGCGGTGGTGTAGCCCGCCACCGCGTTGAAGCCGAACTCCATCTTGCCGTCGTTGTACTTCTTCAGCCAGGCGGCGCGGAAATCCTTCATGGTCATCCCGAAATTGACGGGGTAGTCCAGCTCGGACGGCGGCACATAGGTCCAAACGTGCTCGAGGCCCTTGGCGCCGACGTTCTTCTCCAACAGCTCGGTCTCGAGACCGGCATAGATCGCGAACAGCATCTTGAACTTGGTGCCGACGTCCTGGACGTTGCGCAGGAAGGCGATGTCGTTCGGCGCGTAGCCGAAATGGATCACCGCGTCGGGATTGGTGTTGCTGATATTGTTGATGATGACGTTGTAATTGGTGGTCTCGGTCGGGACGCCCTGGTCGTAGACGATCTCGATCGGCGCGCCGGACTCCTTGACGAACTTGCGGAACGCGTTGGCCTGGGTGCCGGTGAACTCGTTGGTCGCGTACAGGATGGCGATCTTCTTGATGCCGAGGCCCGGGCCGTCATGGCTGATGAAGTCAGCCACCGGCTTCGGCCAGACCGTCGACACCGGATCGGCCATCAGCGCGATGTGGGGATTGTCCTTGGAGAAGAAGCTCGCGCCGGTGCCTGTCTGGTCGAACAGGAACATCTTGTGGTCGCGCGCGATAGCGACCGCGGGCGCCGTCAGCACCGATCCGGAATCGGCGACCAGGAGGTCGACCTTATCCTGGGTGACGAGCTGATTATAAAGCGTCGAGGCGGTCGCGGTGTTGCTCTGGTCGTCATAGGAGACGAGCTTGATCGGGATCTTCTTGTCGAACGCCTTCACGAACACGCCACCCTCGGCGTTCTTCTGCTCAACCCACAATTTGAGCGAGCTGTAGACCGGCATCGAGATCGAGGCGTAGCGCCCCGAGGACGCGTAGAGCGTGCCGATCTTGATCTCCGACGGTGCGTCGGCGGCCATCGCCTGCGTGGCAAATGCGAGGCTGGCAGCGAGTGCCGCGCCGATGATCCTCAGCATGATATTATCCTCCCGGGCATCTTGGACGTTTCGTGGACCGGTCTTCGACGTATCTTGGACCGCGGCCCTTCTACGCGCCGGACCGGAGCGACACAAGCATCGCGGCCTTAGCAATTGTGCGAGGGGCGGAATATGCGGCATGCGCGGGACACAGGCCGCTGCGCGGGGCGTGGATGGACCGTTGACGGCCGTTGGTCCAATGGCGCATCAAGACTGTAACGATTTCGGGAGGAGACATCCGACATGGCCGAGCCCGCGCGCGCGAAACCAAAACCGACGCCTGAGACCCAGCATTTCTGGGACGGCACCAAGGCCGGCGAACTGCGCCTGCAACGCTGCGACGCCTGCGCCAATGTCTACTTTCCGCCGCGGCCGTTCTGCCCCTCCTGCGCCTCGCGCAAGGTCTCCGTCTTCAAGGCTACCGGCAAGGGCAAGCTGTACAGCTACGTTATCAACCATCGTCCCGCCGCCCCCGGCTTCACGCCGCCTTACGCGATCGCCATCGTCGAGCTCGACGAGGGCCCGCGCATGATGAGCAACATCATCGATTGTCCGCAGACGCCGGAAGCGCTCGAGCTCGACATGCCGCTCGAGGTCGCCTTCGAGGCACTCGACGACAGGATCACCCTTCCCCTCTTCCGCCCGGCAAAGGGGTAATGTGATGCGCAGGAACCAGGTTGCCGTCGTCGGTGCGGCCGAAACCACCGAACTCGGGGTCATCCCGAACATGTCGCAGATCCAGCTGCACGCGGACGCGGCGCTGAATGCGATCGCGGACGCCGGCCTGAAGCTGTCCGACATCGACGGCTTCGCCACCGCGGTCGAGACCCCGCAGCAGATGGCGCACTATCTCGGCATCACGCCGACCTGGGTCGACGGCACCTCGGTCGGCGGCTGCTCCTTCATGCTGCATGTCCGCCATGCCGCAGCCGCGATCGAGGCCGGCCTCTGCAAGACCGTGCTGATCACGCATGCCGAGAGCGGCAAGTCGATGATCGGCAAGCAGCCGCGCTTCACCGCACCCGATAGCCTGAACGGCCAGTTCGAGTCGCCATTTGGCGTGTATGGACCGCCGAGCATGTTCCCGATTCCGGTGCTGCGCTTCATGAAGACGCACGGCATCACCCATGAGCAGCTCGCGATGGTCGCCGTCGTGCAGCGCGAATGGGCGGCGAAGAATCCGCGCGCGACCATGAAGGATCCGATCACGGTCGCCGACGTGCTGAACTCGCGGATGATCGCCTATCCGTTCCGGCTCTTGCAATGCTGCCTCGTCACCGACGGCGGCGGCGCGCTGATCCTCACCTCGGCCGATCGCGCCAGGGATTTCCCGCAGAAGCCGGTCTACATTCTCGGCACCGGCGAGAGCGTCGAGACGCCGATGGTCAGCCAGATGAAGACATTTGACTCATCGCGCGCCTTCAAGGTGGCGGGCCCGCTCGCCTTCAAGGAGGCCGGCATCGCCCACAAGGACGTCGACCACCTGATGATCTACGACGCCTTCGCGCATTTGCCGCTCTACGGTCTTGGCGACCTCGGCTTCATGCCGCATGAGGAAACCGGCAAGTTCATCGCCGACGGCAACACCCGCCCCGGCGGCAAGCTGCCGCTCAACACCAATGGCGGCGGGCTGAGCTACATGCACTCCGGCATGTACGGCATGTACGCATTGCAGGAGAGCGTGCGGCAGATGCGCGGCATCGCGCCGGCGCAGGTGCCGAATGCGAAGATCTCGGTCTGCCACGGCGTCGGCGGCATGTTCGCCGCGAGTGGCACGATCATCTTTACGAACGAGAAGTAAGCGAGCTGCTCGCCTCCTCCCTCTCCCCATTCTTACGGGGAGAGGGTTGGGGTGAGGGGCTGCTTCCACACACTCGGACTCGCGGAGAGTCCCCCTCACCCGGATCGCATCTGCGATGCGATCCGACCTCTCCCCGCAAGCGGGGCGAGGTCAACAAGACACAGGAGAACCCACATGGCAAAATCACTGCAGGACAAAGTCATCATCGTCACCGGCGCGGGCCGCGGCATCGGCCGCGAGATTGCGCTGCTCTGCGCCGCGGAGGGCGCCAAGGTCGTGGTCAACGATCCCGGCGGCGCGGCCGACGGTGGCGGCTCGAGCGCGGCGCCCGCCGAGGAAGTCGTCGAGGAGATCAAGAAGCGCGGCGGTACCGCGGTCGCCAATTTCGAGTCGGTGGCGGAGGCCATTCCCGCCAGCAAGATCGTGAAGACCGCGACCGACCATTTCGGCCGGCTCGACGGCGTCGTCAACAATGCCGGCATCCTGCGCGACATGATCTTCCACAAGATGAGCGTGGAAGCCTTCGAGGCCGTCATCAAGGTGCATCTGATGGGCTCGTTCTACGTCAGCCACGCCGCGGCGCGTATCTACCGCGAGCAGGAATCAGGCTCGTTCGTGCACTTCACCTCGACCTCCGGCCTGATCGGCAATTACGGCCAGGCCAACTACGCCGCCGCCAAGCTCGGCATCGTCGGCCTGTCGAAATCGATCGCGCTCGACATGGGCCGCTTCAACGTGCGCTCGAACTGCGTGTCGCCGTTCGCCTGGACCCGCATGATCGGCACCATCCCGACCGAGACCGACGCGGAGAAGGCGCGCGTCGAGAAGATCAAGCAGATGGGCCCCGAGAAGATCGCGCCGGTCTGCGCCTATCTGCTCTCGGACGCCGCCAAGGACGTCACCGGGCAGATCTTCGGCGTGCGCATGAACGAGATCTTCCTGTTCGGCCAGCATCGTCCGGTGCGCTCGGTTCATCGCGGCGAAGGCTGGACGCCCGAGACCATTGCCGAACACGGCATGCCGGCGCTGAAGGGATCTTTCACCAAGCTCGACCGCTCGGCCGACGTCTTCACCTGGGATCCGATCTGACAGTTTTATGAAAAAGTCGCCTCGGCGAACGCCGTGCGCAATCGCGCACGAGGCCGGGGCGAAACACTCTTTGGTTGTTTCTTCATAGCGCGCCCGCATTGTGCCCGAATTGCGGGCGCATGATCGTCCTCCCGATAACAAAAAGCCTGGGAGGACTTTCGTGACAAATCCAAGCAACACTGAACAACACGAGAGCGACGGCGCGAAGGCGTTCGACCGTCGAACCATCTTGCGCGGCGCAACCGCGATTGCTGCAACTGTGATGGCTGCATCCGATGCTGCAGCGCGCGACTTCGGCCGCAACGCGGAGCCGCAGCGCTATCCCGATCCGGATATCGTCGTGATCGACGACAAGCGCTTCAAGGCCAAGGTCGGCAACACCGCGATCAAGCGGCTCTACACCGGCTGCCTCTGGGCGGAAGGCCCGGCCTGGAACGCGCAGGGCCAGTATCTGGTGTGGAGCGATATCCCGGCCAACCGGCAGTTGCGCTATCTCGACGACGACGGCCACATCTCCGAGCAGTTCCACAAGCCGTCGAACGAGGCCAACGGCTCGACCTTCGATTTCGAGGGCCGCCAGATCACGGCCGAGCGCACCCGATTGGTGCGTTACGAGCACGACGGAACCGTCACGTCGTTGGCCGAGCAAGCCAATGGCAAGCAGCTCAACGGGCCGAACGACATGGTCGTGCATCCCAACGACAAGTCGATCTGGTTCACCGATCCCGGCTACGGCGCGATCTCGATCTATGAGGGCCAGCGCGCCAACACCGGCTCGAACCAGCCCTACCAGAAAGAAGCCGTCTACCGCATCGATGCTGTGACCGGGCAGATCACCAAGGTTGCCGACGAACCGTTCAAGCCGAACGGCATCGCCTTCAGCCACGACTACAAGAAGGTCTATGTCTGCGACACCGGCATCACGCACTATCCGAACGCCAAGAACATCGTCTGGCAGTACGACCTCAACGGCGACAAGCTCTCCAACCCGCGCACGCTGATCGACATGACGCTGGACGGCAAGTCAGGCTTCCCGGACGGCATGCGTGTCGACATCGACGGCAACATCTGGGTCGGCGCCGGCTGGGTCGGACCCGGCTATGATGGTGTGCAGGTGTTCGCACCCGACGGCCAGCGGATCGGCCAGATCCTGCTGCCGGAGACCTGCGCCAACCTCACCTTCGGCGGCAAGAAGCGCAACCGCCTGTTCATGACCGCAAGCCAGTCGCTCTACGCGGTCTATGTCGAGACCAGGGGCGCGCATAATTGCTGAGGTAAACACGCTGTCGTCCCTGCGAAAGCAGGGACCCATAACCACCAGTGTCGATTGTTTGAAAAGCTGGGGCTCCAGCTTCTGGCAACACGACCGGTCGTGGTTGATGGTGTGGACGGCCCCCTACGGCATCAGTGTGCCAGAATGAGGTTGTTGCAAATCTCAGACAAGGAGACCGTCCGTGAGAAAGATTATCCGTATTGGGATGGATACGTCGAA
>NZ_JBWJZD010000016.1:0-177041 GCF_056429065.1 Bradyrhizobium sp. USDA3010
CCGCCCTCAGGCGGCTCGCTCAGCGCCTCAACGATACCCCACGCAAATGCCTGGACTTCAAGACACCCGCCGAGGCATTCTCCAAGCTCAAATCAATCGTTGCACTTCAAACGTGACTCCATCTCCCTGCTTTCGCAGGGACGACACCGAGCGGGTTGTTCGACAGTTCAGCTCGAAACTCAATACTCTAGCGCATCACCCGCCCTACCCTGCCGGCGTCAGGATCGCCTGCTGTGCCGCATGCCAGCTCGCTTCGTCGGGCGCGCAGAGCAAGCCGCCGGTCAGATTGACCGGCTTGTAGGGCGATCCGTCGAAATGTGCGCTGTAGCCGCCGGCCTCGCGATGCAACAGCCAGCCCGCGGCATGATCCCACGGCATCAGCTTGTTGTAGAACAAGAGATGGCAATGGCCCGACGCTGCCATGCGATACTCGTGCGCGGCGCATCTGAGCCAGGCGCTGGCGCCAAGCCTGGACAGGTTGCCGGCGACCGTTGCGCGCAACGGCTCGGGCAGGAAGTTGACGCCGACCACCGCGTCCATCCGCTTGACCGGCACCGCCGGGGCCACCTTCAAATCATGCCGTCTGCCGTCCGGCATCTCGAGCCACGCGCCCTCGCCGCGCAGCGCGAACGCAGTGTCGTTGCTCACGGGATCATGGATCGCGCCGAACACGATTTCGCCGCGCATCGTGGCGGCCACCATGGTGCCGAACAGCGGCAGGCTCGAGGTGAAGTTCCGCGTGCCGTCGATCGGATCGATGATGAAGGCGAGCTCCGCGGTTCCGACCTGATCGAGCGCGGATGGATCGCGTGCCGTGCCTTCCTCGCCGATCACGACCGCATTCGGAAACGCCCGGAGCAGCGCGGCCGAGATCGCCTGCTCGGCAAGCTCATCGGCTTCGGTGACGACGTCGAACGCCGATGTCTTGGTGCGGACCTCGATCTCCCGCACGCGGCGGAACCGCGGCATGATCTCGGTGCGGCCGACTTCGGCAAGGATGTTTCCGATGTTCAGCGCATCGGCATGGGACAGTTTCACGCGGCAATCTCCTGCGTTGCGCCGTCACCCTATCGCAGGATCATGACTGCGCGGCAATCAACGGCGCTGGTTGTAGACATCGATGCAGACGGCACCAAGCAGGACGAGGCCCTTGATCACTTGCTGATAATCGATGCCGATGCCGAGGATCGACATGCCGTTGTTCATCACGCCCATGATCATGGCACCGACCACTGCGCCGCCGACCCGGCCGACGCCGCCATAGGCCGAGGCGCCGCCGATGAAGCAGGCGGCGATCACGTCGAGCTCGAAGCCGAGGCCCGCTTTCGGCGTCGCGGTGTTGAGCCGGGCAGCAAACACCAGCCCGGCGAGCGCCGCGAGCACGCCCATGTTGACGAACGCGAAGAAGGTCAGCCGCTCGGTCTTGACGCCCGAGAGCTTCGCGGCCTTGGCGTTGCCGCCAACCGCATAGATCTGGCGGCCGATCACGGTCCGCCGCGTGACAAACCCGTACAGCGCGATCAGCACCGTCATGATGACGAGCACGTTCGGCAGGCCGCGATGCGAGGCGATCAGATAGGTGAAATAGAGCACAGCGCCCGCCAGCGCGATGCTCTTGGCGATGAAGAACGCATAGGGCTCGACCTCGATGCCGTGCGACTGCTCGCGCGCCCGGCTCTTGGCGCTCGCGAGCACCAGCGCGAACGCCAGCACGACGCCGATCAGAAGCGAGGTCGGATAGAGCGTGCCGGCGCTCGGAAACAGCTCGGGGATGAAGCCCGACGACAGCTTCTGGAAGGTCGGCGGAAACGGCCCGACCGACCGACCCTGCAGCACCGCGAGCGCAAGGCCCTTGAACACCAGCATGCCCGCCAGCGTAACGATGAAGGACGGAATCTTGAAATAGGCGACCCAGTAGCCCTGCGCAGCGCCGATCGCGGCACCGATCAAGAGACAGACGATGAAGGCGGTCGGGTAGTCGACATGGTAGCTCACCATCAGCACCGCAGCGACCGCGCCGACGAATCCGGCGACGGAGCCGACCGACAGGTCGATATGCCCGGTGACGATCACCAGCAGCATGCCGAGCGCCATGATCACGATGTAGCTGTTCTGCAGCACGAGATTGGTGAGATTGACCGGCTGCAGCAGCGTGCCGTCGGTCACTATCTCGAAGAACAGCATGATCGCGAGCAGCGACAGCAGCATGCCGTAGTTGCGCAGATTGTTCTTGATGAAGCCGGAATGCTTGGCAGTCTCGGGAAGTGACACCGTCTTGTCGGTCATTGTGCTCCGCCTCCCGCCCGCAGCTCACTGGCAGGGGCGCCGTTCCCAGACATCCTGACATTGCGCATGATGGCGCGCATGATCTTCTCCTGCGTCGCGTCGCCCTTCGCGAACTCGCCGACGAAGGCGCCGTCATTCATCACGCAGATCCGGTCGCAGATGCCGAGCAGTTCCGGCATTTCCGACGAGATCACCACGACGCCCTTGCCGGCCTCCGCGAGCTCGTTGATGATACAATAGATCTCGTATTTTGCCCCGACGTCGATGCCGCGGGTCGGCTCGTCCAGCAGCAGCACCTGCGGATCGGTCATCAGCCATTTCGACAGCACCACCTTCTGCTGGTTGCCACCCGAGAGCTGTCCGGCCTCCTGATAGACGTCGGAACAGCGGATCCGCATCCGGTTGCGGTAATCGCTCGCGGCCTTCAGCTCGACGACATCGTCGATCACGCCGCGATCCGACACCTGGCGCAGGCTCGCCAGCGTCACGTTCTTGCGGACGTCGTCGGCGAGGATCAAGCCGAGCTGCTTGCGGTCCTCGGTGACATAGGCGAGGCCGGCACGGATCGCGGCCGGCACGCTGGCGAGGTTGGCCTCGCGTCCGTCAAGGCTGATCCTGCCGGAGATATTGTAGCCCCAGGCTCTGCCGAACAGGCTCATGGCGAACTCGGTGCGACCGGCGCCCATCAGGCCGGCGATGCCGACCACCTCGCCGCGGCGCACCCTGAAATCGACGTTCTTGATCACCTGCCGGGCGGTATGCAGCGGGTGATACACCGACCAGTTCTCCACCGTCATCACGGGATCGCCGATCGCAACGTTTCGCTCGGGGAAACGATGCGCGAGATCGCGGTTGACCATGCTGCGGATGATGCGGTCCTCGTCGACCTGCTCGGTTCGGCAATCGATGCTATCGACAGTGCGGCCGTCGCGCAGCACCGTGATCCGGTCGGCGACGCGCGCGACTTCGTTCAGCTTGTGCGAGATCAGGATCGAGGCGATGCCCTGCTCGCGGAATACCAACAGCCGGTCCAGCAGCGCGGCACTGTCGGCCTCGTTGAGGCTCGCGGTCGGCTCGTCCAGGATCAGGAGACGCACCTTCTTCGACAGTGCCTTGGCGATCTCGACCAACTGCTGCTTGCCGACGCCGAGATCAGTGACGAGCGTGTCCGGCGATTCGCGCAGGCCGACCTGCGCCAGCAGCTCGGCCGTCCGCCGGTACACCGCATTGCGGTCCACCACCCCGAACCGCGACGGCGCGCGTGACAGAAAGATGTTCTCGGCGATCGACATCAGCGGGATGAGCGCCAGCTCCTGGTGGATGATGATGATCCCCAGCGCCTCGGAGTCGTTGATGTCGCGGAACCGGCGCTCCTCACCATCGAACAGGATCGACCCTTCATAGCTGCCGGCGGGATAGACCCCGCTCAGCACCTTCATCAGGGTCGACTTGCCCGCGCCGTTCTCGCCGACCAGCGCATGGATCTGCCCGGCTTGCACGGTGAAATTGACGTCGCGCAGTGCCTGCACGCCGGCAAAGCTCTTGCTGACGTCACGCATCTCAAGCATCGCCGTCATCGGATCACATCCCGCAACGTCACTAGGCCTCGGCGCTATCAGCCCCGCTCGCCCGCCTTAGTCGAATTGCGAACGTTTGTAGTAGCCGCTGTCAATCAGGACTTTCTCCCAATTGGTCTTATCCACCACGACCGGCTTCAGCAGATAGGACGGAACCACCTTGACCCCGTTGTTGTAGGTCTTGGTGTCATTGACGCTGACCTCCTTCTTGCTCAGCACGGCATCGACCATGTCGGCCGTGACCTTGGCGAGATCGCGGGTGTCCTTGAAGATGGTCGAATATTGCTCGCCGCGCAGCATGGCCTTGATCGAGGGCACCTCGGCATCCTGGCCGCTAACGAACGGCATCGGCTGATCCTTGCTGCCGTAACCGACGCCCTTCAGGGAGGAGATGATGCCGATCGACAGGCCGTCATAAGGCGACAGCACCGCATCGACGCGCTTCTTGCCGTAGAAGGCGCTGAGCAGATTGTCCATCCGTGCCTGCGCGGTCGCGCCGTCCCAGCGCAAGGTCGCGACCTTACCCATGCCCGTCTGGCCGCTCGCAACGACAAGCTTGCCGCTGTCGATATACGGCTTCAGCACCGACATCGCACCGTCGTAGAAGAAATAGGCGTTGTTGTCGTCGGGCGAGCCGCCGAACAGCTCGATGTTGAACGGTCCCTTGCCGTCCTTCAGCCCGAGCGCATTCACGATCGACCCTGCCTGCAGCACGCCGACCTGAAAATTGTCGAAGGTCGCGTAATAGTCGACGTTCGGCGTGTCCCGGATCAGGCGGTCATAGGCGATCACCGTGATGCCCTGGGCCTTGGCCTGCTTCAGCGCATCGGACAGCGTGGTGCCGTCGATTGCCGCGATGACCAGGACCTTGGCGCCCTTGGTCACCATGTTCTCGACCTGGGAGAGCTGGTTCGGGATGTCGTCGTCGGCATATTGCAAGTCGGTACCGTAGCCGCGTTCCTTCAGCACCTTGACCATGTTGTTGCCGTCGTCGATCCAGCGCGCCGAGGATTTGGTCGGCATCGCGATGCCGATGGTCGGCTTGCTCTGGGCGCGTGCGTCCGGTGCGGTCGCAGTAAGACCTGCCAACGCCAGTGCGATCAACGAGACCTTCAGTTTGAACATGCTTCGCTCCCTTGGTTTTTTGGGTTGAGGGTACCGTTGCCGTGGACCGCGTCAATCGACGGCTATCATTCGTGGGCCGGCCGCAGATCTACGGCGATGCGGGATCGGCGCCAGGACTGTCACGACCCGAAATAGCGGAATGTCGATTGAACCCGTCAACAGCGCCAATGCTTACTCCGCACAGTCAGCCATCTCGATCCTGCAATACCAAGTTCACCCGCGCGTCATGTCGTGGGATGAACGAGGTGTCGGAATGATGTGGAGGATCATGAGGCGCCGGTCTCCCGGAACTGTTGGCAAGCGCTACCACCCGCCAGAATTTCTGGTGGTACGTCACCGTCTCGAGCAACCTTTGGTGGATGCCACCCCTGCTATATGAATGCGCGCACCGACTGGTCATTTATTTAGATATCCAAATAAATTGACCGGCGACATGGAGGGTCACGAGGCGTTATCTCCCGAAATAGTTGAGCAAGCCTCACTATCCGCTAGGTGCGGCGCTGCTTCTGACAACCTTTGGTGAGATTGTGCCCCTACTACGTAATGGAGGCAAGCATCATTTATTTAACTTCCAGAATAAATTAATCAGAACTGCCGGCCCGGCGGCAGCGGACCTTCAGGCGTCGATGTCAGACAGATCGTCAACAACAAGCAACGCTCCGGCGAAATCGTCGTCGCTGAAATAGGTGCTGCGGGTGATGACCACGGGGATGCCCGCCCGCGCAGCCGCGATGAGGCCGTTGCCGGAATCCTCGACGGCAATGCAATCCGCCGGGCCAAGCGCGAGCCGCGCCAGCACCTCGACATAGACATCGGGTGCCGGCTTCTTCCGCGGCACGTCGTCGCCGGCCACGATCGCCTCGAACAGATCGGCCCAGGCCGGCCCCAGCGCAACCGACAGCAGCGCATCGATATTGCCATGCGAGGTCGTCGTGGCGATTGCCAGACGCTGGCCGCGGCTGCGCGCGCCGGCGAGCCAGGCCCTCACGCCCGGCCGCAACGGGCAGTCACCCGCCGCGATCAGCGCGGCGTAGCGCTTGGTCTTGATTCCATGCAGGTCCGCGATGTCGGAAAACGTCAGCGACGGAACCGCGTTAAGCTGGTCGTAGGCTCGGATGCGCTCCTTGCCTCCGGCGACCCGAAGCAGCCGCGCGTAGGTGACCTGGTCCCAGAACCAATCGAGACCGGCCTCGGCGAACGCCTCATTGAAGGCGCGGCGATGCACTTCCTCGGTTTCGGCGAGCGTGCCGTCGACGTCGAAGATCAAGGCGCGGGCGCCCGCGATGATGTCGCGCATCCCGGCGGCCCGGATCGCTGCGAGCGCCTGGTTCATCATCCCTCGCCCGCCGCGCCCGCCCCTTTCGCGAACACGCGGCTCGCAAGCACGTCGCCGGCCTCGATCGACATCACGTCGTCCGCCGTGAGCGTGCGGTCGAGCTTTGCCACGATCCGGTTGGCCTGGCGCAGCCGGATGCGGTCGAGCGCGTTGCGGATCGAGCGCGCATTGGAGAACAGCGGCTGTTCCTTGCGGATGCCGATGTACCGGGTGAAGGCCTCGCGCGCTTCCGGGGAGAATCGATAATTCTGCTGCTGCAACATCAGCTCGGCGATCCAGAGCAACTCGCCGTCGGAATAGTCGGGGAAGTCGATGTGATGCGCGATGCGCGAGCGGAACCCCGGATTGCTCTGGAAGAACTTCTCCATGCGGTCGCCATAGCCGGCCAGGATCACCACCAGATCCTCGCGCTGCTGTTCCATGATCTGGAGCAGGATCTCGATCGCCTCCTGGCCGTAGTCGCGCTCGTTTTCGGGGCGGTACAGGTAATACGCCTCGTCGATGAACAGCACGCCGCCCATCGCCTTCTTCAATATCTCTTTCGTCTTCGGCGCGGTGTGGCCGATATATTGCCCGACAAGATCATCGCGCGTGACGCTGATGACGTGGCCACGGCGGACGAAGCCGAGCTTGTGCAGGATGCCGGCCATCCGCAGCGCGACCGTGGTCTTGCCGGTGCCGGGATTGCCGGTGAACGACATGTGCAGCGTCGGGAACGTCGTCGCCAGCGCCATCTTCTGCCTGATGCGTTCGACCAGTAGCAGCGAGGCGATCTCACGGATGCGCGTCTTCACCGGCTTCAGGCCGATCAATTCGGAATCGAGCTGATCGAGCACGTCGCCAATGCCGAGGTCGGCGAATTCATGCCGGAGGTCGATGGTCTCGAGCGGCGTCTCGCGGATCTGTTCTTGCGCTTGCGTCATTATCCTCTCGCTTCGAGAAAAGCTCCGTCGCCGCGGCGGCGACGACGGAGAAGTGCATCCGGACCAGGACGGTCGAGGGAGCAATCCGCCTGGCTTGCAAGCCGGACGCGGTCAACGATCGGTGTAGCGGTCGCCCTCGGGGCGGCTCGCCGCATAGGAATGCGTCGCGTAACGCTGGTTGCGTCCGGCAACTTCCTGGCGATCGAGCCGGAAGCCGGGTTCCTCGCGCGGCCGGTTGACGATGAAGGAGATGCGAACCGACTCCCAGCCGTGACTGGAATCGAAACCGGAGATCCGGATGTAGCGGTCGCCATAGACGCGCCGGCAGTCGGCGAGCTCCTTCATGATGCCGGCCGCATCGCGCAGGTCGAACATCGGCAGGCCCCACATGTCCCAATAGGTGTTGCGGGGATGCGGATCGTCGGTGAACTCGATGTTCACCGCCCAGCCCTTGTCGAGGCAGTATTGCACCTGCGCGGCGATCTGCTCATCGGTGAGATCGGGCAGGAAAGAGAAGCAGCCTTGGGTCACGCGCATGAGAAACTCCTGTCAGACCGCCATGCTCGGCGTGGGAACGAAATCGGGGGCGTCGGTCGACTCGTAGTTGAAGGTCACGTCCTTCCAGACGTCGAGCGCCTCGCGCAGCGGCGTGCAGGTCAGCGCCGCCTTCGCCAGGATCTCCGGTCCCTCATGGACGTAGTCGCGTCCCTCGTTGCGGGCGAGGATCATGGCTTCCAGCGCGACGCGGTTGGCGGTGGCGCCGGCCTGGATGCCGCGGGGATGGCCGATCGTGCCGCCGCCGAACTGCAGCACGACGTCCTCGCCGAGCAGGTCGAGCAGCTGGTGCATCTGGCCGGCATGAATGCCGCCGGAGGCCACCGGCATCAGCTTGTTGAGGCTTGCCCAGTTCTGGTCGAAGAACACGCCGTGCTCGAGCTGCATCGGGTTGAAGTCCTCGCGGCAGATGTCGTAGTAGCCGCGCGTGGTGTTGGGATCGCCCTCGAGCTTGCCGACCACCGTGCCGGCATGGATGTGATCGACACCGGCGAGCCGCATCCATTTCGCGATCACGCGGAACGAGACGCCATGGCTGCGCTGCCGCGTGTAGGTCGAATGGCCGGCACGGTGCAGATGCAGGATCATGTTGTTCCGGCGCGCCCACTTCGCCATCGACTGGATCGCGGTATAGCCGATCACGAGATCGATCATGACGATGTTGGAGCCGAGCTCATGGGCGAACTCGGCGCGCTCGTACATGTCCTCCATCGTCGCCGCGGTGACGTTGAGGTAGGTGCCCTTGATCTCGCCGGTCGCGGCCTGTGCGCGGTTGACCGCCTCCATGCAGTACAGGAAGCGCTCGCGCCAGTGCATGAAGGGCTGCGAGTTGATGTTCTCGTCGTCCTTGGTGAAGTCGAGCCCGCCTTTCAAGGCTTCATAGACGACGCGGCCGTAGTTGCGGCCGGACAGGCCGAGCTTCGGCTTCACGGTGGCGCCGAGCAAGGGACGGCCGAACTTGTCGAGCCGCTCGCGCTCCACCACGATGCCGGTCGCCGGGCCCTGGAACGTCTTCACATAGGCGATCGGCAGCCGCATGTCCTCGAGGCGCAATGCCTTCAGCGGCTTGAAGCCGAACACGTTGCCGATGATCGAGGCCGTCAGGTTCGAGATCGAGCCCGGCTCGAACAAATCGAGGTCGTAGGCGATATAGGCGAAGTAGCTGCCCGGCGAGTTCGGCACCGGATCGACGCGGTAGCACTTCGCCCGGTATTTCTCCGCGGCGGTCAGCCGATCGGTCCACACCACGGTCCAGGTTGCGGTCGAGGATTCGCCCGCCACCGCCGCGCAGGCTTCGGTCGGATCGACGCCGTCCTGCGGGGTGACGCGAAACAGCGCGATCACGTCGGTGTCCTTGGGCTCGTAGTTCGGCTCCCAATAGCCCATCCGCTTGTATTCCATCACGCCGGACTTGTAGCGATCCTTGCCACGCACGGTAATCGATGGCTGTATGTTCATCTCAATCTCCTGTCGTCGTTCGTCGCCATCTGCTCAGGCGGCCTGGGTGATCTTTCCAATCTGCGGATCGAGCGCGCCGGCGCGATAGCGACGGGCCATCTCCGGCAGCGCAACCACCTTGATCCTGGCGGCATTGCCGGCCGTGCCGAATTGCTCGAAGCGGTCACGGCAGAGTTCGCGCAGCGCATCCATCGCCGGCTTCAGGAATTTGCGCGGATCGAACTCGCTCTTCGACTGCACTGCGACCTTGCGGAAGGCGGCCGCCATCGCCAGCCGGCAATCGGTGTCGATGTTGACCTTGCGCACGCCATGCTTGATGCCGCGAACGATCTCCTCGACCGGGACGCCCCAGGTCTGCGGCATCTCGCCGCCGAACTGGTTGAACATGTCCTGCAGCGCCTGCGGCACCGATGACGAGCCGTGCATCACCAGATGCGTATTGGGCAGGCGTGTATGGATCTCCTCGACCACGCGCATCGCCAGGATCTCGCCGTCGGGTCGCCGCGTGAACTTGTAGGCGCCGTGCGAGGTGCCCATCGCGATCGCGAGCGCATCGACCTTGGTGGCGCGGACGAAATCGACCGCCTGGTCGGGATCGGTGAGCAGCTGGTCATGGCTCAGCTTGCCTTCGACGCCGTGACCGTCCTCCTGCTCGCCGCCGCCATGCTCGAGCGAGCCGAGCACACCGAGCTCGCCCTCGACCGACGCGCCGACCCAGTGCGCCATATCGACCACCCGGCGGGTGATATCGACATTGTAGTCGTAGTCGGCCGCGGTCTTGGCGTCGGCCTTGAGCGAACCGTCCATCATCACCGAGGTGAAGCCGTAGCGGATCGCGGTGGCGCAGGTCGCCTCTTCGTTGCCGTGATCAAGATGCAGGCAGAGCGGGATCTGCGGATGCATCTCCTCCAGTGCGTCGATCATCTTCGCCAGCATGATGTCGTTGGCGTAGGACCGCGCGCCGCGCGAAGCCTGGATGATGACAGGCGCATCGCAGGCCGCCGCCGCCTCCATGATGGCGAGGCCCTGCTCCATGTTGTTGATGTTGAAGGCCGGCACGCCGTAGCCGCGTTCGGCGGCATGGTCCAGCAATTGCCTCAAGGTTATCCGCGCCATGATGGCGCCCTCCTTTCAATTCGCTCGTTGCATGAGCTGTCTTGCCGCAACGGCAATCGCCGCCGGCGTAATGCCGAATTCGCGGTAGAGCACATCGGCCGGTGCGGATGCGCCGAAGCCGGTCATGCCGACGAATACGCCGTCGTCGCCGAGCCAGCGGGCCCAGTCGCCCTCGACGGCGGCTTCCACGCCGACGCGCGGCGCGCTGCCCAGCACCTGGGCGCGATAGTCGCGCGGCTGCTGGCGGAACAGGTCGAAGCACGGCGCCGAGACGACCGCGGCCTGCACCCCTTGTTCCGCCAGCAGCCTTGCGGCTTCGAGCGCGATCGACACCTCCGAACCCGTTGCAATCAGGGTGACGTCACGCCCGAAGGCCGGCTCGACGAGAACGTAGGCGCCGAGCGCGACCTGGTTGTCCTTGCTGCCGTCGCGGACCGTCGGCAGCGCTTGCCGCGACAGACAGAGGATCGACGGCGACGTCTCTGCCTTCAGCGCGCAGTCCCAGGCTTCCGCGGTCTCTACCGCATCGGCCGGACGGAACACCAGCAGGTTCGGGATCGCCCGCAGCGCCGCGAGATGCTCGACCGGCTGATGCGTCGGCCCGTCCTCGCCGAGCCCGATCGAGTCATGGGTCATCACATGGATGACGCGGATGCCCATCAATGCTGCGAGCCGGATCGCCGGCCGGCTGTAATCGGCAAAGCTGAGGAAGGTTCCGCCATAGGGAATGAACCCGCCATGCAGCGCAATGCCGTTCATCGCCGCCGCCATGCCATGCTCGCGGATGCCGTAGTGGATATAGCTGCCGTCCAGCGTTTCCGGCCGCACCGAAACCTGCGACTTCGCCAGCGTGAGATTGGAGTGCGTGAGGTCGGCCGAGCCACCCAGGAGATTCGGCAACGCTTCGGCGATCACGTCGATAACCTGCTGCGAGGCCTGTCGCGTGGCGAGTCTTGGCTGCTCGGTCGCAAACCGCTCAACGAGCTTCGCCATCGCCTCGGCATAGGCGCAGGGCAATTTCCGGTTCAGCGCGTCGTGGAACGGAGACCGCTCGCCGTTATCCGCCTTGCAGGCGCCGCGCGAACGCTCGATCCAGGCCCGCCGTGCGTCGCGGCCGCGGCCACCGAGCTCGCGCCATTCCGCCAGCACCGCATCGGGGACCTCGAATGCCGGATACGGCCAGCGTAGTGCGGTGCGGGTCTTCGCCGTCTCGTCGGCGCCGAGCGGCGCGCCATGCACCTTCTCGCTGCCCTGCCGGTTCGGCGCACCGAACCCGATCACCGTGCGGCAGGCGATCAGCGACGGACGATCGCTCGCTCGTGCCTGCCTGATCGCAGCAGAGATCGCCTGCGGATCGTGGCCGTCGATGCGGCAGACGTTCCAGCCGCTGGCTTTGAACCGCACCGTCTGGTCGTCGGAACAGGACAGCGAGGTGGCGCCGTCGATGGAGATCTGGTTGTCGTCGAACAGCACGATCAGCCGGTTCAGCCGCAAATGGCCGGCGAGCGAGATCGCCTCGTGGCTGAGGCCTTCCATCAGGCAGCCATCGCCGGCGATCACATAGGTGTAGTGATCGACGAGATCGTCGCCGAAGCGGGCGTTCATCAAGCGCTCGGCGAGCGCCATGCCGACCGCGGTCGCGATCCCCTGCCCGAGCGGCCCGGTCGTGGTCTCGACACCGGGCGTATGACCATACTCGGGATGGCCCGGGGTTTGCGATCCCCATTGCCGGAAGGCCTTGAGCTGATCGAGCGTCATGGTCGCGTAGCCCGTCAGATAGAGCAGTGCGTAGAGCAGCATCGAGCCGTGACCGGCGGACAGCACGAAGCGGTCGCGGTCGGGCCAGGCCGGATCGGCCGGATCGAACTTCAGGAAGTCCGTGAACAGCACAGTCGCGACATCGGCCATCCCCATCGGCATGCCGGGATGGCCGGACTTCGCCTGCTCGACCGCGTCGATGGCGAGGAAGCGGATGGCGTTGGCCATCTCGTCGTGGCTGATTTCGGGACGGCTGGCAACGGACGCAAGTGCGGTCATATCGTTCGCCTCTTTCGTTCGATCAATTGCAGGATCAGCGGGGTCAGGATGAGCTGCATCGCGAGATCGAGCTTGGCGCCGTGAATCACGATCGAATTGGCGCGCGACATGAAGCTGTTCGGGATCATCGAGAGCAGATAGGGGAAATCGATGCCGCGCGGGTTCTTCAGCCGGATCACAACCATCGATTCATCCGGCGTCGGGATCCAGCGCGCGATGAACGGGTTCGACGTATCGACCGTCGGCACGCGCTGGAAGTTGATGTCGGTCTCGCTGAATTGCGGGCAGATGTAGTTCACGTAGTCGGGCATGCGGCGCAGGATGGTGTCGGTCACCGCCTCGGTGGAGTAGCCGCGATGGCTGCGATCGCGATGCAGCTTCTGGATCCATTCGAGGTTGATCACCGGCACGACGCCGATCTTGAGGTCGGCGTGCTGCGCGACGTTCACCTTGTCGGTCACCACGGCGCCGTGCAGGCCCTCGTAGAACAAGAGGTCGGAATTCTCCGGCAGCGCCTCCCATGCGGTGAAGGTGCCGGGCTTGGCGCCGTAGAGCCGCGATTCCTCTTCGTCGTGCACATAGTGCCGCGTCGTTCCGGTGCCGGTCTCGGCATAGTCGCTGAACAGCTTCTCCAGTTCCTCGAACAAATTGGTCTCGGGGCTGAAATGGCTGAAATGCTTGTCGCCGCGCTCGGCCTTCTCCAGCATCTGGCTGCGCATCTCGGCGCGGTCGTAGCGGTGGAACGCGTCGCCCTCGATATAGGCCGCGACCACATTCTCGCGGCGGAAGATATTCTCGAACGTCTTCTTCACCGAGGTGGTGCCGGCACCGGACGAACCGGTGATCGAGATGATGGGATGTCGACGAGACATGCGCTCCCCCCTCAGCGGAACAGGCCGCGCCGCGCGAACAGCGGGGCATCGCTGCTCTCGAACAACGGCTCGACGGTCAGGTGGATCGCATCGACGTCGCGCACGGCGCGCGCCGATCCCATGATCAGCGGCACACGCTGATGCGGCGTACGTGCCGAGAGTTCGAGAATGCGCGACCGGCCACTCGAGGCAGCACCGCCCGCCCATTCCATGATCAGTGCGATGGGATGCGCCTCATAGAGCAGACGCAGCCGGCCTTCACGGTAGCCCTGGCGCGCATCCGCCGGATACAGGAACACGCCGCCACGCATCAGGATGCGGTAGGCCTCGGCCACCAGCGAGCCGATCCAGCGCATGTTGAAATCCTGGCCGCGCTCGCCGTTCACGCCGGCAAGACACTCGTCGATGTAGTTGCGCACCGGGCCGCTCCAGTGCCGCCGGTTCGAGGCGTTGATGGCGAATTCCGTCGCGTTCTGCGGCACCCGGAGGTCGCGCGCAGTCAGGACGAACTCGCCGGCTCGCGGATCCAGCGTGAAGCAATCGACGCGCTGGTCGAGCGCCAGCACCAGCACGGTCTGCGGACCGTAGATGAAGCAGCCCGCCGCACATTGCGCCGTACCGGGCTCGAAGAAGGTCGAGATGACGTCGTTTCCCTTCGGCCGGATCGAGAAGATCGTGCCGATCGAGATGTTGTTTTCGAGATTGGCGGATCCATCGAGCGGATCGATCGCGACGCAGAGCGGCGCATCGGTATCGAGCGTCTCCGGCAGCTCGACCTCCTCCGAGAGAACCGCGGCGACCGGCGCAGTGCGCAATGCGTCGCGCATCAGGCCGTCGGCGACGATGTCGATGGTCTTCTGGCGATCGCCGTCGGGATTGATACCCCCGCTCTCACCGCCGATCCCGGCGAGCGGCCCGGCCGCGATGATGCGCGCGAGCTCGATCGCGGCGCCGGCGAGGGCTTCGATCACCGTAACGGTCGCGGCGCGCAACGGGTTGTGCTGCGCCGGCCACTCCAGATGGGCATGCAATGCAGGACGAATCTCCACCGGCCACTCCCTTTGATCGCGCTCTCTGTCCCGAGGCGTCGAGAGGCGACCGCAGGGGAGTCGCCTTCGCCCTATCAACGCGCGAATTGCCCAATTAGGGAAATTTCATTATCTTGGGTCTGGGCAAAGTATTTCTTATGGAGCTTGTGATGGCCGGCAACTTCTCGCGGGATCTCACCATCCGCCAGCTGCGTGCGCTGTCGGCCGTGCACGCGGCCCGCTCGATCACGTCGGCGGCCAATCAGCTCAACCTGACGCAGCCGGCGGTGACGCTGCAGCTCCGTAACCTGCAGGCGCTCGCGGGACTGCCGTTGATCCAGCGCACCGGCGACGGCATGGCGCTGACCGATGCCGGCGCGCATGTGCTGGCGCTCATCGAGCGGATCGAGGCGGCGCTGAAGGACTGCGAGCAGTCGCTCGACATGATCGCCGGCCGCAGCGGCGGCCGCGTCGCGATGGGCGCGGTCTCGACCGCGAAATACTTCGTGCCGTTCGCAATCGCGGCGTTCTCGCGCCGCTTTCCCAAGATCGAGGTCACGCTCAGGATCGGCAACCGCGAGGAAATCCGCGACGCGCTGCGCGGCTACGATCTCGACATCGCGGTGATGGGCCGGCCGCCGGCCGATGTCGAAGTCGAGATGAAGCCGCTCGGCCGGCATCCGCACTTCATCATCGCCGCGCCCGATCACCGGCTGGCGCGGCGGCGGCACGTCGCGACATCGGAGCTCGCCAATGAAACCTTCATCACCCGCGAGCAGGGATCGGGCACGCGGATGCTGATGCAGCAATATTTCGAGCGGGTCGGACTTGAGCCGAAGCTCGGCATGGCGATGGACAGCAACGAGACCATCAAGCAGGCGGTCATGGCCGGGCTCGGCATCGCCTTCATTTCCCAGCACACCGTGTTCCATGAGCTGGAGGATGGCCGCCTGGTGGTGCTCAAGGTGAAGGGCCTGCCGATCGTCCGGCAGTGGCACGCAATCAGGCGCACCGACAAGATCCTGCTGCCGCCCGCGCAGGCCATGCTGGACTTCCTGGGCAAGGAGGGCTGGCGCTATCTGCCCAATTCGCGCTAGCGCCGCGACGTTGCGATGCCGGTTCGATCGAAAAAATCGAGTTAGCGCCGTATGTTAAGCATTGAAGTTCCCGCGAACGCGTGCCACATCTTGACTGCGGTCACGCGCGGACCGTATCCCTGCGAGGGAGGATGAACTGCAGAACCAGTCCCCGCCGATGCCTGACTTCAAGGCGTTATTCGAGGCGGCGCCCGGCCTCTATCTGGTGCTGACGCAGCCTGACTTCAGCATCGTGGCAGTAAGCGACGCCTATCTGCGCGCCACCAAGACCGAGCGCGCCGCGATCCTTGGGCGCGGGCTGTTCGACGTATTTCCCGATAATCCGGACGATCCGGCCGCCGACGGCGTGCGCAACCTGCGCGCCTCGCTGGAACGCGTGGTCCAGTTCCGCCGCCCCGACACCATGTCGGTGCAGAAATACGATATCCGCAAGCCCGAGTCAGAGGGCGGCGGATTCGAGGAACGCTACTGGAGCCCGCGCAATACGCCGGTGTTCGGGCCGAGCGGACAATTCAACTACATCATCCATCGGGTGGAAGACGTCACCGGCTTCATTCAGCTGAAGCAGCGCGGCGCCGAGCAGGACAAGCTGACCGACCGGCTGCGCGAACGCACCGAGCAGATGGAAGCTGAAATCTTCATGCGTGCCCGCGAGGTCGAGGCCGCGCGGGAACAGCTTGAGGCCGAGCAGAAGCTGCGCCAGGTGCAGAAGATGGAGGCCGTCGGGCACCTCACCGGCGGCATCGCCCACGACTTCAACAACATCTTGACGGTCATCACCGGTCTGATCGACATCCTCGCCGAGGCCGTTGAACATGACGCCGCGCTGTCGTCGGTGACTAAAATGATCAGCGACGCCGCGTTTCGCGGTGCCGAGGTGACCAAGCATCTGCTGGCCTTCTCGCGCCAGCAGCCGCTGCAACCGCGTGAAGCGAACCTCAACACGCTGGTGCAGGACACCGCGCGACTGCTGCGCCCGTCGCTCGGCGAGCAGATCGAAATCGACACCGCGCTCGAACCCGACGCCTGGCCCGCGTTCATCGACCCCAGCCACATGTCGACCGCACTGCTCAATCTCGCCCTCAATGCCCGCGATGCGATGCCCGACGGCGGCAAGCTGATGCTGGAGACCAGCAACGTCATCCTTGACGAGGTTTATGCCGCCGCCAACCTCGATGTGCGGGCGGGTGAATATGTGATGGTCGCGGTCAGCGACACCGGCGGCGGCATTCCCGCGGCAATCCGCGACAAGGTGTTCGAGCCGTTCTTCACCACCAAGGATACCGGCAAGGGCACCGGCCTCGGGCTCAGCATGGTGTACGGCTTCATCAAGCAGTCCGACGGGCATCTCAAGATTTATTCCGAAGAAGGCCACGGCACGTCGATCAAGCTCTATCTGCCGCGCAGCATGGGCAACATGGTCGACGTCGAGCCGCCCGCACCGGTCGACACGCGTGGCGGCCATGAATCCATCCTGGTCGTCGAGGACGATCCGCTGGTCCGCAATTACGTCGCCGCCCAGCTCGAGCAGCTCGGCTACCGCACCATGGTCACCGCCAACGGTCCGGAAGCATTGGCTGCGGTCGAGCAGGGCTTCGTCTGCGACGTGCTGTTCACCGACGTCATCATGTCCGGCGGCATGAACGGCCGGCAGGTGGCCGATGCCGTGATCGCCAAGCTGCCCTCGGTGCGCGTGCTCTTCACCTCGGGCTATACCGAGGACGCGATCATTCATCACGGCCGTCTCGACCCGGACGTGACGCTATTGCCCAAGCCCTATCGCAAGGCCGATCTCGCCCGGATGATCCGGCAGGTGCTGACCCAGCCTCCCGCATCGGCGGTGGCGGCCAAGTAACGCGGCGTGTAACGCCACTTGCTCAGGGACCAAAGCTCGAGCGGCTCTGGATCTTCCAGGCGCCGCCGAGCAGGCTCAGCACATAGAGGGAATCGTAGACCCCGATGACCGATCCGTCCTCGCGGTAGCGCGTATAGCGGACGGCGTAATGGGCCTTGGCCGGCGAGGACTGCACGAGCCTGGTCTCGTTCCAGACGCTGTGATGCCAGCCATCCTGTTTGCGCAGCCGCTCGAACAGGTCCATCGGATTGTTGCCGGGCTGCTGATAGACGGTGACCACGCCGCCGGCGATCCGCACATGCGGGAAGTGCATCAGCGCGCCCATGGCGGACGCGTCATAGCGATTAAGCGCCGCCATCCAGCGCGTCAGCACATCCTCGCATTTGGCCCGGTCGTCGCGCGAGATCTGCGCCTCTACGGTATAGGTCGCGGCCGGCTCCGGCATCACACGCCTCCGCTCTGCTTGTTGGCCCGGTCGGCCGGCACGGCGCACCCGGACAGGAACAGTGCGGTGCAAGCCTTGGCGCGCACTTCGATCTCGCTGCGCGTCGGCACTGGCTTGTGCCCGAACATGACGTCGCGCTGCGGCTTGAACACCAGCATGCCGAGCAGCATGCCTGCTGCGACTTCGGTGTCATCGAGCACGATCCGCCCTCGCCGCTGCTGGACGCCGAGCCAATTGGTCAGCGCGGCGATCGAGCGCTGCATGGCCTTCTCATAGAACGTCTCGGCGATGTCAGGGAATTTGTCGCTCTCGGCCAGGATGATCCGCTGCAGCGCTATGACCTCGGCATCGAGAATGAGCTCGGCGCAAGTCAGCAGCGCGGCCTCCAGCGCCGCCGCAACATTGCGGCCATCGCAGGCGCCGAGATTCACGATGGACACGAACCGCTCCACCCGATCGGTCACCATGCCTTCGAACAGCGCCAGCTTGGTCGGGATCAAACGATAGAGCGTCTTGGTGGACACGCCGGCGCGGCAGGCGACGTCGGCGATGCTGGCCGCGGCGAAGCCGCGCTCCGAGAATTCGCGCCGCGCGGCCTCATAGATCAGCGCGCGCGTCTCGTCGTCGGAACGAAGCTGTGGCCGCCCGCGGCCGCGCCGTTCCGGCGCCGACGCGGTCTGCTCTGTCTGGTCTTTGTCATTCCGGTTCATCCGCGAGCCATGCTTTTAGATGATGACTGTCATTCTATTGACAGTCCCAATATGGGCCCTATTTTGGAAAACATCAAGTTTCCTAATTATCCCGGGCCGTCGAAATCAAGAATCCTACGGTTTTCCAGCGGGATAGAACGATCAGGAGCGCCTGCCATGAGCCAGCACGAAACGTCCTTCAAGGCCGAGAGCCAGGTTCCGGCCGAGACCGCCAAGCAGTTGATCGCAAATCCGGAGGCGGCCAAGCCCCCCACAGCAAAGGGCAAGCTTCGCCGCCTGCTCATGACCGGCGCAGCCCTCGCCCTGCTCGCGGGCGGCGCCTGGTATGGCTGGGATTACTGGACAGTCGGCCGCTTTCAGGTCTCGACCGACGACGCCTATGTGAAGGCCGACAACACCACGATCGCACCGAAAGTGTCCGGCTATCTCAGCGCGGTGCTGGTGGGCGACAACGAGCATGTGCGCGCCGGCCAGATCCTGGCGCGGATCGACGAGCGCGATTTCAAGGTCGCGCTGGACCAGGCCAAGGCCGACGTCGCCGCCGCCGAAGCCGCGATCACCAGCAAGCGCGCGCAGCTCGACGTGCAGCACTCGGTGATCGAAGCGGCGCGCGCAACGCTCGCCGTGGATACCGCGAACCAGACCTTCGCCGAGCAGGAGAACAAGCGTTACACCGACCTCGCGGGCACCGGCTACGGCAGTGTGCAGAACGCGCAGCAGGCGCAGTCGCGCTACGCCAGCGCGCAGGCCGCCATCGCCCGCGACACCGCAAACCTCGCCTCCGCAGAGCGCCAGGTGGAACTGCTCAAGGCTGACATCGCCCAGGCCGTCGCGGCGCAGGCACGGGCGACCGCGCTCCAGCATCAGGCGGAGTTGAACCTCGGCTACACCACCATCATCGCGCCGATCGACGGTGTCGTCGGCAACCGTACCCTGCGCACCGGCCAGTTCGTCCAGGCCGGCACGCAACTGATGTCACTGGTGCCGGCCACCGGCGCCTACGTGATCGCGAACTACAAGGAGACGCAGCTCACCAACGTCCGCAAGGGGCAGCCGGTCGAGATCGAGGTCGACATGTTCCCCGGTCAGGTCGTACGCGGTCATGTCGACAGCCTCGCGCCGGCGAGCGGCCAGGAGTTCGCGCTGCTGCCACCAGACAACGCTACCGGCAACTTCACCAAGGTGGTGCAGCGCATTCCGGTGAAGATCGTGCTCGACGCCACGCAAGTCGAGCTGCGGCCGGGCATGTCGGTGATCCCCTCCATCGCGACGCTGCCGCATCCTGCCGAGGAAACTCCGCGCTCCAGCGCCTCGCCCAAGCTCGCTGTCGCCTCTTTCAAATAGGTGATGTCATGTCCGATCTCGCGCTCTCCTCCCCGGCTGCTGCGCCCCGGCCGGCTGCGGCAGCGGTCGATCCCAACCGCGCCAGCATGGCCGTCTGGATTTCCATCGTCGCCGCGATGATCGGCGCCTTCATGGCGATCCTCAACATCCAGATCACCAACGCCTCGCTGCTCAACATCGAGGGCGGCATCGGAACCGGGGTCGACAACGGCTCCTGGATCTCGACGTCCTATCTGATCGGCGAGATCGTGGTCATTCCGCTGACCGACTTTCTCAGCCGGGTGTTCTCGTTCCGCAAGATCATCATTGGCTTCGCCACCCTGTTTGCGATCTTCTCGGTCGCCTGCGCCTTCACCCACGATTTGCCGTCGATGATCGCGATGCGCGGCCTGCAGGGCTTCTTCGGCGGCGTGCTGATCCCGATGGCCTTCACGCTGGTCTTCACCAAGCTGCCGAAGGTACAGCAGCCGATCGGCCTTGCGATGTTCGCGCTCGCCGTGACCTTTGCGCCGGCGATCGGCCCGACCATCGGCGGCTACCTGACCGAGAATTACGGCTGGCAGACCATCTTCTTCGTCAACGTGATTCCGACCGCGGTCATGGTCATCACCCTTTCTTTCACCCTGGAACGCCAGTCGATGCAGCTGCATCTGCTGCGCGAGGGCGACTGGCTCGGCATCGCCACAATGGCAATCGGCCTCGCGTCGCTGCAGGCGGTGCTCGAGGAAGGCAACAAGGACGACTGGTTCGGCTCGCCCTTCATCGTCAAGCTCGCGGTGATCGCCGCCGTCAGCCTGACCCTGTTCGTCTGGATCGAGCTCGTGGTCGAGAAGCCGCTGCTCCGGCTGCGCCTCTTGACCCAGCGGAGCTTCGGCTTCGGCACGATCTCGGCGGTGTTCGTCGGCTTCGCGCTGTTCGGCTCGGTCTATCTGCTGCCGGCCTATCTCGGTCAGGTGCAGCGCTACAATGCCGAGCAGATCGGCCAGGTGCTGGCCTGGACCGGCCTGCCACAGCTGATCCTGATCCCGCTGGTGCCGAAGCTGATGCAGCGCTTCGACCCGCGCTTCATCGCCTTCACCGGCATGATCCTGTTCGCGATCTCATCCTTCATGAACATACAGATGTCGCTCGATTACTCCGGCGACCAGTTCTTCGTCCCGAATATCGTCCGTGCGGTCGGCCAGGCGATCATGCTGGCACCACTGTCGGCCGTCAGCCTCGGCAGCGTCGCGCCGCAGGATGCGCCGGCGGCCTCCGGTATCTCCAACATGATGCGCAACCTCGGCGGCGCGATCGGCACCGCGCTGCTCAGCACGATCGTCACCAAGCGTGAGCAATTCCACTCCAACATCATCGGCCAGTCCGTGCATCTCGGCCGCGACGAGGTGCGGACCCGGATCGCCGAGGTCACCAACTACTTCCTCAGCCACGGCATCTCGGACCCCGCCACCGCGCACAGCCAGGCGATCGTGGCGATCGGCAACATCGTGAAACGTCAGGCGCTGGTGCTTGGCTTCAGCGATGCCTTCGCGGTGATCGGCGTCGTGCTGGTGCTCGCTGCGATCGCGATCGTGTTGACCGGCAAGCCGAAGAACACCGCCGGCGGCGGCGCGGCGCATTGATCTCTCGTTGATCCCCGGGGCGACGGCCAGCGGCCGTCGTCCCCTCTCAGCTCGCCTCGCGCAGCTTGAAGCGCTGGATCTTTCCGGTCTGGGTCTTCGGCAACGCTTCGACAAAAGCGATCGCGCGGGGATACTTGTACGGCGCGATCGTCGCCTTGACGTGATCCTGCAACAGCTTGACCTCGACATCGTCGCTGCGCGCGCCCTGTTTCAGCACGATGAAGGCCGAGACGATCTGTCCCCGCTCCTCGTCAGGTGCGCCGATCACCGCGCATTCCGCGACATCGGGATGGCCGAGCAGCGCGGCCTCGACCTCGGGACCAGCGATGTTGTAGCCCGCCGAGATGATCATGTCGTCGGCGCGCGCCACGAATGACAGCCGGCCGTTTTCGTCGCTGACGAAGGCATCGCCGGTGATGTTCCAGCCGTCGCGGACATATTTGGTCTGCCGGGAGTCGGCGAGATAGCGGCAGCCGGTCGGGCCGCGCACCGCCAGCTTGCCGACCTGGCCCGGCGGCAACTCGTTCATGTCCTCGTCGACGATCCTGGCCTGGTAGCCGGTAACAGGGGTGCCCGTGGTGCCAGCGACGGCGCTGCCGGCGCGGTTGGTGATGAAGATGTGCAGCAGCTCGGTGCTGCCAATGCCGTCGAGGATCGGCTTGCCGGTCTTCTTGGTCCAGCTCTCGAACACCGGCGCCGGCAGCGTCTCGCCGGCCGAGACCGCGAGCCGCAGCGACGACAGATCCGCGCCCTTGTCCATCGCGGCCATCATCGCCCGATAGGCGGTCGGCGCCGTGAAGCAGATCGTCGCCTTATAGGTCTCGATGATCCGGATCATCTCGCTCGGCGCCGCGTTCTCCAGCAGCGTCGCGGTGGCGCCGAAGCGCAGCGGGAAGATCGCGAGCCCGCCAAGGCCAAACGTAAATGCGAGCGGCGGCGAGCCGACGAACACGTCGTCCGGCGTCACCTTGAGCACTTCCCTGGCATAGCCGTCCGCCACGATCAGGAGATCGCGGTGGAAATGCATCGTCGCCTTCGGCTCGCCCGTGGTGCCCGACGTGAAGCCGAGCAGCGCGACGTCGTCGCGGCCGGTCTTCACCGCATCGAACTTGACCGGCTTGTTCAGCGCGATCCGGTCGAGCTCGGCATCGTGGTTTTGCGTGCCGTCGAAATTGACGACCTGCTTGAGGAATTTGCTGGTCTTGGCGCAGGCCACCAGCTCATCCGCGATGCGGCTGTCGGTCAGCGCCAGCGCAATCTCGGCCTTGTCGACGATCTTGGCCAATTCGCCGGCGCGCAGCATCGGCATGGTGTTGACGACGACGGCACCGGCCTTGGTCGCCGCGAGCCAGGCCGCGACCAGCGCAGGGTTGTTGCCCGAGCGGATCAGGACGCGATTGCCGGGCTTGACGCCGTAATTCTCCACCAGCGCATGCGCCAGGCGGTTCGACCAGTCGGTCAATTCCTTGTAGGTGCGTTGGCGGCCATTGCCGATCAGCGCGATGCGATCGCCCATGCCCTGCTCGACGATGCGGTCGGTCAGCTCGACCGCGGCGTTGAGATAATCGGGATAGCTGAATTCGGGCCGGTCGAGCAGCAGCTGCGGCCATTGCTCTGATGGCGGCAGGTTGCGCCGCGCGAAATCGTCGACATGCCCGGAAGGGCCGAGCCCGGGAAATTCACCTGACATTCGAATGCCCCTCGCTTTCCGTCCAGAAAGGCCAAGATCAACATCGAGAAGACCAGTATCGAGGACGCCCGGCAGCGTTCCGATCGCCAATCATTTTATACTTAAAATAATTTGGCGCAAGGGTGGATATCGCGCGGACATGGCGCGGTCCCGCAAACCTCAGATCTGCGTGAGCTGCTTCAGCCGCGCGACCATCGCCGAGCCCGGGTCGGCGAGCGGCGCGATCGCGGTGAAATGATTGGCATCGGGCACGGTGCCGAACCGCGTCGCCACGCCCGCTTTACCCCAGACATCGGCGATGGTCCGGCTTTGCCGGTGATATTCGGCGCTCTCGGCGCCACCAACCACCGCATCGAGCGTCGCGCCTGCAGGCGCTTTCCAGAGCAGCGGGCTCACCGCCCGTGCTGCATCGCGGTCAAGACCGAGCGCCTTGTTGATGGAGGTGCCGACCAGCGGCTCGAGCTCGAACAGGCCGGAGATCGCGTAAGCAGCCCTGACCAGATTCGTCGGCAGCGACGCATCATAGGCCGGCCAATCGGTCGCGAGCATGCATGCGGCAAGATGCCCGCCCGCGGAATGCCCTGACATGACCAGCGGCCGGCCGAGCTTCGCCAGTTCGCGGGACGCCGCGCGCATCTCGCCGATGATGTCGTCAACCGTGACGTTGGGGCAGAGGTCGTAACTCGGCACCGCGACGCTGATGCCGTGACCATTGAGGCCCCGCGCGCAGTGGCTCGACGACGAACCATCGAGCGCCTGCCAATAGCCGCCGTGGATGAAGACCACGAGCGGCCCGTCGCGATCGCCCTCAAAAAGATCGATGACGTTGCGGCTGCCCGGACCATAGGTCAGCCGCCGCGGCGGGTGCCGCTCACGATAGGCCGCCGAGTCCCTCGCCCAGCCGGCCATCAGCGCCGGGTTTTCCGGCACGCGCGCGCGGTTGTTGTATTCGACCTCGTAATCGATCTCGCCCACCGCTCAAGCAGTCCTCGCCTTGGCGGAGCGCTGCGCCGAGCCCTTGGCCTTGGCGAGCAGCCGCATCAGTTCGCGAATGTCCTTCGGCGACAGGTCGCCGAATATATCGGCGATCCATTTCTCATGCTCGGCCGCCATCTTGCGGAACTCGGAGCGGCCGAGCTTGGTCAGCCGGATGAACTGCACGCGGCGGTCGGTCTCCGAGGTGCGGCGATCGAGATGGCCTGATTCAACCAGGCGCTCGACCAGCCCGGTGACGTTGCCGTTGGAGACCATCATCCGCTTCGACAGGTCCGACAGCGTCATGCCATCGGACACCTTGTCGAGCTGGGCCATCAGGTCGAAGCGCGGCAGCGTGACGTCGAACTTCTCACGCAGCCGGCTGCGCACCTCGCCTTCGATCAGCGTGGTGCAGGTCAAGAGACGCAGCCACAGCCTGAGCTCGGTGCCGTGATCGTCGGGCAGTTCGACGGCTTTGGTTTCGGAATCGAGGATCATGCGGCGATCGTGCCTCCGCGGCAGGTTTCGGTCGGGCCGATTGCTTTGAGCTTCAAGCAATTCGCGGCATCCCGCAAGGACAATTGCGAATCCTGTCGGACACGCCCGGCCAATCCTGCAATTTCTTTAAACTTCAAGCAATTGGCGCGGCGCTTGCATGTGCAACACCTGGAAGGCGCGCGGCGATCGCCCTGACGCAATGCCACATCGCTTGCAGCGGTCGCGCGCGTCAGACTAAGCTGAGGTCAAATAGGCCGAAGCCGAAACATCAAGGCAGTGGTTTGGGGGAGAGACATGAAACAATTGACGAAGCTCGTGGGACTGGCGGCGCTGCTGGGTATCGCGGTGACGCCGGCGGCTGCCCAGGAGAAGATCAAGATCGGCGTGCTGGTGACGACGTCGGGACCAGCCGCGGCGCTTGGCCAGCAGGTTCGCGACGGCTTTGCGCTCGCGATCAAGGACCTCGGCGGCAAGATGGCCGGCCGCGAGGTCGAGATCGTCAACGCCGACGATGAGCTCAAGCCCGACGGTGCCGTGGTCAAGGTGCGCGGCCTGCTCGAGCGCGACAAGGTCGATTTCGTGGTCGGCCCGATCTTCTCCAACATCCTGCAGGCGATCCACCGCCCGGTCACCGAGAGCAAGACTTTCCTGATCAGCCCGAATGCGGGCCCCTCCAGCTACGCCGGCAAGGAGTGCAACCCGTTCTTCTACGTGACGTCGTACCAGAACGACCAGGTGCACGAGGTCCTCGGCAAGGTGGCACAGGACCGCGGCTACAAGCGCGTCTATTTGCTGGTGCCGAACTATCAGGCCGGCCGCGACTCCGTCGCCGGCTTCAAGCTCGACTACAAGGGCGAGATCGTCGAGGAATCCTACACACCGCTGAACACGCTGGATTTCCAGCCCGAACTTTCCAAGATCGCCTCGCTGAAGCCGGACGCGCTGTTCACCTTCATGCCGGGCGGCATGGGCGTGAACCTCGTGAAGCAGTACAAGCAGGCTGGCGCCACCGTGCCGGTGCTCTCCGCCTTCACCGTCGACGAATCCACCCTGCCTGCGCAGCAGGACGCCGCCGTCGGCATGTTCGGCGGTGCGAACTGGGCGCCGAACCTTGACAATCCGCAGAGCAAGAAATTCGTCGCGGCCTATGAGGCGGCTTACAACGGTGTGCCCGGCACCTACGCCATGCAGGCCTATGACGCAGCACTGCTGATCGACAGCGCAGTCAAGGCCGTGAAGGGCGACCTCTCCAACAAGGACGCGGTCGCGGCGGCGCTGAAGAAGGCCGACTTCACCTCGCTGCGCGGTAACTTCAAGTTCAACAACAACGGCTATCCGATCCAGGATTTCTACCTCACCAAGGTCGCGAAGCGGCCGGACGGCAAATTCCAGACCGAGATCGTCGAAAAGGTGTTTTCGAATTATGGCGACCGCTACGCCAAGGACTGCGCAGCCAAGTAGCTCACACGAAGCGTTTTCAAGCGAGGTGGATACCGGTTCGCGTGAAGAAAACGCGCAAGATTGAAACATGGAGGAAGTACAAACATGAAAGACGAGATCGCCGGCATCACCCGCGCCAATGAGGGCATCCAGGGCATTTCCTGGAGCATCCTCGGCCAGACCTATGTGCCGAAGAGCCGCACCGAGCATTCCTTCTCCTGGCACGCCACCTTCCCGCCGGGCACCTTCGTCCCGCCGCATATCCATCCCGACCAGGACGAATACCTCTACATCCTCGAAGGCAAGCTCGACTTCATGCTCGACGGCGCCGATGAGTCAGCAACTCCAGGCGATCTGGTGCGGCTGCCGATGGGCAAGCCGCACGGCATCTTCAACAAATCGCAGCAGCCGGCCAAGACGCTGTTCTGGGTGTCGCCGACCCGCAGGCTCTACGACCTGTTCTGGGCGATCCACAACATGAAGGAGCAGAACCCGGACGACGTGGTACGGCTCGCCGCCGAGCACAACATCCACTTCCTGCCGCCGCCTCCGGCGTAGCATGCGCGGACCTATCTCCGTCATCCCCGCGCAATGGCTACGCCATTGTCGCTGGAGGAGCGCGTAGCGCGTCTCGAAGGATGCACGGCCCGGCTCGTGGCCGTCGACCTTTCGAGACGGCCGCGCTGCGGCCTCCTCCAGCGACAACGGCGAAGCCGTTGCGCAGGGGTGACGGATCGACGGATCGGACGTTGCCTCCTACTGCCGCGCCACCACGCGCGCGGCAAAGCCAGCCTTCGCGGCATAGCCGCGCACGATCGCCTCGCGGGCTTCGTAATTGAGAATGGTGTCGACGTCGGTAAAGCCCTGCGGCGCGAGCTGCTCGACGGCGTCGATCACGCCCTCCGGCCCGCCACGGCGGTTGGAGGCGACGATGTCGGCGGTCATCGGCAGCCGCTGCCGCTCATAGCCGGCCAGCGCCTGGCGCGGATGCTCCGACCGCGCCAGCATGTCGGCGAGGCAGCGCGCATCGAGAATGGCCTGCGACGCGCCGTTCGAGCCGACCGGATACATCGGATGCGCGGCGTCGCCGAGCAGCGTGACGCGGCCGCTCGACCAATAGGGCAGCGGATCGCGGTCGCAGCACGGATACTCCCAGAACTCCGGCGTCGCGTTGATCAGGCCGGCGAAGTCGACCTGCGGGATGGTGAAGCTCGTGACATAGGGCATCATCTCCTCGCGCCGGCCGAGATTGGACCAGCCCTCGCGACGCGGCGGCGGCGAGGAGCCGTCGCCGATCCGCACCAGCACCGCCCAATTGGTGAGGCGGCTTGCCGGGCTCGATCCCGGCGCGATCGGATAGATCACGGCCTTGGCATTCAAGCCGCCGGCGATGATCATCGAACGTCCGGTCAGGAAGGCCGGCCAATCAGTCGCGCCGCGCCACAGCATCAGCCCATTCCAGCACGGCCCGCCCTCGTCGGGAAACAGAGTCTGCCGCACCTTGGAGTGGATGCCGTCGGCGCCGATCAGGATGTCGCCACGCGCAGTGTGCACATGGCTGCCGCTGCGATCGAAGAAATAGGCCGAGACGCCGCCCTCGTCCTGCGTGAAGGAGCCGAGCCGGCAGCCGGTGCGGATCGCATCCGCGCCAAGCCGGTCGATGACGGCCTGGTGGATCACGCCCTGCAGGCGGCCGCGATGAACAGAGAATTGCGGCACGTCGTGGCCGGCATCGAGCCCGCGCTTCTCGTGCCAGACCTGCTGGCCGTGCCGCGTCAGATAGAACAGCTCATAGGTGCGGATCGCGACCTCGTCGAGCTTGTCGAGCAGGCCAAGCCCCGCCAGCTCGCGGATCGCATGCGGCAACGTATTGATGCCGACGCCGAGCTCGCGGATCATCTCCGACTGCTCGTACAGCTCGCAACTGATGCCGCGCGACCGCAGCATCAGCGCAGTGGTGAGGCCTCCGATCCCGCCTCCGACGATAATCGCCTTCATCGTCCCCACCTCCACTCACAACAGGACGCTTTTACGCTTTCGCCTAAGGTCGCACGGCCCTTTGTCCGGCCGCAAGCGGGTTTGTAGCCGCCGGTCTTTGCCAATCCGCGCTGTTTCGCCTTAGGATTAACATTCGCTCATCGCATCCCCGCCTATGTCCATCACCCTGAGGAGCCGCGAAGCGGCGTCTCGAAGGGTCGACGGCCACCAGCCGGGCCGTGCATCCTTCGAGGCTCGCAAGGGCTCGCACCTCAGGATGACGGGTTTGACAACCCCGCATCATCGTCAATCCGGCACCACCGCAATCGCCTGGATTTCCACCTTGGCGCGGTCCTCGATCAGGCCCGCAACCTGAATCGCGGTCATCGCCGGAAACCGCCGGCCGATCACGTCGCGATAGACCCCACCGATCTCCTTCAGCCGCGCGGAATATTCCTTGCGATCGAGCAAGAACCAGGTCATCGACACGATGTGCTCGGGCCCGGCCCCGCCGGCGGCGGCGACCGCGACGATGTTGCGCAGGGTCTGGCCGATCTGCGCCACGAGGTCGTCGCTCTCGAACACGCATTGCCCGTTCCAGCCGATCTGGCCTGCGATGAAGAGCTGTTTGCCGCGCGCGGCCATGCCGTTGGCGTAGCCGATCGGCTTCGCCCATCCGTCCGGTTGCAGGATCTCGATCATCTCAATTGCCCTCGAAGGCGGGTTTCTGCTTGGCGGCGAAGGCCTCGAAGGCGCGGCGGAAATCGCCCGTCACCATGCAGATCGCCTGCGCCTGCGCTTCGGACTCGATCATCTCGTCGACGCCCATCGCCCATTCCTGGTTGAACATCGTTTTCGTGATGCCATGGGCGAACCACGGTCCATCCGCAAGCGAGCGCGCCAGCTCCTGCGCGGCGGCGGCGAGCTCGGCCGGCGGCACGAGGCGGTTGTGGAAGCCCCACGCAAAGCCTTCGTCGGCACTCATCGCGCGGCCGGTGTAGAGCAGATCGGCGGCACGGCCCTGCCCGATCACGCGCGGCAACAATCCGCACGCCCCCATGTCGGCGCCGGCAAGGCCGACGCGGGTGAACAGGAACGCGGTCTTGGCTTGCGGCGTCGCCAGCCGCAGGTCGGACGCCAGCGCCAGCATCGCGCCGGCCCCGGCGCAGGTGCCGTCGATCGCGGCGACGATGATCTGCGGGCATTTGCGCATCGCCCGCACCACCTCACCGGTCATCCGGGTGAAGGCGAGCAGGTCCGGCATCGCCATCCGCGTCAACGGCTCGATGATCTCGAACACGTCGCCGCCGGAGCAGAAATTGCCCTCGGCGCCGGTCAGCACGATGGCGCGGACGTCGGAAGCATATTTCAGGTTGGTGAAGAGATCGCGCAGCTCCTCGTAGGACTCGAAGGTCAGCGGGTTCTTCTTGTCCGGCCGGTTCAGCGTGATGGTTGCGACACGGCCGCTCGCGTCGGTCGACCAACGGAAGTGTTTTGCCGGATAATCCCTGAACGGACGGAGCTTTGCTGTCATCTCGGACATGATGTGTTCCTTCACCCGGTAAAGACTTCGCCGCCAGCAACCGCCACGGCCTGTCCATTGATTGACGATGCGCCCTCGGAGGCAAGCCAGAGGATGCTGTCGGCGACCTCCTCCGGCGTGACCAGCCGCTGCATTGGATTGACCTTGGCGAGCGAAGCCCGCGCCTCCTGCTCGCTGCGCCCGGTCTTGGCGACGATGTTGGCGGCCGCATCCGCCACCAGCGGCGTATCGGTGTAGCCGGGGCAGACCGCATTCACGGTGACGCCGCGCCGGGCGTACTCCAGCGCCAGCGAGCGCGTCAGGCCGACGACGCCGTGCTTGGCGGCGACATAGGCCGAGACATAGGCGTAGCCGGTGAGGCCCGCAGTCGAGGCCACGTTGATCACCCGCCCGCGGCCGCGCTGCGCCATCCGCGGCAGCACGGCGTGCGTCACCAGGAACACACTGGAGAGATTGCTCGCCAGCATGTCCGCCCACAGCGCCGCGTTCGTCTTGTCGAACGGCGCACTTGCAGCCTTGCCGGCATTGTTGACGAGAATATCGATCGGGCCGGCCTCCGCCTCGATCTGCGTGATACCCTTGGTCACCGCCGTTTCATCGGTCACGTCGATCGCAACAACAGCGCCAGCGCGCTCACCGAGCAACGAAGCCGTCGCCTTCAGCACATCGATCCGGCGACCAGCGATGCTGACGCGCACGCCGGCTGTTGCGAGTGCGACCGCCGTTGCGGCGCCGATGCCGGAACCGGCTCCGGTGACCAGCGCATGGGCATTGGGCCAGAACCTCATCATGCCTTCACTCCCGCGGCTGTGCGTTCGAGATTGGCCTCGTATTGCGACTTGCCCGACAGATACTGCTTCGGCCAGGCGACCTGCTTGACGCCGATTTTCGCGGCCTCGTGCAGCGTCCAGGCCGGGTCGGCGAGATGCGGCCGCGCGATGGCGCAGAGATCGGCGCGGCCGGCGGCGATGATCGAGTTGGCGTGATCGGCCTCCGAGATCGCCCCGACCGCGATGGTGGCGATACCGACTTCGTTGCGGATCTTGTCGGCGAACGGCGTCTGGTAGAGCCGGCCATAGATCGGATGATCGTCGGCCCAGACCTGGCCCGAGGAGCAATCGATCAGGTCGGCACCGGCTTCCTTGAACAGTTTTGCGAAGGCTAGCGCATCCTCGGGCGTGTTGCCGCCCTCAGCCCAGTCGTGACAGGACAGGCGAACCGACATCGGCCTGTCCTCCGGCCACACCGCGCGGATAGCGCGGAACACTTCCAGCGGATAGCGCGCGCGGTTCTCGATCGATCCGCCATAGCCGTCGCTGCGGCGATTGGTCAGCGGCGAGAGGAAGCTCGACAGCAGATAGCCGTGGGCGCAGTGCAGCTCCAGAATATCGAAGCCCGCGGCGGCGGCGCGCCTGGCGGCGGCAACGAACTGGTCGCGCACCTCGTCCATCTCGGCGCGGCTCATCGGCTCCGGGATCTGTCCGTCGGGCAGATAAGGCACCGGCGAGGCCGACACCAGCGGCCAGTTATGGTCCGGCAGCGGCTCGTCCATGCCTTCCCAGGCAACGCGCGTCGAGCCCTTGCGGCCGGCATGGCCGAGCTGGATGCCGATCCGGGCTTGCGAATTGCGATGCACGAACTCGACGATCCGCTTGTAGGCCACGGCCTGTTCGTCGTTCCACAGGCCGCAGCAGCCGGGCGTGATCCGTGCCTCCGGCGAGACGCAAGTCATCTCGGTGAACAGCAGCCCGGCGCCGCCGAGCGCCCGGGAGCCGAAATGCACCAGGTGGAAGTCGTTCGGCACGCCCTCTTCCGCCGAATACATCGCCATCGGCGAGACGATGATCCGATTGTGCAGCGACAGGCCGCGGATCTGGAACGGGGTCAGCATCGGCGGCGTGACGCGGTCGTTGGTCGCGGGCACGCCGCTGCGCTCGGCAAACCAGCGCTCATAGCCCTCGAGCCATGTCTTGTCGCGCAGCCGCAGATTCTCGTGGCTGATGCGCTGCGAGCGGGTCAGCAGCGAATACATGAACTGCTCCGGCTCCAGCGTATCGGCGTAGCGCGAGCCGACCACCTCGAACCATTCCATCGCATTGCGCGCCGCATTCTGGATCCGTGCCACGTCGACCCGGCGCAGTTCCTCGTAAGCCTTCAGCACGGCGGGAATGCTGTCCTTCGTCGCGCCGTGGGTCTTGAACTGGTTGGTCAGCTCGATCGCATCTTCCAGCGCGAGCTTGGTCCCTGAGCCGATCGCGAAATGCGCGGTGTGGGCGGCATCGCCCATCAGCACGACATGGCTGTTGCCGTTGAACGCGGTCCACTTGCCGCAGATCAGCCGTGGAAACGACAGCCAGGCCGAGCCGCGCAGGTGCCGCGCGTTGGAGACCAGATGATGCCCCTCGAGGATTTCCGCGAACACCTTCTCGCAGAACGCGATGGATTCGGCCTGATCCATCCTGTCGAGGCCGTGGGCGAGATACGCCTCCTCGGTGGTCTCGACGATGAAGGTCGCCGCGCCCTCCTCGAACTTGTAGATGTGCGACTGGAACCAGCCATGCTCGGTCTTGCGGAAGTCGAAGGTGAAGGCATCGAACGGCCTGACGGTGCCGAGCCAGATATAGCGGTTCGGCCGCATCAGCATGTCGGGCTGGAAGGTCTCGGCATATTTGGCGCGGATCTTCGAGTTCACGCCGTCGCACGCCACGATCAGATCGGCACCCGGAAACTCGAGATCGGAATTGACCTCGCGCTCGAAGATCAATTCGACGCCGAGCTCCTCGGCCCGCGCCTGCAGGATGTTGAGCAGCCGCTTGCGGCCGATGCCGACGAAGCCGTGCCCGGTGGTGCGCATCCGGCGGCCCTTGATCAGGACCTCGATGTCGTCCCAGTGGTTGAAGGCCTGCTCGATCGTGTCGGCGGTGACCGGGTCCCATTTGCGCATGTTGTCCATGGTCGCATCGGAGAACACCACGCCGAAGCCGAACGTGTCATAGGGCCGGTTGCGCTCGACCACGGAGATCTGGTGCGCGGGATCCAGCATCTTCATCAGGATGCCGAAGTAGAGCCCGGCCGGCCCGCCTCCAATGCAAACGATGCGCATGGCGTTCTCCCGTTGGCTTCGGCCGGGGTCGTTTTCCCCCAGGGAGCCGATGAGGGATAATATTTTATACTTAAAATAATTGTCAAGGGCGGCGTGGATCGACCCATGGCTGTCGTCCCTGCGAAAGCAGGGAACCCATAACCACAGGATCGCGTTGTTGAAATGGGCTGTGGCCCCAGCGCTGTAAACCAACAGCAATTGGTGGCTATGGGTCCCTGCTTCCGCAGGGACGACACTGAGTTTGTGGAGCGCCGTGCGCCCTCAATGCACCGCGGCGTACAGGATCTTGTCCTGCGTCGCGTCGGCCGCATCGAACTCGGCGACGATGCGGCCGGTGCGGGCGACCAGGATGCGGTCGGAGACGGCGAGGATCTCCGGCAGATAGGACGAGATCACCACCACCGCCTTGCCCTCGTCGGCGAGCCGGCGGATTTCGCCGTGGATGTGCGGGATGGTGCCGACGTCGACGCCGCGCGTCGGCTCGTCGAAGAAGATGATCGACGGCTCCTGCACCAGGGTCTTGGCCAGCACCACCTTCTGCTGGTTGCCGCCGGACAGCTCGATGATCTTGGCCTTGCGCTGCAACGCGCTGATCTTGAGCCGCTCGACCCAGTAGTTGGCGAGCTTGCTGCGCCTTGCGCGCGACAGCAGGAAGCTCCAGCCCTTCTTTGTAGCAAGGCTGCCGATATAGACGTTGTCGTCGACCACCATGGTCTCGAAGAAGCCATTGGCCTTGCGGTCCTCGGTGATGTAGGCGATGCCGTCATTGATCGCCTGCCGCGGCACGCGATAGCGGATCGGCTTGCCGCGCAGCCGGATGGTGCCGCCATTGACCAGGTTGCGCTTCAACGCGCCGTAGACGATCTTAGCGATCTCGGTGCGACCGGAGCCGATCAGGCCGGCGATGCCGACCACCTCGCCGGCATACACCGAGAACGACATGTTCTTGACCGCCATGCCCATGGTGACGTTCTCGACCGTCAGCACCTTCTCGCGGCGCTGATGGGTCTTCGCTTTGCCGCCATAGACCGCTTGCGCCACCTCGCGCCCGACCATGTGCTGCACCAGCGCATCGCGGGTGAGCTGCTTGGCGGGCGCCGTGATCACCAGCTTACCGTCGCGAAGCACCGTGATGCGGTCGGCGATCTGGAGCGATTCCTCCAGCGCATGGGAGATGTAGATGATCGAGACGCCGCGGGCGCGCAGATCGCGCACCAGATGGAAGAAGTGAACGATCTCCTCCGGCGTCAGCGATGCGGTCGGCTCGTCGAATATGATGATGCGTGCCTTGTTGTAGATCGCGCGCGCGATCTCCACCATCTGCTTCTTGGCGGTGCCGAGCAGCGCCACCGGCGTCGCCGGGTCGACGTGGAAATTGAGCGACTGCAGCAGCTGCTGGGCCTGGATGTTCAGCGTGCGGAAGCGCGTCAAGAGCTTCTCGTTGCCGAGCTCGATGTTCTGCGCCGCGGTCATGGTCGGCACCAGGCTGGTCTCCTGATAGACCATGCAGATGCCGGCATCGAGCGCGTCGCGCGGCTGCTCGAAGTTGGCGGGCTTGCCGTCGAGCAGATAGTCGCCGGAAGTGAGATTGATCGCACCCGCGATCGCCTTGCACAGCGTCGACTTGCCGGCGCCGTTCTCGCCAACCAGCGCATGCACCTCGCCGGGATAGAGATCGAAATTGACGCCCTCGATGGCGTGGACACCGCCATAGATCTTGGAGCCGTTGCTGATCTGCAGCACCGGCTCGCGGGTTGCGGACTGGGTCGCGGTCACAGCCTGCGTCACACCGTCATTCATCGGAGCTCTCCCGTGTAGCGCAGCAGCCGTCCGGCGCCGCGCGCCGCGATCACGATGCCGGAGGGCGTCGTGCAGGCGGCGGTGATGCCGTGGAAGCGGCCGCCGGCGCGGCTGTGCAGGCTGTCGCTGGCCTCGCCCTCGGCATCGAGATGCACGAGCAGGCCATAGGAACGTGGCGGCGCCCATGGCTTCTGGATGCCGAGCGCCTTGACGCTGCCGATCTGCATCGGCTCCAGGCAATCGCTGCCGCCAGCGAGCGCCGGCGCCACCCAGTAATCGGGCGGCATCGTCGCCATCATCTCCTCGCGGAAATCGTCTTCCTTGAGCACGAACTCGATCAGATGGGTGCGGCGGGCGAAGATACCGAGCAGCACCCCGCCATGGCCGTCCGGATGCAGCCGCGCCGGATAGCCGGGCATGTTGGCGGCGATCGTCTCGCGCGCACCGAGGCCAGTGCCAGTTAGTGGGAACCGGCTGAGGCGATGCGCCCAGCTCTCGGTGAGCCACAGGCTGTTGCCATCGGCCGAGACCATCACGCCATAGGGATATGGCAGATCGCGGAGCAGTATTTGCGGATCGTCGAGGCCGGCGCCGCAGCTGATCAGGCGGCCATTGGCGCGCTTCTCCATCAGATCGTGCCGCCACTCGCTGGGGCGGCGGCCGGCGCTGCCTTCGACCGCGTAGATGCGGCCATCGGGCGACGCCGTCACCGACAACAGCCCCATGAGCGCGCTGCCGCCGGCGGCCTCCAGCCAGCGCGGCGCGGGTTTGGCGGGATCGATCGCGGCAAGTCCCCTGCCCGCAACGCAGACGAGCAAGCGGCCGTCCGGATGCAGCGCGAGCCCGCCGGCATCATCCTCGAACTCGGCGACGACCGCGCGGGTCGCAAAATCCGCGCCGCCGAGCTTCAGCACCTGGCGGCCGGCGGAGACATAGATCGCGCCGTCGCCGGCGGCAATGACATCGTCGACGCCGGGCAGCGGCGCGCCGATCGGCACGGCGGTGTCGAGCCGGTCGTTCGGGCTCATCGCACCGTCGAGCGGCGGGATCGATTTCTCGACGCCATCGCGATCAACGACGCTTCTGATATCGCGCAACAGATGGTCGAACAGTCCCATTAGCTGATCACCCTGCTTTTGGCGCCCCAATAAGCATCGTATCCGGTCCAGCTCTCGTCGACGCCGTCGAGCTTGATGCGGCCGATCCGGTTGTTCTCGAGCCCGCCGAGATAAAGATAGCCCTCATGCTCGCGCATCGACGTCAGCACCGAATGCGAGGTCCCGGTCGGGTCCCACCAGGACTCCAGCGCTTCGCCCCTCTCGTTGAACTTCAGCACGCAGCCGTGGTTCAGCCCCGGTGCCAGCCATTCGTCGGTCGGCACCTGTTTCACCATGCGCAGCCGGAAGCCGGGCTTGCGCACGGAGAGATCGAAGGTTGGCGTACGGATGCCGACCAGGGCGAGCCAATAATTGCCGTCGGAGGCACGATTGATGTTGTCAGGGTTGCCCGGCAGCTGGTCGATCAGGACTTCGGTGCGGCCCTTCTTCGGCCCCGCGATCCAGTAACGGAAGATCTTGCACAGCGAGGTGCTTGCGATCAGCACGGATTGGCCGTCATGCGAGACACAGACGCCGTTCGGAAAATAGAAATGGTTGATGACAGTGCGGGTTGTTTTGGTCTTGGGATCATAGCAGACCAGGCGGCCATTCGGCCGCGCCTCGAGGATATCGAGGGTGTTGGTCGTCATCTCGTAGCGCGTGGTGCAGTCGCTGAAATAGATCTTGCCGTCGGGCGCGATGTCGAGATCGTCGGCCATGCGCAGGCGGCTGTCGTCGTTCAGCTTGTACCAGGTACGGTTGGTCTCATCGGTGACCTTGAACACCTTGCCATCAGGCGCGATGCCGTAGACACCCATGCCGGCCACCGCGACAATCAAGTTCTCGTCGTGGTCAAACTGCATGCCAAGCGGCCGGCCGCCGATATGGGCGAACACCTCACGGGTCTCGAAGTTCGGTCCCGAGAAGCGAATCACGTTGCCGTCGCGGGTCGAGCCGTAGACCCGGCCCTGGCGGTCGAGAATGACGTCCTCGGGCCCTTCGACCTGGTCGACGCCGATTGCCTGCGCGTTGATCAACCGGTCGTTCTGGGAAAATGGCGAACCGGAGCCGCGCTGCACCGACGGCGCTGGCGCCAACGCCACATAAGCGGGATTGACATAGATCTTCTGGATCGCCTTGCCGCGGTTCTTCGACCATTTGACGTCGATGCCGACCGCAGCGAGCAGGATCATGCCTGTTACCGCCGAGGTGACGTAACCCGGAATGCCCATACGCACGAGGCCGTTGATCAAGAGGAAGATGATCAGCGCGCCGATCATCGCCCGCCACACCGTGCCCTTGCCGCCGGCGAGCGAGACGCCGCCGAGCACCACGGCGGTCAGCGCCTGGAACTCCCACCCGACGCCGGTGGTGGAATCCGTCGAAGCCTGACGTGCCGCATAGAAGATGCCGCTCGCGGCGCACAGCGTGCCCGACAGCACATAGGTCATGAACAGCATCAGACGGACGCGGATGCCGGCATGGCGCGCCGCCTTGCGGCTGGCGCCGATCGCGGTGAGATGCCAGCCATAGCGCGAGCGCGACAGGAAGATGTGGCAGACCAGCAGCACCACGAACAGCGTCGCCGCATTGACGGGGATGCCGAGCACGCTGCCGCCGCCGATGAAATCCCAGGCGTCGCTCTCGACCGAATTGGTCGCGAACACCTGCGCATAGCTGGTGTTGAGCAGATTGACCGAGGCGCGCAGGATGATCAGCGTCACCAGCGTGGTCAGGAACGGCCGCGTCTTCAGGAAGCCGATCAAAAAGCCGTTGATGCTGCCGAGCAGCGCGCCGACCAGAAGCGTCGCCGGCACCGCGAGGCCGACCGGCCATTCGCGCACCAGGAGGAAATAGAGCGCCGCGAAATTGCACAGCGCGAAGATCGCGCCGACCGACAGGTCGATGCCGCCGGTGACGAGGCAGAAGCCCATCGCGAGCGCGACGAAGCCGAATTCGGCGAACAGCCGCAGCAGCGACACCGAGTTCTGCACCGAGGCGTAGTCGGGAATGGTGAGCGCGAAATACGCCCACAGCCCGATCATCACGGTGAAGGGAACGACCGGCTCGAACCACTGTTTCAGCAACAGCTCCGACAGCAGGAGCCGGGGTGAAAACCGCCGCACTGATGCGGCAAAGGAATCAACTGCCATCGACATCGCCAAAGCACTCCTGATCCGGTTTCAGCGTTTCCGGATTCTGACCCGTGATACAGCCGGCGCGGGAATGCCCCCCGCGCCGGCTGTCTCGCGCCTTGTTAGTTTTTCTTGGGTAGCGCGAAGCAGGTGCCGCCGAGCGAGGCATTCGACTTATCGATCCAGACCGGCCGCGTGTAATAGGACAGGTTTTTCGAGCCGGGCTTGTCGCCGGACATCAGCAGCGTCTCGGCCGCGAACATCAGGTCGTGGCCCTGCTCGGTCGCCTTGTAGCTGAGGAACTTGCTGAAATTGCCTGACGTGACCTGGTCGCAATCGAGCTGCGAGCCCTCGCCCGAGGCGAACACCTTCACATCGTCGATCTTGCCGGCATTGCGGATCGCCTGCGCGGCGCCCGACTCCATGATGCCCCAGAAGCCAATCGAGGCGCAGAGATCGGGATGCTGCTGGATCACGGTGGCGGTGATGTTGAGCGCGGTGTTGGCATCCCAGTTCGCCGCCTGGTTCGACACCACCTTGATGTTGGGATCCTTGTTCAGAACCTCCATGATGGCGCCGACCTGGTCGACGCTGGCGGCCGCGGTCAATTCGCCCTGCACGATCTGCACCTTGCCCGATTTGCCGGAGCCGGTACCGCAGGCCTTGACGGCTTCGTTCGCGAGCATCCTGCCGATCTCGCGCCAGTCGACGCCGACAAAGGCGCCGGACTTGTAGTTCGAGGCCATATTGACCTGGATCACATGCGTGCCCTGGCTTTCGGCGCGCTTCAGGTCCTTCATCAAGAGCGTCACGCTCGGATTCTGCACGATCAGGACGTCGGGCTTCTGGTCGACCAGCGCGGTCAGCGCCTGCTGCATGGCGGATGGATTGTTGTTGGGATCGCGCACGATGTATTTCATGCCGCGCCACTCGGCCTCTTCCTGAACCACGCGGCCCCACTCATCGGACAGCGGCACGCCGAGCGCAATCGGCAGGTAGGCGACGGTCTTGCCCTGCAGCGACTTGTCGTAGGCGGCGCGCAACTCGCGCCCGGCCTTGGTACCTTCCTCCTGCGCCGACGCCGCGAACGGCATCGCGGCGAGCGTCACCCCGGCCAGCAGGATCGTCCAGAACTTGGTCGTCTTCATCGTCTCCTCCACACAAAATTCTTTTGATTGATTTGGATTTCTTTTGATTGGCGCGGCGCGCTCGGTCGCCTTGTGTCAGTCTCCTTGCCGCGCGGTCTCCTCGTCGCGGGGATGCAGCCAGTTGTCGAGCACGATCGCGGCCAGCAGCACCACGCCCTTGATGATGTTCTGCACCTCGCTGTTGACGTCCATGATGGTGAAGGCGTTGAGCAGCGTGCCGATCAGGACGCAGCCGACCACAACGCTGAACACACTGCCGCGGCCGCCGATCAGGCTGATGCCGCCGATCACGACGACCAGCACGACGTCGAAGATCATGGTCCCTTGCGTGATCGCCATCTGCATGCTGCCCGTGGTGCCGACCCAGACCAGGCCTGCAATCCAGGCGAGCAGCGCAACCAATACGTGCTCCAGCACGATCAGCGGACGCAAGGGAATGCCGGTCAGCCGCGCGGCCTCCGGATTGTCGCCCTGCGAATAGATGAATCGGCCGATCGAGGTGCGCGACAGGAACAGGTGCATCGCGATCGCGCAGACCGCGAACACCAGGATCGGAACCGGGATGCCGAACAGCCGCCCGGCGCCGAGATACATCAGGCCCGGCGCATCCTTCGGCGCGTAGACCACCCAGGCCGGCGCGATCCAGAACGCGAGGCCATAGATCACGAAGCCGGCGGCGAGCGTCACGAACAGCGCCGGCGCCTCGACGAAGGCGACCATGACGCCGTTGACGACGCCGATCAGCACCGCAATGGCCAGCGCCAGCAGCACTGCCGTGAAAACAGGCATGCCGTTCTGCATGTAGATGAGGGCGATCGCCCAGGAACCCGCCATGATCGCGACCTCGGAGAGGTCGATGCCGCGGCTGATCACGATCAGCCCCATGCCGAGACCGAGCACGCCGAGGATGGAAATACTGCGCAATAGATTCAGCAGATTGGAAACGCTGGCAAAACCGTTCAGGGTCAGACCGAACACGACCAGAAGCGCGATCGTGATCAGGAGCACGATCTGCTCCTGGCTCGGTTTTGCGAACATTGTGCCCGAGCGAGATGATGCCGCAGGGACAGCAACGCCGCGCGATGGCGATTGCACGCTCATCGTTTCCTCCAGGTATTATTTTGCTTGAGACTTTAAGAGCGCCAACTCATATTCGTCAAATGCATTCGACGGATACGGATTGATTATTTCCATGCATGTGCGCGATATCGATCTGAACCTGTTCGTCGTGTTCGACGCGATTTACACCGAGGGCGGCGTCAGTCGCGCCTGCTTCCGCCTCAATCTGACCCAGCCCGCGGTGAGCCATGCGCTGGGCCGGCTGCGCGCGATGTTCAACGATCCGCTGTTCGTGCGCCGCCATCACGTGATGACGCCGACCCCGCTGGCGCGCCAGATCATCACCACCGTGCGCCAGGCGCTCAACGGCCTGGAGACGACGCTGACCCACACCAACCGCTTCGATCCGGCCAGGACGCCGAAGCGGTTCGTGATCGGCCTGCGCAACAATCTCGAAGCGCCGATGCTGAGCGCGCTGATCAACCGGATCAGCACGGTTGCGCCGCTGGTCGAGATCGCCACCGTGCGCAGCGAGCGCAACAATCTGGAGCGGGAGCTTGCCGCCGGCACACTGGACGTCGCGATCGATACGCTGCTGCCGCTCTCGACCGAGGTGCGCCGCGAGCAGATCCTGACCGAGCATATCGCGGTGTTCGCCCGGCGCGGCCATCCCGAGCTCGGCGCGCGGCTCGACAAGAAGGCGTACCTGCGCATGGAACACGTCTGCGTGACATCGCGGCGCAGCGGCCTGTCGTTCGAGGACTTCCAGTTCCAGCGGCTCGGCCTGACGCGCACCGTGCGGCTGACCTGCCAGAACTTCGCGACCGCCTGCCATGTCGTGAGCCGCAGCAACATGCTGTTGACGGCATCGGAGAGCGCCGCCTCCGTGCTGGAGGATCCCGGGCTGTTGCAGTGCTTCCCCTGCCCGTTCCCGATCAGCCCGCACGTCAATTATCTCTATTGGCATGCCACCGCCGAGGGCGACACCACCAATCAATGGCTGCGCGAGCAACTGCGCGCCGCCGCGGCGTTGCTCGCCGGCAGCCGCTTCAGCAAGAAGAACCGGCGCGCGGCCAAGGCGCGGCCGAAGGTAAGCATCCCGTCGCCGACCGGCCTCGCCGCGGAATAGCGGAGCGCCGCATCGAATTTGCTCCGAAGCGCTCAGCGGACCGCACTTCACCTCGCCCCGCCTGCGGGGAGAGGTCGGAACGCATCGTTAAATGCGTTCCGGGTGAGGGGGAGCCTCCGCAAATCCAGCTGTTACCTAAGTATGCGGCAGCAGCCCCTCACCCCACCCCTCTCCCCGTAAGAACGGGGCGAGGGAGAGCAGCGCCGTCGTGGCCGGTATTCAACCTGACTTCATCATGCGCTACATCCCACTCAGTCCGCTATCGACCGCGAGCGTCTGCGCGGTGACGTAGACGCTCTCATCGGACATGAAGAACAGCACCGCATAGGCGATCTCCCACGCCGTGGCCTGGCGACCGAACGGAACCCGGCTCTTGCCGCGCGACGGCCGGCCCGCACCGGCCTCGCGGCCGTTCGGCGTGTCGACCAGCCCGGGATAGACCAGATTGGCGCGGATGCCGCGCGGGGCGCCGGTATGCGCGATGTTGCGCATCAGGCCGCCGAGCGCCGCTTTGGAAGAATCATAGACCGCCATCTGCGATCCCGCCTTCAGCGCCGCGATCGAGGAGATGAAGACGATCGAGCCGCCATCTTCGAATTTCGGCAGAGCCGCGCGGCAGCACAACATCGGGCCGCGGACATTGACGTCGTAGATCCTGTTCCATTCCTCCGCGCTGACATTGTCGAGCCCGGTCTTGCCGAAGGTGCCGATGTTGAGAACCATGCCGTCGAGCCCGCCCATCGCGTGGCGCGCCTCGTCGATCATCCTGATGACGTCGGCCTCCTCGGTGACGTCGGCAGCGATCGCGAAAGCGCGACCGCCGTCTTCGGCGATGCGTGCGACCGTATCCTCGGCGGAGCCACGGTTGAGGTCGGCAACCGCGACATGCGCACCCTCGCGCGCGAACAGCAGGCTCATGGCGCGGCCATTGCCGATCGGATCGGTCGCGGCATCGAACACGCGCTGGCCGCCGCCGACCACCAGGATGCGGCGGCCGTTGAGGCGGCCCCTGCCCGGCGCCGTGCCCGAGGACTCCGCGCTCAGCGGACGGACATAGCGCTCCGGCTTCGTGTCTTGCTTGGCCTCTTGCGAAGTCTCCGACATCCCATCAACCCCGCTTCTTGCCGCCCTCATAGACGGCCATGCCGGCGGCCGGATCGAGATCGGTCTCCGTCGCCTCCGTCAGCCGCGCCATCATCATGTAGAAGCCGAGCGTGACGATCGCCTCGACGGTCTCCTGATCGCTGAAATGCTCGCGCATAGCGGCGAAAGCCGCTTCGCCGACGCGGACCTTCTCAACCACCTCGCGGCCGAATCCGAGCAGCGCCCGCTCGGCCGCATTGAGCGCGGCATCGTCGTACTTGCCGCGCTCGACGGCATCGATCTGCGCCTGGGTGACGCCGACGCCGAGCGCGATCGGCACATGCTGCCGCCACTCGTAGGCGCCGCCCTCGAGCTGCGCGGCCTGCAGGATCAGAAGCTCGCGGTTGACCGCCGACAGCTTCTGCTTATGCAGGATCGAATTGCCGAGCCGCATCGCCGGGATCATGTTGGCCTCGGCGTGCGCCATCATGCGGAAGATGTTGAGCTTGACCGGCATGCGGTCGAACGCCGTGCGGATGTCGCCGCTCGTGGTATCCGGATCAATCAGAGGCAGCCTTGCCACGCGTCTCTCCGTTTTTTCGTTGTTTCTTGTCCGAGATGTCTGCGTCCTTTGCCGCAATCACCGACAGGAAGAACGCGAGATAGCGGTCGATCGCCTCGATCACCTTCGGTCGCGGCGAGGCCTGCGCGCCCATCACATAATGTTCGAGCCTGACATAGATCAGGCCGGCCGCGAACAGCCGCGCCGCCTCGCGCGGGTCTGTGGTCGAGATCAGTCCGGCGAGCGCGAAGCCGCGGAAGTAATCCGTCATCAGATTCTGTTCTCGCGCATAGAAGTGGTCGGCGAACTTGGCGCGGATACCGGGCACACGGTTGCGTTCGGCGGTGATGACCTTCTGGAACTGATGCTCGCGCGGATCCGACCATTGTTCGACGAGGTCGAGCGCGAACTGGCGGCAGAACGCCGCCGGCTGCCGCGCGAGCTGCCGGTAGCGCGGCGCCTCGAGCCGGTCGGCCGAACTCGCCGGACCGTGCTCGCTGACGATCGCTTCGAGGATCGCGGCCTTGCCCGGAAAATGATTGTAGAGGCTGCTCTCGCGGATGCCGACGCGGCGCGCGAGCTCGCGCATCGACGCGCCGCCATAGCCGCTTTGCGCGAACAGGCTGAGCGCCTCGCTGAGGATGCGCTCGCGGGTGGATGTCACGACCGCCTCGGCCGCGCTCGATGTGGAAGCCGCCATGGCGCCTTGACTAACGAACGATCGTTCGCTAGTCAACCGTACGAACGATCGTTCGTCTGCACGGCGGCGGTCGCGGCCCGCAAGCCGCGCAGGCGGCGGGCGAAGTATTCGCGTTTCAACTCCGCCCGAAGAGGCGGAGAGCAATCTGGGGAGATACCGTCATGGCGCGCCTCGTCCGCTCTCATTTGCGCGCGGCCCTTTTGCTGCTGCCGCTGATCGCCGCCGGCGCCGTACATGCCGAGAGCGCGAAATATGACTCAGGCGCCGACGACAAGACGATCAAGATCGGCACCACAGCGCCGCTGTCCGGCCCCGTCTCGGCGTTCGCGCAAATCGCGAAATCGGCGGAGGCCTATTTCCGCAAGGTGAATGACGAGGGCGGCATCAACGGCCGGCGGATCCAGATGATGATCGCCGACGACGCCTACAGCCCGCCCAAGACGGTGGAGCAGACGCGCCGCCTGGTCGAGAGCGACGAGGTGCTGTTGATCTTCGGCGGGGTCGGCACGCCGACCAACAGCGCCGTGCACAAATATCTCAACGACAGGAAGGTGCCGCAGCTCTTCCTCGGCTCGGGCGCGGCGAAGTGGGACGATCCGAAGAATTTTCCGTGGACCGTGGGCTGGCAGCCGACCTATCGCGACGAGGCAATCGCCTACGCCAAATACATCAAGGCGAGCCACCCGAACGCCAAGGTCGGTGTGCTCTATCAGAACGATGACCTCGGCAAGGATTATCTAAAAGCGCTGGAGGAAGGCCTCGGCAGCACCGAAGCCATCGTGGCGCGAGCGGCCTACGAGACCACCGCCCCCACCGTCGATACGCAGATCCTGCTGCTCAAGAGCAGCGGCGCCGACGTCGTGCTGGTCGCGGCGACGCCGAAATTCGCGGCGCAGGCGATCCGCAAGATCGGCGAGATCGGGTGGAAGCCGACCACCATCATCTCCAATGTCTCGGCCTCGATCAGCGGCGTGCTCGAACCCGCCGGAAAGGACAATTCCACCGGCGTGATCTCGAGCCAGTACCTGAAAGACTCGACCGATCCGGCGCTGAAGGACGATGCCGGCTACAAGGAATGGGTCGCCTTCATGGACAAATATCTGCCCGACGCCAACAAGAGCGACTGGCTCAATGTCTACGGTTACACCATCGCGCAGACGCTGGTCGCGGTGCTGAAAGCCGCCGGCAACGACCTTACCCGCGCCAATGTGATGAAGCAGGCGACCAGTATCAGGGATCTGCATCTGCCGATGCTGATCAACGGCACGGCGGTCGGCAACTCGCCGGAGCGGTATACGCCCATGACCAGCCTGCAACTGATCCGGTACGATGGCACGCGCTGGGTGCCGTTCGGCGACCTCATCAAGAACTGAGCACCGCATGCGCCAGATCACCATCGGCAGCATGCGGATCGATCGGCTGGTCGAAATCCCCTCGCTCGCCTTCGACAAGACATGGCTGTTCGCCAACGTCACCGACGAGGTGATCGCCGCGAACCGAAGCTGGCTCGATCACCGCTATATCGAGCCGGAGACCGGCCGCTTCATCCTGAGCCACCACTCCTATCTGGTGCGAACGCCGCGCTGGACCGCAGTCGTCGACACCTGCTGCGGCAATCACAAGCCGCGCCCGCGCGTGCCGGCCTGGAACAATCTCAACCAGCCCTATCTGGAAAACATGGCCGCGCTCGGCGTGCGGCCCGAGCAGGTTGACTTCGTGATGTGCACGCATCTGCATGTCGACCATGTCGGCTGGAACACGCGGCTGATCGACGGGCGCTGGGTGCCGACCTTTCCGAAGGCGCGCTATCTGATGGGACGCGCCGAATTCCGACACTGGGAGGCCGCGCACCGGGCGAACCCGCCGACGCCGGTCAATCACGGCTCGTTCGAGGATTCGGTGCTGCCGGTTGTCGCGGCCGGCCAGGCCGAATTCGTCGAGACCGACCACCTGCTGTTCGACGACCGCGACGCGCGCCTGCGCTTTGCGCCGGCGCCGGGCCACACCGCCGGCAACATGAAGATCCATCTCAACGGCGGCGGCTGTCATGCTGTGATGTCAGGCGACGTGATCCATCATCCGATCCAGTGCGCGGAGCTGTGGCTGTCGAATGCCGCCGATGTCGATCCCGCGGCGGCGCTCGCCACCCGCGTGACGCTGCTGGAGGAATTGGCGGATACGCCGAGCTATCTGCTGACCGGCCACTTCCCCGCCCCGACCGCGGGCCGCGTGGTCAGGCATGGCGAGGCCTTCAGGTTCAGGTTCGAGGATTGAGCGTGTGAGCCGCGGCCACGGCGGCCGGGATCGAAGTCAGATAGCGGGGTTCAGCCATGCGGTTCCGCGCTTGAATCCGCCTCCACGGGCGGGCATAAGAGCTGCCATCTCCCTTAAAAAGCGCCCATAGCCCAAGGATTTGAGAAGGATTTACGATGCCCGCCTATCGCTCCCGCACAACCACCCACGGCCGCAACATGGCGGGTGCTCGCGGCCTGTGGCGCGCCACCGGCATGAAGAACGAGGATTTCGGCAAGCCGATCATCGCGGTGGTCAACTCCTTCACCCAGTTCGTGCCCGGCCACGTCCATCTGCAGAATCTCGGCCAGCTCGTCGCACGCGAGATCGAGAAGGCCGGCGGCGTCGCCAAGGAATTCAACACCATCGCGGTCGATGACGGCATCGCGATGGGCCATGACGGCATGCTCTACAGCCTGCCCTCGCGCGAATTGATCGCCGACAGCGTCGAATACATGGTCAACGCGCACTGCGCCGACGCGATGGTCTGCATCTCCAACTGCGACAAGATCACCCCCGGCATGCTGATGGCGACGCTGCGCCTGAACATCCCGACGGTGTTCGTCTCGGGCGGCCCGATGGAATCCGGCAAGATCCTGCTCAAGGGCAAGAAGCGGGCGGTCGACCTGATCGATGCGATGGTGGCCGCCGCCGACTCCAACGTGTCGGACGAAGAGGTCGAGGTGATCGAGCGCTCGGCCTGCCCGACCTGCGGCTCCTGCTCCGGCATGTTCACCGCGAATTCGATGAACTGCCTGACCGAGGCGCTCGGCCTCGCGCTGCCCGGCAACGGCTCGGTGCTGGCGACGCATGCCGACCGCAAGAGCCTGTTCGTCGAGGCCGGCCATCTGATCGTCGATCTCGCCCGCCGCTATTACGAGCAGGACGACGCCAAGGTGCTGCCGCGCAACATCGCGAACTTCAAGTCGTTCGAGAACGCGATGACGCTCGACATCGCGATGGGCGGCTCCACCAACACCGTGCTGCATCTGCTCGCCGCCGCGCGCGAGGGCGAGGTGCCGTTCACGATGGCCGACATCGACCGGCTGTCGCGCAAGGTGCCGGTGCTGTGCAAGGTCGCGCCCTCGGTGCAGGACGTCCACATGGAGGACGTGCATCACGCCGGCGGCATCATGGCCATCCTCGGCGAGCTTGATCGCGCCAGGCTGCTCACGACCGACGGACCGACCGTGCACGCCGCGACGCTCGACGACGCGCTGAACCGCTGGGACGTGGTGCGGACCACTAGCGACAAGGTGCGCAACTTCTACCGCGCCGCGCCGGGCGGCGTGCCGACCCAGGAAGCCTTCAGCCAGGACCGCCGGTTCGACGACGTCGATGTCGATCGCGCCGAGGGCGTCATCCGCAACGCCGAGCACGCCTATTCCAAGGACGGCGGCCTCGCGGTGCTGTTCGGCAACCTCGCGGAGGACGGCTGCATCGTGAAGACCGCCGGCGTCGATCAGAGCATCCTGAAGTTCTCCGGCCCGGCCCGCATCTTCGAGAGCCAGGACGCCTCGGTCGATGCCATCCTCACCAACAAGGTGAAGGCCGGCGATGTCGTGCTGATCCGCTATGAAGGTCCGCGCGGCGGCCCGGGCATGCAGGAGATGCTCTATCCGACCAGCTATCTGAAGTCGAAGGGCCTCGGAAAGGCCTGCGCGCTGATCACCGACGGCCGCTTCTCCGGCGGATCGTCCGGCCTGTCGATCGGGCACGTCTCGCCGGAAGCCGCCGAAGGCGGCCTGATTGGTCTCGTCGAGGAAGGCGACATCATCGAGTTCGACATCCCGAACCGCAAGGTCAACCTCAAGGTCGACGATGCCGAGCTCAAGCGCCGCCGCGCGGCGATGGAAGCCAAGGGCAATGCGGCGTGGAAGCCGGCGGCACCACGCAAGCGCGCGGTCTCGACCGCCCTGAAAGCCTATGCGGCGTTCGCAAGCAGCGCGGCGAAGGGTGCGGTGCGCATCCTGCCGGAGTAATCGGCCAAAGCGTTTCGAGCGCGAAGTGGATACCGGTTCGCGTCAACAAATCGCGTCAAACAAAAAATCCAGAGCCCCGTTCCGATTCGATCGGAACGGGGCTCTGGACGCATTAGTTCACTTGCAAGTCGGCCGCTTCGATCCGGATGCGGTCGGCGTGCAGTGACCAGTCGCAGAGCGCCTGTTCCTGACAGAATTTGAGCTTGGCCATCTCGGTGGCCTGGCCTTCGCTCGAGGCGTCGACCTCGAGTTCGCCCTGGCAAACCTCGCGCTGGCGGCCGTTGCCGCCGAGCACGTCCTTCATGAACTGAACGACGAAGCGTGACATGGAAACCCTCCCTGCTGCGCCGGCAGAGCCCGGGGGTACCACGTTAGCACTAACGCGAAATGGTGTTGAGTTAATTCAGCGCGCGGATGCGGCGCTTTAATCTACGCGCCGGCCTGCGGCAGGCTGGCGGCAGCGATCGCGACGATCTGCGCAAGACGGCGGCCGATCCGGGCGGGCGCGTTGCGGAGCAATGACTGGACCTGTCGCATGACACTTCTTCCTTCCGTGCCCGGAATGGTCGGGCACCAACGCAAAATGGCGACTTCAGGCTAAGTCGTCGATATCTCAGGGGAAATAACAACGGATGCGTCGTGAGGCGGTGCCTTGGCAGTGGGTTTATTGCCTCGATCGAGGCTGCGACGAAGGAGATTTTCTCCGGTGTTTTTGCGCGCGCAACAACACGCGCACGAACGACCATTTGCGTGAGGAACGCACCGGCGGAACGGTTCGCTCCGCCCTTGCGATATCTATCCCCACAAGGTCGGGCCGCTTGCACGATTTCTGAATATTGGAAATTTACCCCTGAGTTGCCCGACGCGTCAAGTGCCTGGTCGAAACGCTGGCAGCCGTCAGCTTCTTTGCATGGGGTTGTTTTCGATATTTTGGCCGCACGCTGCCGCGGCCCCACAAGGCGGAGGCCTGACAGCAACGACCGTCGAGCTACCCCGGCACAAACCCGAACGCCCTCTCGAACCTTCTGGCGTAAGCCGGCCAGACCTCGGGATTGATGATGCGCGGCGGGCGCTTGCCGTCCAGGGCGTCGAGGATCTGCTCGGCCGCGATGCGGCCCATGTTGATGCGCGCCTCGCGGGTGACACCGGCGGTGTGCGGGCTCGCCAGCACGTTGTCGAACCGCAAGAGCGGATGATCCGGTGGCGGCGGTTCCTTGGCCCAGACGTCGAGGCCGGCGCCGGCGATGCGCTTTTCGCGCAGTGCATCTTCCAGCGCCTTCTCGTCATGGATGAAGCCGCGCGCGGTGGTGACGAAGTAGGCATGCGGCTGCATCAGCGCGAATTCGCGCGCACCGATCATGCCTCGGCTCTTGCCGTCCAGCGGGCAGGATATCGAGACGAAATCCGCGCGGCGCAGGAGATCGTCGAGCTCGACCTTCTCCGCGCCCCGCTTCGCCATCTCCTCGGCCGTGAGATAGGGATCGTAGGCGATCACCTTCATGTGCAAGAGGCCCTTGCACAGCTCGGCGATGCGGCGGCCGACATTGCCGAGGCCGACGATGCCGACGGTCTTCTCGTTCAGCTCGTTGCCGATCAGGTCGTTGCGGTTGACGTTGGCCTCGCGCCGCAGCCGGCGATCGGACTGGATGATGCGCTTCGACAGCGTCAGCATCATGCCGAGCGCGTGCTCGGCGACCGAATTGGCGTTGCCGCCGGACTGGTTGACCACCAGCACGCCCGCAGCCGTGCAGGCATCGACGTCGACGGGATCGAACCCGGCGCCGTTCGAGGACACGATCAGAAGGTTCGGCGCGCGCTTCAACAGCTCGGCATGGGCATGGAAATGCGGCGCCAGCTCGTCGCGGGCAGCGCCGATCTGGTAGGCATGCGCGTCCGCCAGAACGGGGGCGAATTGCGCCTCCGGCGTCTCGTTCTCGATACGGTCGAGCCGGACATCCGGTCGCTTCTTCAGGATGTCGACGTAGATCTCGTGGGCGAGGTATTTGACGTAGAACACGCGCTTGTTGTTGACGGTCATGTCTTCGGGCAGCTTTCAGTTTGGGAAGCCATAGAGTCGTGCGGGATTGTCGACGAGGATGCGGTGGCGGGTCGCGGCGTCCGGCGTCCACTCCTGGAACAGCGTCAGCAGATGGCCGGCGTCGGGCATCTCGCCCTCGACGCGCGGATGCGGCCAGTCGCCGCCCCACACCAGCTGTTCGGAGTTGGCAGCGACCAGTGCCTCGTGGAACGGCCGCGCGTCCGGATAATCGGGCGCCCGCCGGCTCAGGCGATGCGCGCCCGAGAGCTTGGCCCAGCACCAACCCTCCCCGACCGCGCGCAGCAGGCTCTGGAAGCCCGCGGTGTTGATGCCGGCGGCAGCGTCGGTGCGGCCCATGTGGTCGACCACGACCGGCAGGCCCAGCGCCTTCAGCATCGGGACTGCGTCAGGCAGATCCTTCACGTCGATCCAGAGTTGCAGATGCCAGCCGAGTTCGGCCATCACGGCCGCGTGCGTCTCGGCGACGCTCAAGGGGACGCCGCCGCGATAATGCAATTGCCCACCGCGGAAGAAATGGTTGAAGCGCAAGCCGCGGACGCCGAGCACATGCCATTGCCGCAGCGTACCCGCCGCGACATCGGCATCGGCCACCGCGACGCCGCGCAGCCGCGCCGGCTCGCGCTGCAACGCATCCAGCATCGCCGAATTGTCGTGGCCATGCGCGCTGCCCTGCACCAGCACGCCGCGCGTGAAACCCAGCGCATCGAGCATGCCGAGATAGGTCGCGAGCGGCGCGTCCGGCGGCGTGTAGCTGCGATCGGCGGCGTAGGGAAAACGGTCCGCCGGGCCGAACACATGCGCGTGCGTGTCGCAGGCCTTTGGCGGCAGCTTCTCTCGCGGCGGCGTCACCGGACGCGGCGGCAGGCAGGGTGGAATCTCGGCAGCCATCGACTTACTCCGCCTTCATGCCGGCGGCCTTGATGATCGACCCCCATTTGTCGTAGTCGGCCTTGATCTTGGCCGCGAATTTGTCCGGCGTGGAGCCGATCGGGATCGCGCCGAGCTTGCCGAGACGCTCCTTCACGGCATCGCTGTTCACCGCCGCCACGAAATCATGCGAAATCTCCGCAACGAGATCCGCGGGCATGTTGCCGGGACCGAGCAGACCCCACCACACCTCGGTGTCATAGCCCGGCACAATTTCCGACATGCTGGGCACATCTGATAGAAACGGCGCGCGCGAGCCCGTCGTCACCGCCAGCGCGCGGACCGTGCCGGCCTGCAACTGCCCGACCGATTCCGGCCCGTTGTTGAACGACATCGGAATTTGTCCGCCAAGCAGATCGTTGATCGCCGGCGCACCGCCCTTGTAGGGGATCGCATTGAGATCGATCTTGGCAAGGCTGTTGAGCAGCTCGCCGGCCAGATGGGTCGAGGTGCCGTTGCCGGCATGGGCAAAGGACAGGCTGCCAAGCTTCGCCTTCGCCGCGGCGATGACGTCACTGACCGATTTGAACGGTGAGTCCGCGCGCACCAGCAGCACGTTCGGCGATGACGCCAGCAGCGAGATCGGCGAAAAATCCTTGAACGTGTCGTAGGGCAACTTCGGATAGAGGAACGGATTGGTGGCGTGGCCACTCGCGACCATGATCAGATTGTAGCCATCGGGCGCGGAGCTTGCGATCGCCTGCGAGGCGATCACCCCGCCGGCGCCGGGCCGGTTCTCGACCACGATCGACTGCGTCCAGGTCTTCGACACGGCTTCGGCGAGCGTCCGCGTCAGCACGTCGACGCCACCGCCGGGCGGATATGGAACGAGAATATGAACGGCCTTTGCCGGGTATGGCTCCGCGGACGCAAGGCCGGCCACGACCGTGGCCGCTGCCGCAATGGCGGTCCGCCAGACCCATCCGGCCATCGACGCCTCCCGTCCCTTGATCGTTCCGTCCCTTGATCGTTGCCGCCTGTATCGCACGCCGGTTCGGCGCTGCGATGACCGAATTCCGCAGATCGCGTTGCGAGCGCGACATGTTGACAATCGCATGGTCAGCGTCAAGTTTCGAGCGGCAAGCGGCCATCAGCGCCGCGCGAGAGGGAGAGCAGGATGGCGGCCGCGGAACAAGCCTCGTCCCAGAAGACGGCGACCACCTGGCACGGCATCGTGCTGCAGACGCTGAAGCGGAACGAGATCAAGCTGGTGCCCTATGTGCCCGACCGGGTGCTGACCACGCTGATCAAGGACCTGCACGCCGATCCCTATTTCACGACGTTTCCGACCGCGCGCGAGGAAGAGGCCGTCGGCATCGTCTCCGGCGCCTGGATGGCGGGCACGCGCGGCGCGGTGCTGATGCAGACCTCGGGCTTTGCCACGCTCGCCAACGTGCTGGCCTCGCTCGCGGTGCCCTACCAGATCCCGCTGATCATGTTCGTCTCCGAGCGCGGCACGCTCGGCGAGTTCAATTACGGCCAGGCGCTGGTCTGCCGCACCATGCGCCCGGTGCTGGATTCGCTGGCGATGGAACATCACACCATCACCCGGCTCGACGAGCTCGAATTCATCGCCGACCGCTCGATCAAGCAGGCCGTCACCACCCAGGCGCCGGTGGCGCTGATCCTCTCGCCGCTGTTGACCGGCGGCAAGACCTTCGACAAGTGAGATCAGCCATGACCAGCACACAAGCGCGCAACACCAAGGTGATGAACCGCTTCGATCTCACCCAGCGCCTCGTCGCCGGGCTGAAGGACGAGGCCGTGATCGGCGGCATCGGCAACACCAACTTTGACCTTTGGGCCGCCGGCCATCGCCCCGAGAATTTCTACATGCTGGGCAGCATGGGACTTGCGTTTCCGATCGCGCTCGGCGTCGCGCTGGCGCAGCCCAAGCGCCGCGTGTTCGCGCTCGAAGGCGACGGCTCGCTGTTGATGCAGCTCGGTTGCCTCTCGACCATCGCGACCCTGGCGCCGAAGAATCTCACCATGGTGGTGATGGACAACGGCATCTATCAGATCACAGGCAGCCAGCCCACCCCGGCCGCGGGCCATACCGACCTCGTCGCGATCGCGCTCGCCAGCGGAATCGCGAACAGCTCCTGGGCCGCCGACGAGGACGATTTCGAGCGGCTGATCGAGCAGTCCAAATCGGCAGCCGGCCCGACCCTGATCGGCGTCCGCATCGACGACAAGCCCGGCACCGGCACCACCCGCCGCGACCCCGTGCAGATCCGCGAGCGCTTCATGCACGGGATGGGGGTCAGGCAGCTGCTGTGAGCGAACTGCCGCGACATCCCCGCCAGTCATTGCGAGCGCAGCGAAGCAACCCATCTCTCCGCATACGCCGAAAGATGGATTGCTTCGTCGCTTCGCTCCTCGCAATGACGGCAATCGACCCTAAGGCGTTGGCCCTCAATTCATCCGCAACTCCGTGATGTGCCGCGGATCCGGTGCAAGCTCGCCGCGCTCGACGCGCTTGACGATATCGGTCAGCGCGGCGTTGGCATTGCAGGCGAGGCCGAGCTTCTCGCCCTCGCGCACCACAAAGCCGTTGAGGAATTCGATCTCGGTGCGGCGGCCCTTTTGCATGTCCTGGCCCATCGAGGGGCGCTGCTCCGATGAAGTGCGCTTGGCATCCTTGAAGCGCTGCTCGTCGCAGGCGCGCGTCGCGGCCTCATCGCCCTCGCCGGCCCGCGCAATCGTCTCCGGCGGCAGATGCAGGATCTCTTCCAGCTGATAGCCCTGCGCCTGGCCGACGCGGATCGCCTCGCTGCCGAGCCGCGTCGAGAAGCGGCGCAGCGGTTCGCTTTGCAGCACCTCGCCGCCCGCCAGACCCGTGCAGGCCGACAGACCGTTGCCCATCACGTTGGCGACGAGCTTCGACCAGCGCTCGCCCCAGAGATTGCCGGTCACCTTGGCGCTGTCGGAAGTGCCGACCAGCCGGCACACCTCCTCCGCCCGTGCGGTGATGCGGCCATGCACCTCGCCGGCGCGGAACACGGTATGCGCCGCGCCGCCTTTGCCGGCGCCGCGGTGGATATGGCCGGGCTCGGGCAGATTGACGGTGATGCTGCTCGCGATGCAGCCGAGCGTCCTGCCCCAGCCGACGATGCCGGCGATCGTCTCCTCGTTCATGCAATTCTGCAGCGACACGACGTAACCGTCCGGCGCGAGATATTGCCGGATCAGCATGGTCGCCCAGGCCGTGTCGTAGGACTTCATGCAGACGAAGGCGATGTCGACCGGCTTCTCTTTTGCCAATTGCTGCGTGTCGGTAATGTGCAGCGCGCGCACCGGCACCGAGAATTCCGCAACATCCATCGCATGCGTGACGCGCAGTCCGTGCTTGCGCATGTGCGCAACATGCTCGGGCCAGGGATCGATGAAGGTGACGTCCTCACCCGCCTGCGCCATATGCGCACCGGCATAGCCGCCGACCGCACCCGCGCCGACGATCGCGATCTTCCGACCCATGTTTCCACCCTGCTCTTGTTTGGTGCGGACACTGGCTGCGTCCGCTTGTTTCGGACCAGTCTAGGCGATCGCGCCGTCAGGCCAACCAGGCCCCTCATGAAAAAAGCGGACCTGTGCCATGCGAAAATCCCCGCGGACGACAAGCCCGCGAGGATCTTTGCAGTTGGACACATCAGCGCGATCAGTCGATGATCTTGACGACCCGGCGGGTGCGCGGCTCGACGATCACGCGGCGATCATTGACAACAGCGTAGCGATATTCGGTGTAGCGCGGCACCGGACGAAGCACGACGGTGTCGGGCAGCGGCTCGCCGACCACGACGCGCTCGCGCACCACGACCGACGGTTCGTCGCGCGGGATCGAGGTGATCACCGCATTCGGAATCTCGAGGCCGGCGCCGACCGCAGCACCAACCGTGCCGCCGACGATCTCGCCAACCGGGCCTGCGATCTCGCCACCGGTTCGGGCACCGTTCGCGGCGCCCGCCGCGGTCGTGGACTGTGCGAAAGCCGAGCCGGACGCGAGCAGCGACGCAGCGGCGACAAGGGACACAGCAAAACGCTTGTTCATGATTCTCCTCCTCCGAGCTATGAGACGTCCCTTCAACATCGCAGGGAACGAGACGTTCCAGTTCCAACTCGGCAACTTGCGCGCAAATTCCAGTTCCGCGGCAACTCGCTTCAGTTCCAGCACAAACGAAAATGCTGCTTCGGATATTGTCCAAAGCGGCATTCATAGTTGGTTCAGATTCAGAGATAGTTCAGAGCAGAAGCACGCTGCGCGCCGTTCATTCCGGCGGTTTTTGACCGGCTCGTCGTCTTGGCGTTCGCCGTCTTGGAGGTGCTTTCGCAGGGGTGTCAGCTGAAGGCTTGATACGGATTCGCGTCGTCCCGCCCTTGGGCTGTTCGATCTCGAAGGCATTTGTCCTGCGGACCAGCTCGCTCAGGGTGCGGAAGCCGTAGGTCCTTTGATCGAAATCCGACGCCAGATTGGCCAGTTGCCGTCCGACCTCGCCGAGCGTCACCCAGCCGTCCTCGCTGGCCATCTGGCCGATCACCTTCTTGAGGATGGGCGTGGCGGCGTCGGGCGGCTGCAACGGCTGGGCACGCACCGCGGCGTCCTGATTGCTCGTCACGCCGCCGCGCAAATTCTCGGTATAGACGAACCTGCGGCAGGCCTGCCGAAAACTCTCCGGCGTCTTCTGCTCGCCAAACCCGAATACGTCGATGCCGTGCTCGCGGATGCGGGCGGCAAGCCGGGTGAAATCGCTGTCCGACGACACCAGGCAGAAGCCATCGAACCGGCCGCTGTGCAGCAGGTCCATCGCGTCGATCACCAGGGTGATGTCGGATGCATTCTTGCCGGTCGTATAGGCGAATTGCTGCTGCGGGATGATGGCGTGCTTGGACAGAATGTCGGCCCAGCCCTTGGACCGCGGATTGGAGAAGTCGCCATAGATGCGGCGCACGCTGGCCTCGCCGATCTTGGCGATCTCCTCGAACAGCCCATCGGCGATCCTTGCAGATGCATTGTCGGCGTCGATCAGGACCGCCAGACGGGGCGAACGGAGTTCGGAAGGCATGGCTTCTCTCTGCTGGGATACGATGGATCAAGATGCGCGGACAGTTCCGGAACCGGCGCAGCCGTCGCATCGGAGCACATCGCGCGTCCCAAGCATAGGGTCGGCGGCATCGCCGGGACTTTCACGGCGAATGCACCTTTGGGTGTGGTCAGAGCACCTCGCCCATGTCGATCGCGCGCCTCGCGAACTCGATGGCCTTCTCGGCGGTGATCGCATCCGCCGTGGTCGTCGCCTCGTCGCGGACCGACGGCGGAGACGCAATCCGGATCTTCTTGCCGTTCGACCGTCGGATCGTCGCGCGCCAGCGATCGACATCGCGCCGGTAGGCATCGATCACAAAATCCCGATAGGTAACGCCGCTCATGAGCGGCTGAAGCGACGCGGCTTCGAGGCCAGCCGGCCGGCTTGCGACATCGCGGACCAACTCGACAATCATCTCGACCGCATGCTCACGCGCGGCGCCGGTCGCGTCCCTGAGCAGATAGCTCACCGCCGCGCCGATCTGCGCCCGTGCGCGATCGTCGCTCGCAAAATCCGAATCGACCTGAACTGACATGATGGGGAAAACGCCTCCTCCGGACCCAATATCGGATACCTCCCGGCATCCGGTACGCCGCAACAAGAAGACCTTTAGTCGGCCCCCATTAAAGCCGGATTATCGGACAGGCCCCGATTTCTCGGATGCCGTTAACCGGGCTTTGATGCCGCTTTGGAAGATGTCCGAAACGGCATCGAACGTCGATCGGATCACAGCAGGCGCGCGCCGCGCGCCGATTTGTCGCCGGCGCTGTCCGGCGCGGAGGCCGGCTCGCTCCCGCCAGTTCGCGCGTGATCACCAATTGACATATCACTGCTATCCGTGTGACATTTTATGGAACGGGCCGACAAGAGCCCGGCAACGTCCACCTGGGGAGGACAGCAATGACCATTTCCGACGTCACCGCAGCGGCCGGAAGCCGGGCTCCGGCCGCCGTCGCGCGCACCGCGCAAGCGCAGCAGGTCGCGGACATCGCGGCACGGCTCGAACGGCTGCCACTGACCTCCTATCAGCGCTGGATCTTCGGAATCATCGCGACCGCGTGGTTCTTCGACAGCATGGACCTGGCCGCGCTGACTTTCGTGCTCGGCTCGATCCGCCAGACCTTCGGCTTGTCGACGGCGGAAGCCGGGCTGCTGTCCAGCATGAGCTTCCTCGGCATGTTCATGGGCGCCGCGTCCGCCGGCCTGCTGGCCGACCGTTTCGGCCGCGCCCGCGTCTTCCAGGTCAGCATGATCTTCTGGGGATTGGGCAGCCTGTGCTGTGGTCTCTCGACGACGGCGACCGCGCTCGGCGCATCCCGCCTGCTGCTCGGCTTCGGCATGGGCATGGAGTTTCCGGTCGCGCAGTCGATGGTTTCGGAGATCATGCCGGCCCGCAACCGCGGCCGCTACATCGCGTTCCTCGAAGGGTTTTGGCCGCTCGGCTTCATCGCGTCGGGCCTGTTGACCTACTTCGTGCTGCAGGTCGCCGACTGGCGCTGGGTGTTCATCCTGCAGGCGATCCCGGCCGTGTTCGTGCTTATCGTGCGACGCTACGTTCCGGAATCGCCGCGCTGGCTCGCTTCCCATGGCTATTCCGAGCGGGCCGAAGCGACCGTGCGCGACATCGAAAGCAGGGTCCGCGACCGTCTCGGCAGCAAGGAGCTGCCGCCGGTCGTACGCCAGGCGGCCGCACCCGCGTCCGAAGTGACCGGCCTGAGGACGCTGTTTTCGGGCATCTACGCCAAGCGGACCACGATGTTGTGGACCTTGTGGTTCTTCGCCCTGCTCGGCTTCTACGGCCTGACCACGTGGCTCGGCGCGCTGCTGCAGGCCAAGGGATTCCCGATCACCAAATCGGTGTTCTACACCATCCTGATCTCGCTCGCGGGCATTCCCGGCTTCCTGGTCTCGGCCTGGCTCGTCGAATCCTGGGGCCGAAAGGCGACGCTGGTGATGAACCTGCTCTGCGGCGCGATCGCCTGCCACTTCTACGGCTCGGCGGCGGACCAGACCCAGCTCATCATTGCAGGCCTCTGCATGCAGTTCTTCCTGTTCGGCATGTGGTCGGCGCTTTACGCCTATACGCCTGAACTATATCCGACCCATGTCCGTGCCACCGGAACCGGTTTTGCCTCCGCGATCGGCCGAATCGGTTCGCTGATCGGCCCCTATGTGATCGGCGTGATCCTGCCCGCGGCGGGGCAGAGCGGCGTGTTCGCGCTGGGCGCCGGCGCGTTCGTGGTGGCGGCGCTGGCGGTGCTGTTGCTCGGCGAGGAAACCCGCGGCCGCACGCTGGAAAGCATTTCGCACTGATGATGCGCCGCGGTTCGCTGCACGCGGCCGGATTCGGTGCAGCGCCAGTCGAGCGGCCTTGTCAGTGCCGCCGGGGCGTGTGAGATATCTGCTGTACAGCAGCACGCAAGATCCCGATGGCCGATTCGAACAAGCGATCCAGCACGGTGCGCGCCCGCGCAGCAGGAAACCGCCGGCCGGCGCGGCCATCGTCCGCCGCCGCCAAGCCGCGCGCTGCCGCGCAGGCCCGTCTCCCGCAAGCCGACGTCACCCTCACCGATCGCGCCTATGCCGAGCTGGAAGAGCTGATCGTGACGCTGCAACTGCCGCCCGGCACCGCGCTGTCCGAGCTCGTGCTCGCCAAGCGGCTCGACATCGGCCGCACCCCGATCCGCGAGGCGCTGCAGCGGCTGTCGCGCGACGGCCTCGTCAACATCCTGGCCCGTCGCGGCGTGCTGGTGTCGGAGATCGACCTGCGGGCCCAGCTCCGGCTGCTCGAGGTGCGCCGCGAGCTGGAACGGCTGATGGCGCGCGGCGCCGCCGAGCGCGCCACCAGCGAGCAGCGTGCACAGTTCTCCGAGATCGCCGCCGGCATGCGGCGCGCGGCGGAAAAATCCGACGATCTGCTGTTCATGCGGCTGGATCACCAGTTCAACACCCTGATCTCGGCGGCGTCGCGCAACGAGTTCGCTTCCCGCGCCATGGGCCTGATGCACGGCCTGTCGCGCCGATTCTGGTACCAGCATTACAAGGAAGCGGCCGACCTGCCGCTCGCGGCGCGGCTGCATGCCGACGTCGCCGAAGCCGTCGCCGAGCGCCGTGTCGATGCCGCGGGCGCCGCCTCCGACAGCCTGATCGACTACATCGAAAGCTTTGCGCGTTCGACGCTGTGAGAACTTTCAGAGCTCGACGACCGTGCGGATCGAGCGGCCGCGTCGCAACGCCTCGAAGCCGTCATTGATGCCGTCGAGGGTGCAGCGGCCGGTGATCAATTCGTCGAGCTTGAGCCGGCCGTCGAGATAGGCCTGCGCCAGCAAGGGAAAGTCGCGCCTTGGCCGCGCGCCGCCATAGCTCGAGCGGCGAAATCGCTTCTCGCCCATCAACGCGCCCCAGCGAAAACCCACGTCCTGCGTGACGTCGATCTTGCCGAGCCAGATCACCTCACCGCCCGGCCGCACCGCTTCCGCAGTCTGCCGAAACGCCTTGGGATGGCCCGCCGCCTCGAGGATGACGTCGGCACCCCGCCCCTGCGTCGCCTCTTTTGCGAACTGGACCGGGTCTTCGCGCGCCGCGTTAACGGCTTGCGTCGCGCCGAGTTGCCGCGCCAGCGCAAGCTTTGCATCGTCGAGGTCGACCGCGATGATCGCACCGGCGCCGGCGAGCCGGGCGCCCTGCACCGCTGCCAGCCCGACCGCGCCGCAGCCGGTGACCATCACGGTATCGCCATGGCCGATGGCGGCGACGTTCAACGCAGCGCCAACGCCGGTCATCACGCCGCAGCCGATCAGGCACGCACGGTCGAACGGAATGTCTTTCGGCACGACGATCGCCTGCTGCGCCGGCAGCACGAGGTATTCCGAGAATGCGCCGAGGAACATCAGATGCGCCAGGCTGCCGCCGCCCGCGAGACGCGCCTTCAACGCACCGTCGAAATGCACGCCTTCCGCGCCCCTGGCGAGATAGGTCTCGCACAGGATCGGCTGCGCGCGGTCGCAGTGAAAGCAGTGCCCGCAATGCGGATTCCAGGACAGGATCACGTGATCGCCGGCACGCACGTCATGCACCGCGCTGCCGACCTCCTCGACCACGCCGGCCGCCTCGTGCCCGAGGATCATCGGCAAGGGGTAGCGCAGCGATCCGTCGATCACCTCCAGATCGGTGTGGCAGAGCCCCGCGGCACGCACCTTCACCACGACGTCGGTCGGCGTGGGCGGTGCAAGCGAAACGCGCTCGATGGAGAGCGGCGTTCCGCTTTGATGCAGCACCGCCGCGCGACAGGTCAGGGTCATTTCAAAGAATTCTCCGGCGGAGAAATCCGCGTGGGGTTAGGCCGCTTGTCCGGATCGCAGCGCCGCGACCGCCTCGTCGAGATCGGCCGAGGAGAGCTCCCATTCATTGCCGAAATTCGCGACGATGCGCCGCATGAAGCTCTCGTGCAGCGCCTTCGCCGCGGTGGCGTCGTGCAGATGATCATAGAGCAGCGCGAAGGCCAACTGGGCCGGCTCGGGCCCCTCGTAGCTCCATTCAAATCCGTGTTCGGTGAGCCGAAGCTGGTCGTAATGCGGTGACAGCGGCTCGCCGTCGACCAGCACGGAAATGCCGTCGATGGTACGGTCCCCGGCATAGCTCGCCATCGGAGTCTCCCTGTGCTGCAGCATCATATCAGGATCCCGGTGGACGCACCTTGAGGTCCTTCTTGACGACCTCGGGGAAGATCCACATCGCGACCGTGGCGAATACGCCAAGGAAGGCGACCGCGTAGCTCGGTCCCTGCTGTCCGAGATAGACCATGAAGAAATATCCGCAGACCGCCGTGGCGAGGCACGCCAGCGACAGCATGAGCTTGATGTGGCTTGGCATCGAGACCTCCCTCTAGGTCCACATGTGGAACGATGGCGCGGCCACGCCGACGAGCAGCGCAAGCGCCGCGATCATGGCGCCGCAGGACAGGCGCAATCCCGCGCGTCCGTCGCGCCACCAGTCCGGCAGCGCCTGAAACAGCCCGGGCAGGAACAGGAATAGCACACCGCCCACCACAACGACCGTGGTCCAGCGCAGTTCGACCAAGGCGAATGCCAGCGTGCCGACGAGCAACATCGCCCACAATGCGGTCGTCATCGTCACCGGCAGAACGGCGCGTCCGCGCAGCGGATACATCCCGGCCAGTTGCAGGAAGCCGATGCAGCACACGCTCCATAGCAGGCCGAACCAGGCGAGGCCCGCGAGATTCGGTTCAAGCTGCGGCATGCGGCACCGATTGCTCCTTCACCACGACCCGCGGCGTCCGCGCCGTGCGCCGCATGTCGGTCTTCACGTAGCGCGTGCTGTAGCCGTTGAAGATGTGGCCAAGCAGGCCGCGATTGAGATCGGACGTGCCGAACACATAGTCCATCACCGGGAAGGTCAGGTTCATGTTCCGCTCCATCATGATCGACTGGTTGTGATGGGCGGTATGATGCCGGCGGATGGTGTTGACGAACGGCATATTGCGCACGAAGGCGTTTTCCTCGACGTGGCAGCAGAAGTGCATGAATTCGTAGATCAGGTACATCGACGTCGTCGTGGTGATCAGCAGCCAGCCGGTATTGGCCGAGATCACGAGGCCGGCGACGATCGCCGGCGGGATCGACATCAGGGTGAACACCACGAGCGCATAGGGCGGAAAGAAGGTGACGCGCCAGTCGTGATGGTCGGCGAAGCGCATTTCCTCCTCGGTGAAGAACTGATGGTGCATCAGCGTGTGGCGGCTGTAGATCGCGCGCAGCAGCGGCACGTTCGAGGGCCTATGCATGACGAAGCGATGCACCGCCCATTCGAAGAAATTCGCGATCAGGAACACCGCCGGAACGGTGAGATATTCCCACCACTTCAAATCGTGCACATTGGCCAGATAGACGTACAGCGCCGTGAAACCGATCGTGTAGATCAGCACGACGTGCAGCCAGCCATTGTACCAGCCCACCACCCGCTCGCGGTAGGTCGCGCGATATTTGCGCTGGCGGTCGGTCATCCCTGTTGCAGCCAACTCCATCGCGGCGTCCTCCACCATTCTTATCTGACATATCAGTAGCACATCAGATGCGAAAGGCAAGCTGCCTTGGTGAGCCGACGCGATCGGAAAAAGGGAAACGACGCGCGGAACCCGCGCAAGACGGAGCAGGAGCCTGGGCTGGATCTCGAACGCTCGAGCTGATGCCGCCCTTCCCCCTCCATCACCGGCAAAGGCCGAGATGGGAGCGCCCCAGTAAAAAGCCGCCCCGGACGGTGTCCGAGGCGGCCTCTGGTGTTCGGCAGATCAGACGATCAGAGCAGTCCCGCGCCGCGGGCCCATTTGTACTTGGCGCCCAGCACCTCGACCGGCAGCTCGGTCGAATAGGCATAGGCCGGAATGCCGTTCTGATAGAGATATTCGGCGGCTTCCTCGACTTCGACGTCGCCGGCGAGCGAGGCGACGATCGGCTTCACGAAGCCCTTGGCCTCCATCTCCTTCTTCACTTCGACCATGTTGCGCGCGAACACCATCGGCGGCGTCACGATGGTGTGCCAGTAGCCGAGGATCAGCGCGTGGATGCGCTCATCGGAGAGACCGAGCTTCACCGTGTTGACGTAGGTGATCGGGGGCTCGCCGCCGGTGATATCCACAGGATTTCCAGCCGCGCCGAACGGCGGGATGAACTTGCGGAACGCCGCATCGAGATCCGGCGGCATCTGCATCAGCGACAGGCCGTTGTCGACGACGGAGTCCGAGAGCAGCACGCCGGAGCCGCCGGCGCCGGTGATGATCAGGACGTTCTCGCCCTTCGGCGTCGGCAGCACCGGCACGCCGCGGGCGAACTCGAGCAGCTGCCGGAGCGAGCGAGCGCGGATCACGCCGGACTGCTTGAACACGTCCTCATAGATCTTGTCGTTGCCGGCGAGCGCGCCGGTGTGCGACGACGCCGCCTTCGCACCCGCAGACGTGCGGCCGGCCTTCAGCACGACCACCGGCTTCTTCTTGGAGACGCGCTTGGCGGCCTCCGCGAAGGCACGGCCGTCCTTCAGGTCTTCGCAGTGCTGCGCGATCAAATTGGTGTTCGGATCCTGCTCGAAGAAGGCGAGCAGATCGTCCTCGTCGATGTCGGACTTGTTGCCGAGGCCGACGATCGCCGACACGCCCATCTTGGCCGAGCGCGAGAAGCCGATGATCGCCATGCCGATGCCGCCCGACTGCGACGACAGCGCCGCGTGGCCCTTGACGTCATAGGCAGTGCAAAACGTGGCGCAGAGATTGGCCGGGGTATAGTAGAAGCCGTAGATGTTCGGCCCCATCAGGCGGATGTTGTACTTCTTGCCGACCTCGACGATCTCGGCCTGCAACTCGGGCGCGCCGGCTTCGGCAAAGCCCGAGGGAATCAGCACCGCACCGGGGATTTTCTTCTCGCCGCACTCGACGAGCGCGCCGGCGACGAATTTCGCCGGGATCGCAAACACCGCCGTGTCGATCACGCCGGGCACGTCCTTGACGCTCTTGTAGGCCTTGTAGCCGAGGATCTCCTCGGCCTTCGGGTGGATCGGATAGATCTCGCCCTTGTAGCCGCCGTTGATGAGGTTCTTCATCACGGAGTTGCCGATCTTGCCGTCCTCGGCGGAGGCGCCGATCACCGCAACGCCCTTCGGCTGCATGATGCGGCTCATCGCGGCGACGATCTCTTCGGTCGGGCGCGGCGCCGGGCGCGGCTTGTAGTCGAAGTCGACGACGATGCGGACGTCGGCGGCAATCGCGTTCTTGCTGGTGGCGAACACCGGATTGAGGTCGAGCTCGACGATCTCGGGGAAATCGCTGACCAGCTGCGAGACCTTGACGATGATTTCGGCGAGCGCTTCGCGGTTGACCGGCTCGCCGCCGCGCACGCCCTTCAGCATCTCATGCGCCTGGATGCCGTCGAGCATCGACAGCGCATCGTCCTTGGTCGCGGGCGCGAGACGGAAGGTGATGTCCTTGAGGATTTCAACCAGCACGCCGCCGAGGCCGAAGGCGACCAGCTTGCCGAACGAACCGTCGGTGATTGAACCGACGATCACCTCGGTGCCGCCGCCCAGCATCTGCTGGACCTGGATGCCCTCGATCTTGGCATCGGCCTTGTATTTCTTGGCGTTGGCCAGAATCGTCTCGTAGCTCCTCTCGGCGTCCGCGGCGCTCTTGACGCCGACCACGACGCCGCCGGCCTCGGTCTTATGGAGGATGTCGGGCGAGACAATCTTCATCACCACCGGGAAGCCCATGTCGGTGGCGATCCGGGCGGCCTCGGCGGCCGACTTGGCGACGCCTTCCTTCGGCACCGGAATGCCGTAGGCGTCGCAGACCACCTTGCCTTCGGGCGCGGTGAGGCTCGTGCGCTTGTCGGCCCTGACCGCATCGAGAATTTTGCGGACCGCATCCTTCGAATTTGACATTGGCTTCCTCCTGGGACAGATTTCGTGGCATTTGGTATGCCAAAAACGTAATTGTCAAGGTCGGTCGATGCCCAAAAATACCGAAAAATATGGGTAGCTTGACATTCTGGTATTTGGCATGCCAAAAATCTAAGGTACTTTCTTCTGCTAAGAAGACGTCTCCAAGAGGAGGAGACGAGTCGTGCCAGAACCGAAACAGACCAAGGCGTCGCCCACCATGGCTGACACAGATATCGCCATCGTCCGGATCGCGCCGGAGACGAGCTTCAAGAACAAGGCCTATGAGGCCTTGAAAGAAGCGATCCTGAAGATGGACATCTACGCGACGCCGGAGCCGGTGATGCTCGACGAGCGCGCATTGTCGGAGCGTCTCGGCGTCAGCCGCACGCCGATCCGCGAAGCGATCGCGATGCTCGAGCAGGACGGATTCGTGAAGACCGTGCCGCGCCGCGGCATCGTCGTGGTCCGCCGCACCAAGGCGGAGATCGTCGACATGATCCGCGCCTGGGCGGCGCTGGAGAGCATGGCGGCGCGCCTGATCACAACCACCGCGCGCAAGAAGGACATCTCGGCGCTTCGCGACTTCTTCAAGGACTTCAGCGACGATCGTCTACCGCAGGATCACGTCGAGGAATATTCCAAGGCCAACATCGCCTTCCACCAGGCGCTGATCTCGCTGTCGGAATCGCCTGTGCTGGTCGACCTCACCAATGACCTGTTGCTGCATGTGCGCGGCTATCGCCAGCTCACGATCGGCCGCAAGGACCGCACCGCGACCTCGCTGCCCGAGCATCTCGGGATCATCGAGGCACTGGAAGCGCGCGACACCGAGCTCGCCGAAAAGCGCGCCCGCGATCACACGCTCGGCCTCGCCGCCTATGTCGAGGCGCACGGCCAGGAATTATTCAGGTAGAGAGCCGTTCACGTAAGTTTGAGAGTCCACACCCGCTTCAGACGACGATCAGATCGTCCGAACCAAGAACGATCAGGGAGACGATGCCGATGCTGAATACCGCTACGAAGTCCGAGGCACCGGGCACCGAGCAGGAACTAACCGATGGCTTCCACCTCGTCATCGATGCGCTCAAGCTCAACGGCATCGACACCGTCTATGGCGTGCCGGGTATCCCGATCACGGACCTGGGCCGCATGGCCCAGGCGGCGGGCATTCGCGTGCTCTCGTTCCGCCACGAGCAGAATGCCGGCTATGCGGCCTCGATCGCCGGCTTCCTGACCAAGCGTCCCGGCGTCTGCCTCACGGTGTCGGCGCCCGGCTTCCTCAACGGCCTCACGGCTCTTGCCCACGCCACCACCAACTGCTTCCCGATGATCCTGATCTCGGGCTCGTCCGAGCGCGAGATCGTCGACCTGCAGCAGGGCGACTATGAGGAAATGGACCAGCTCGCGATCGCCAAGCCGCTGTGCAAGGCAGCGTTCCGCGTGCTGCACGCCCAGGACATCGGCATCGGCCTGGCCCGCGCGATCCGCGCCGCGGTGTCGGGCCGTCCGGGCGGCGTCTATCTCGACCTGCCCGCAAAGCTGTTCGGCCAGGTCATGGACGCGGCGGCCGGCGAGAAGTCGCTGGTCAAGGTGATCGATGCTGCGCCGGCGCAGCTCCCTGCCCCGTCGGCGGTCAAGCGCGCGCTCGACGTGCTGAAGAACGCGAAGCGTCCGCTGATCATCCTCGGCAAGGGCGCAGCCTATGCGCAGGCCGACGAGGCGATCAAGAATTTCGTCGAGAAGAGCGGCGTGCCGTTCCTGCCGATGAGCATGGCCAAGGGCCTCTTGCCCGATCTGCATCCGCAATGCGCGGGTGCGGCGCGCTCGACCGTGCTGAAGGAGGCCGACGTCGTCATGCTGATCGGTGCCCGCCTCAACTGGCTGCTCTCGCACGGCAAGGGCAAGACCTGGGGTGAAGCTCCCAAGAAGTTCATCCAGGTCGACATCGAGCCGAAGGAAATGGATTCCAACGTCGAGATCGTCGCGCCCGTGGTCGGCGATATCGGCTCCTGCGTGTCCGCGTTCCTCGACGCCATGGGCGCCAACTGGTCGGCCGCGCCGAGCGACTGGCTCGCCACCGTGGCGAAGAAGCGCGACGACAACGTCGCCAAGATGGCGCCGAAGCTGATGAGCAACGCCTCGCCGATGGATTATCACGGTGCGCTCGGCGCGCTGCGCACGATCATCGCGGAACGTCCAGAAACCATCTTCGTCAACGAAGGCGCCAACACGCTCGACCTCGCCCGCGGCGTCGTCGACATGCACAAGCCGCGCAAGCGGCTCGACGTCGGCACCTGGGGCGTGATGGGCATCGGCATGGGCTATTCGATCGCGGCCGCGGTCGAGACCGGCCTGCCCGTGCTCGCGGTCGAAGGCGACAGCGCGTTCGGCTTCTCCGGCATGGAGGTCGAGACCATCTGCCGCTACAAGCTGCCGATCTGCGTCGTGATCTTCAACAATGACGGCATCTATCGCGGCACCGATGTCAACAGCGCGGGCGAGGATCCGGCGACCACCGTGTTCGTCAAGGGCTCGCGCTACGACAAGATGATGGAAGCCTTCGGCGGCGTCGGCGTCAACGCCACCTCCCCCGACGAGCTGAAGCGCGCGGTCAATGCGGCGCTGGATTCCGGCAAGCCGACCTTGATCAACGCCGTGATCGACCCGGCGGCGGGCTCGGAGAGCGGCCGCATCGGCAACCTCAATCCTCAGAGCGTTCTGAAGAAGAAGTAACCCCTAACCCCAATCACTCCCTGCGGGTGCAGGGGCAGACCAGAGTACGGAGCATAATATTATGACCAAGGCGCTCAAGGGCGTTCGCATTCTCGATTTCACCCACGTCCAGTCGGGTCCGACCTGCACGCAATTGCTGGCCTGGTTCGGCGCCGACGTGATCAAGGTCGAGCGTCCCGGCGTCGGCGACATTACGCGCGGCCAGCTGCAGGACATCCCGAACGTGGACAGCCTGTATTTCACCATGCTGAACCACAACAAGCGCTCGATCACGCTCGACACCAAGAACCCGAAGGGCAAGGAAGTGCTGACCGCGCTGATCAAGCAGTGCGACGTGCTGGTCGAGAATTTCGGTCCCGGCGTGCTCGATCGCATGGGCTTCCCCTGGGAGAAGATCCACAGCATCAACCCGAAGATGATCGTCGCCTCGATCAAGGGTTTCGGCCCCGGCCCGTATGAGGATTGCAAGGTCTACGAGAACGTCGCGCAGTGCACCGGCGGCGCCGCTTCGACCACCGGCTTCCGCGACGGCTTGCCGCTCGTCACCGGCGCGCAGATCGGCGACAGCGGCACCGGGTTGCACCTCGCGCTCGGCATCGTCACCGCGCTCTATCACCGCACCCACTCCGGCAAGGGGCAGCGCGTCACCGCGGCGATGCAGGACGGCGTGCTCAACCTCGCCCGCGTCAAGCTGCGCGACCAGCAGCGCCTCGCCCACGGTCCGCTGAAGGAATACAGCCAGTTCGGCGAAGGCATCCCGTTCGGCGATGCCGTGCCGCGCGCCGGCAACGATTCCGGCGGCGGCCAGCCCGGCCGCATCCTGAAGTGCAAGGGCTGGGAGACCGACCCGAACGCCTACATCTACTTCATCACCCAGGCGCCGGTCTGGGAGAAGATCTGCGACGTGATCGGCGAGCCGACCTGGAAGACCGATCCGAACTACGCGAAGCCGCCGGCCCGCCTGCCGCGCCTGAACGAGATCTTCGCCCGCATCGAGCAGTGGACGATGACGAAAACAAAATTCGAGGCGATGGAGATCCTCAACAAGGACGACATCCCCTGCGGCCCGATCCTGTCGATGAAGGAGATCGCCGAAGACCAGTCGCTGCGCGCGACCGGCACCGTGGTCGAGGTCGATCACCCGACCCGCGGCAAGTACATCTCGGTCGGCAACCCGATCAAGCTGTCGGATTCGCCGAGCGAAGTCGCCCGCTCGCCGCTGCTCGGCGAGCACACCGACGAGATCCTGCGCGAGGTGCTCGGCTTCAGCGATCACCAGGTCGCCGAGATCCACGACTCCGGCGCACTCGACCCGCCGCGCAAGCAGGCGGCCGAGTAACGGCTGCGCTCAATCAAAACACAAATGGCCGCAGGCAACTGCGGCCATTTTTGTTCCGGCTGGTCGTCTGCGCTCCGCAATCAATATCGGACATTGATGAGATCAGGGCCCTCATGATGGTGCGACCGGTCAACTTCTGCGTACAGCCTCAGTCGCGCTTGACGCCAAGGGTACGCCGGATGATCGCGCTGATCTCGGCGGCGCAAGATCCTGGATAAAGTCTCTGAGCGCCTCGGTATCGAACGGCTTGCGGAGTATTTTGAGGCTTGGCGGAGCTGCTTTTGCGGCGTCGCTGTAACCGGTTGTGAGGGCTATGGGCAAACCGGGGTATCGCGACCGAACTTCTCTCGCGAGCCCGACGCCATCGATGGTCCCTGGCATGACGATATCGCTGAAGACGAGATCGATCTTCGTACCGGTATCGAGCAACTTCAATGCCGCTTCGGCCGAGTCTCGGTAGATGGTTTCATAACCCAGATGCTCGAACAGCGAGGATGTCACATCCGCCACTTCGGGGCTGTCGTCGACAACGAGAACCGTCTGCCGCGGCGGCTGCCTTGGCCTTGCCCGGGCAGCGGCGAGCTCCTTGCTGGTGATCTGCTCGTCCGCACAGGACGGCAGATAGATTGTAATCGTTGTTCCCTGTCCGACCTTGCTGTCTGCCGTCACGGTTCCGCCCGCCTGGTGCGCGAAACCATAAACCTGGGACAAGCCGAGCCCGGTCCCCTTGCCGACCTCCTTGGTCGTGAAAAACGGATCGAACATCTTGGACAGCAGATTTGGCGGAATACCGGTGCCCGTATCGCCAAGTGTGATCGCAAAGAAGGCCTTCCCACGGCGATCGCCGCCGGCTTCCTGATTGGCGGTGACCGCGTGGACGGACAACGTGAATGTGCCGCCGCTTGTCATTGCATCTCGCGCATTGACGGCGATGTTGACGATCGCAAGTTCAAGTTCGGCTAGGTCAACCTTGACCGGCGCAACACCGTCGCCGACGTTCTCGTTGTACACGATGTTCCCGCGCAGCGAGCTCTCGATCATGGTCCGCATGTTCTTGATGGACGCATTCAGATCAACGACCGTCGGGCTGAGATGCTGGTGACGAGAGAACGTCAACAATTGGCGCGTGAGACTCTCGCCGCGTTTGGCCGCGGTTTGTATGGCTTCGATGGCCTTTGGCAGTTTTGGATCAAGCAGGCGTTGAAATATCTGGGCACTTCCTCCGATGATCATCAATAGATTGTTGAAGTCGTGTGCAATCCCCCCGGTCAGCTTGCCGATTGCCTCCATCTTCTGAGACATCGCGAGCTGTTCGCGCGCCTGGACCAGCTTCTCCTCCGCGTCGCGCCGCTCCGTCGCGTCGCGCAGGATACTGATGAAGCCGATCAGATTTCCCGCGTCGTCACGGCTCGAAGAGACTGAGCCCGTGATGAAAAACGGCGTACCATTCTTTCTGATACGCCAACCCTCTACGTCGTACTTTCCGCCTTCGATTGCCGACTCCAGCGCGTGTGTCGGTGAACCCGCGCGGCGTTCATCCGGCCGATAGAATATCCCGAAGTGCTTGCCTATGATTTCTTCCGAGGTGTAGCCGATGATCTTTTGAGCGGTGCTATTCCAGCTCGTGACGTGTCCTTCCCGATCAAGCGCAAAGATTGCATAGTCGACAACGCCTTCGATGAGGGTCTGGAAGTGCCGTCTGATGCTGTCGAGCGCCAAAGCTTTCCGTTCAAGCTGACTGTTCAGCTGGTCCTGGACGGAAAGCAAATGGGCTTCCCTGGCCTGGCGCGTCGCGCTTGCCGCGGCCAGGGCAAGCGGAGGCGCCGACACGATGATCGAAAGCACGAACAAGGATAACAGCGCTCCGTTCGGATCGATTTTGGGAAATGGATCATTCCCCACCGAGAACCCCCACACGGCAGTTCCGATGAAAATCAAGGCGGCCGTCGCCACGGTGCATCGATCGCCGCGCAGGCCGGCCCAGATCAAGGGCAGCAGAACCAGAAAGCCCAGAAGGCTGCGATGCGGCAGCGACACGTCGAGGCCGTTGCCGACGAGATCGCTACCGATCAGCGGGCTGTAAGCAGCGAGCCCGATGATACCAGCGAGAGCAGCGACCGTGAGCGATTCCAACAGAGCCCATTTGGAAGCAATGCGTAAGGGCATCGTCGCCCAGAGCACGATGACCGGAGCAATCACCAGGGCCTCAGCAGCGTCCGCAAGCCACCAGGTCAACCCGGCGACGACGGAATCGGAGAAGCTTGCTTCGTTGATGAGCGTGAAGCCGGCCAAGGCGATGGCTGAACTGATCATCGTGGTCGGCGCAAAGCAAATGATTGCAAACTTTGCGACACCGGATGGTGTGGCAAACGTCTGGCGACCGTTCGACCAGCGGCCGATCAGCCATGTCCCGGCACATGCGGCTAGGAGGCTGCCGATCCCGGCGGCGCCGACCTCCAGGAGCGATCGGTCGGCCATGAGGTAAGGTGAGAAAGCCCCTACCAGGATCGCGGGCCAGATCCGGTAGCCGCGCAGCAGGACCAGCGCGAGCGCAAGCCCGGTTGGTGGCCATAGCGGTGTCGCGGCTGGATTTATTGCGGGAAGCAATCGCGCGGATTCGGCAAGACCAGCATAAATTGCGGCAATTATCAGGATTTCGACCGCGTAGGTCGCAACGCTCCGAGCGTCGCCAAACGCGAAAATCCTGGCCTTGCCGAACCTTGCCCTTTCCATCGCGAGCCTTTGCAGTGGGCATCTCAACAATGCGGACGCAGTTTTGACCAAAACATGGCCACACGATCGTGAGTAGAGAGGCGCTAGCCAACTTCGGAACGAGGGGCCATCAGGCAGCACCATTGACCTAACAGCGATGGTACACTACGCGCGGCAGCATCCGGAATACGAATCGGTCCGATCCCGCCACGTGTCGGTGAGATCATCAGCAATCATTTTCCCTGTTGGCGCAAGAACTCTCGCTGTCGCCCAGATGACCGCTTCGGGTTAAGAGCTGACGTGAGGCTCAATTACTCCGCTCGCTTCCAAATCACGTCGACTACGTCTCCAGCCGGAGGACGAACGGTCAGCGTCAGTCGGTCTCCCGCAATCGCAACGAAGCGCTTCTGATCAGTGCCATTCCAGTTTGGAAAGGAACTGCCTTCGACCTTGATTGCGATGCTGCTATCTGCCTCGTTTATTGAATACGTTCCGAAGTAGGTTATCGTGCCGTCGGCCGTTTCTTTGTTTTCCTCAGGGGTGCCTTGCCACAAGGCATTGCTCGCGTATTTGGCTCGATCTGGTCGCATCACCGTGATGATGTACCGCCCACCCGCATCAAAGAAGGCGATGCCCCTCGGGCTGGTCCCATAACGCTCGACCTTGGTGCCGTCGCCTTTCTTCTGCTCCCACGAAAGCAGCGTCCAAGTGCCCACCAATTGCTCTTTGAACGATGTCTGGCCCAGCGCGTCGAATGTCATTGTGAACGATCCAAAAGCCGCAATGGCGCATGCGGCAAGAGCCACTCGCAAATGCACTATTCTCTCCCAAGAGAAGGGTTGATAGGGTCGGTCGAGCACCGCAATCCCCGGGCATTTTACCACGCTCGGTCGAAGCAAGTAAGGCAAGGTCGGCATGTCCGTTAGGTCACAAGCGGACTTGAAGGCATCCGAGAAGCCAAATCCGCTTCGCAGCCGGGCATCGCATGCCGCCGGATTCGCCGAGCGAGGTCGCCCATTCGCCGCTGCTCGGCGAGCACACATCAGCGCGATTTTGGCGGCCGGTCTAACCTCGGGGCTCGCGCAATCAGCAAGCCATTAACCCCCCTCGCCGCCTTCCGCCTCACCCTCATCGCCCGGCACATATTCCAGAATGTCCCCCGGCCGGCAGTCGAGCTCGCGGCAGATCGCCGACAGCGTCGAGAAGCGCATCGCCTTGGCCTTGCCGGTCTTCAGGATCGACAGGTTCTGGATCGAGATGCCGATCGCGTCCGCGAGGTCTCCGAGGCGGCGCTTGCGCTTTGCGAGCATGACATCGAGGTTCACCACGATGGGCACGAGCATCACCCTCAGATCGTCAGATCGTTTTCGGACTGCAACAGGATGGCATGCTCGAGCACGAACTTCAGCGCCATCAGGAACACACCGCCGGCGATGGTGCCGACATCGAGGTTGTAGTTCAGCAGCAGGAACTTGATGTCTCCGATCCGATACAGGACATAGATCACCGCGTTGGTCGTGATCGTATCGACGAACGGCCAGACGACCAGAAAGATCCCCATCCACCAGACGCCCTGCAGTGTCTCGGACACAAAAATCCGGCCGTTCGCGAATCGGTTCACCATGCGATGAAGCATGCCGATCAGCACGGCGTAAAACGATACCCCAAGCGCAAACAGCGACCAGAACAGCAGCTGGCCCATGGTCGACATGGTGAGCGGGTTGGCGACGATGCTGGCGCACTTCGCCTGCTCGCCGCTCAGGCTTTCCGCAATCGTGACCGGAGCCGTCGTGGTGCGGTAATAGGCCAGCCACAGCACCACCGGCAGCGCGGCCCAGATCACCCAGAACGCCCGATCGAGCCGGCGAAACCAAAGCTGGCGCTGCTCGCGAACCGATTTCCTCATCGCATCCATCCGATAATTTTTTGCCCGTACCGGCCGCTACGGCCGGGCCGCATCATGCTGCGGTAATGTTGTTGACTCAACCTTAAACGCGATTTATTTCATGTTTATCATGAAATTTTTCATGAAGAAGGTGGATGATGACGTTACCCGCAGATATTGACGGCCTCCGCAGCGCCCTGAAACAGCTGATCCATGCGCACCTCACGCGCCGCCTGATCGTGGCGGCATTCCACATTCCGCTGCTTGGCAGCGCCGCCGATGCCGCCAAAGCCGCCGACAAGGCCAACGATCCGGCCGGCGTCTGGCTGACCCAGTCCGGCGACGCCAGGATCAAGGTCCAGCGCTGCGGCAGCGCGCTGTGCGGCCGCGTCGTCTGGCTGAAGGAGCCGACCGACAAGGCCACCGGCAAGCCGCAGCGCGACGACAAGAATGCCGATCCCGCGCAGCGGACCCGGCCGGTCATAGGCATCTCGCTCTTCATCAACATGCAGCCCGCAGGCCCGAACAAATGGGCCGGCAGGATCTACAACGCCGATGACGGCAAGACCTATGAGAGCTCGGTGACGCTGGTGTCTTCGGGCACGCTGAACGTTCGCGGCTGTATGGGAACGCTGTGCGCGGGCGAAGACTGGACGCGGTGAAGGGATCTGGCCCCGACCCTTCATCGGCCAAGAAGAAAAGCAAACCCTTTCACTCGAGGCCGCCCCGGTTTGGGCGGCCTTCTTTATGCAACCGTGCTGACGACTCCGGTGCAGCGCGACCTGCGCAGCTGGCCGCGTTACTCCGGCGCCTCGGCGTCGAGGCCGAGCTTCCACAGCGGCGGCAGGTCGGCGAATGGCGGCGTGGTGTGGGCGATCACGATCGCGGCGCGCCGGCTGTCGGAATCGATCTTGCTGTTGATCGCCTTGACGTGCGCCTTCACCGCATCGAGCCCGACGCCGAGGATACTCGCGATCTCCTCGTTCGACTTGCCCTGCGCGATCCATGACGCCACCTCGATCTGACGCGGCGTCAGTGCAGGGAATGCCAGCCGCAATCGATCGCCCGGCGTCAGCGCGGCCAGCGTTCGTTCCTGCGCCTGGCGGTAGCTGCGCAGGATGTGCGGCCGAAATCCCTGCATGCGGTCGCGCTCCTCATCGCTATAGGCCGGCCGCCCCACCACGCGGTGACCGACGACCGTAACCACATAGCCGGCGTGCTCGAACACGATCCCCAGCATGCGGCGCGCACCCGACGGCAGGAACACCTCCTTGGCGATCGGCAGTTCGACGAATTCCTCGTCGCTGAAGAAATCCGACTCGCGTAGCGCGCGTTCGCCGTAGAACGCCGGATCGTGCTGCCAGAACGGATGCGAGTGCATGTGCTTGGCAAACGCCTGCATGCCGCGGGCACGGGCCTCCGGATCGTCTCCGACCGAAATCAGCGATCGGAAATCCCAACTCGGACGATGGAACTCGGTAAAGCTCACCACCTCGGCATCGACCAGACGTCCGACGCCGGCGAACAAGATGCCCGGCAGCGTATGCAGATTGGGTTCGGATTCGTAGAGACGAATGATTTCGTCGTTGAAGTTGCGGTCCCGTTCCATGGGATTCTGATCGACCAGGTTTGATTTGATTTTTTGGCGATCGCTGCAACGTCGCGACGAGCCCACATGTTGCAGCAAAGCCTCGCTCGCCGTCTTATCGCTCGTGCGCGCGTTGGTATACCCCTTAGGGTAATGGCCAGATCGCGTTCGATTGCGGAATCTCTCCGCTGTGTCGAGTCCGACACATCGCGCGACGTCGTCTCGGGCAGCAGCGCGCATGCCCCGGCGAAAGTTGCAACAATTCGAGTTACTACCGGGACTGAACGCGGTGACCCCATTGGAAGACGCAGCGGAACGTCCCGCTGCAGGAAAATGCGACAATACACGCTCCGGCTGCATTGAAGCGCGATCGCTCGCGCGCCACGGGCATACCATCTTCAGGCATGTGTTGTGCACGACATCGCTGGCTGCGCTGGGGCTGCTCGCGGTAACGACGATACCGTCCCATGCGGCAGACATTGTCTGGACCGGCGCCAATTCGACCCTTTGGACCGACACCGGCAACTGGCTCCCGAACACGCTTCCGGCGCTCCCGAACAACGTGGTGATCGATACCACCTCGCCCCATCCCGTGGCGCTCCCAGCGCTCGCGGGCCAAGCCAGTAACATCTATATCGGCCAAAACGCCAGCGGCCAGCTGACGATTTCCGGCGGCGGGACGATGAACTCCGTCAATGGCTTTGTTGGCAACAATGCAGGCTCGAACGGCACCGTCACGGTCGATGGCTTCGGCTCGGTGTGGTTCAGCGTCGGCGTCAACGTCGGCTACTCCGGCACCGGCACACTCGACATCCAGAACGGCGGCACGGTCACCACCGCCCCGGGCGTTACCCGCAGCATCGCCAGTATCGGCTACAATCCTGGCTCGAACGGCACGGTGACGATCGATGGCGCTGGCTCGTCCTGGACCCATGGCGGCTTTCTCGATGTCGGAGGTGGTGGCACCGGTACTCTGACAATCCAGAACGGCGCAACGGCCAGCATGCTTGGCAGCGACGTCGGCTTTGCTGTCGGGTCGAATGGCGCGGTCACCGTCACTGGCTCCGGCTCGTCCTGGAGCATGAGTGACGACCTCTATGTCGGCGCAAACGGCACCGGAGCGCTGACAATCAAGGCTGGCGGCGCCGTGGACGATCTCAACGGCCGCATCGGCTTTATCCCCGGTTCGAGCGGGTCCGTCACGGTCACCGGTCCCGGCTCGTCCTGGACCAACGCTGCCGAACTCTATGTCGGCACGGCGGGTACCGGCACGCTGACGATCGCGGACGGCGGCGTCGTGCGCAACGGCAGCGGCTCCAATGCCTATGTTGGCTATTTCTTCGGATCCAGCGGCGGCGTGACGGTCGATGGCGCGGGTTCATCGCTTGTCGTCGGCAAGGATCTGAACGTGGGATATGCCGGCCGCGGCGCGCTCAATGTGCAGAACGGCGGCGCGGTCAGCAACGTATCGACCTTTATCGGCTCCAATGTCGGCTCCAACGGCAGCGTCACCGTGAACGGCGCGGGTTCGTCGCTGAGCAGCGCCGCCTTCATCTATGTCGGCTACTCCGGCACCGGCACACTCGACATCCAGAACGGCGGCACGGTCAATACCGCGCCCGGCGTCACCCGTGGCATCGCCGGTATCGGCTACAATGCAGGATCGAACGGCACGGTGACGATCGATGGCGCTGGCTCGTCCTGGACCCATGGCGGCGTTCTCGATGTCGGAGGTGGTGGCACCGGTACTCTGACAATCCAGAACGGTGCAACGGCCAGCATGCTTGGCAGCGCCGTCGGCTTTGCTGCCGGGTCGAATGGCGCGGTCACGGTCACTGGCTACGGCTCGTCCTGGAGCAACAGCTTCGTTCTGCTTGTCGGTGATGCCGGCACCGGCTCGCTGACAATCCAGAATGGCGGCAGCGTTTCGACGCCGCTTTTCGCTGTTGCCAATCAGACCGGCTCGACCGGCACGGTCAACATCGGCGCCGGGCTCGGCCAGGCCGCCGCGGCGCCGGGCACGCTGAACACGCCGACTGTCACATTCGGCTCGGGCAACGGCAGCATCGTCTTCAATCACACCTCTGCGAACTACACCTTCGATCCCGTCATCACAGGCGCAGGATCGTTGCTGGTGGAGGCCGGCAGGACCATCCTCACCGCCAACAGCACCTACACCGGCACAACGACCGTCGACGGCGGCACGCTCAGCGTCAACGGCTCGATCGCGTCCTCGTCGCTCACATCGGTCAACGCCGGCGGCACGCTCGGCGGCAACGGCACCGTCGGCAACCTCGCCATCGCGAGCGGCGGCACGGTGGCGCCAGGCAATTCGATCGGCACGCTGAACGTCTCGGGCAATGTCAGCTTCGCGGCCGGCTCGATCTACCAGGTCGAGGCCAACGCCGCCGGCCAGTCCGACCGGATCATTGCCACCGGCAAGGCGACACTCGGTGGCGGCAGCGTGCTGGCGCTGGCGCAGAACGGCACCTATGCACCGCAAACCACCTACACCATCCTCACCGCAAACAGCGGCGTCACCGGCACCTTTGCCGACGTCACCAGCAGCCTCACCTTCCTGAACCCGTCGCTGACCTATGATCCGGGCAATGTCTACCTGACGCTGGCGCGCAACAGCACGACATTCCCCGATGTCGCGCAGACGCCGAACCAGCTCGCGGTGTCCAACGCGCTCGAGGCGAGCGCGCAGACCAGCCCGCTCGTGGTCAGCATCCTCAACCAAAACGTCGCCGGCGCGCGGCAGGCCTTCGATGCGCTGTCGGGCGAATTGCATGCGAGCACGCAGACCGCGATGCTCGACGATTCACGCTATCTGCGCGATGCGGTGCTGGGCCGGTTGCGGCAGTCCTCGTTCGCCGGAAGTGGCGGGCCGATGGCCGCCCTCAGCAGTGGCGGTCCGCAGCTCGCGACGATGGATTCGATGGCACCCTCCTCGGCCCTCGCCTATGCCGGCGGCAGCCGTCCCGGCTTCCCGCTCAAGGCGCCGCCGCTCGCGGCGCCTGCGCGGATTCCCGACACCACGTTCTGGGCCCAGGGCGTCGGCGCCTGGGGCCGCTTCGGTGGCGACGGCAATGCGGCGGATATGACGCGCGATCTCGCCGGCTTCTTCAGCGGCGTCGATCGCCGTTTCGCACCGAACTGGATCGCCGGCATCGCCGGCGGCTACACCAGCTCGACCGTTCATGTCGGCGATCGCAACAGCTCGGCCGACATCGAGACCGCGCACCTCGCCGGCTATGTTGGCGCAAGCTATGGCGCGTTCAATCTGCGCGGTGGCGCAGCGGCGAGCTTCAGCACGCTCGACACCAGCCGTTCGATCGTCTTCCCGGGCTTCTTCGACACGGCGCGTGCGCGCTACAACGCGACCACGGCACAGGTATTCGGCGAGATCGGCTACGAGCTGTCGCTCGGCCGCACCGCGCTCGAGCCGTTCGCCGGCCTCGCCTGGGCCCATCTCGACATCGACAGTTTCAGCGAAACCGGCGGCACCGGTGCCGCGGCACTGCGCGGCTCCGGCAGCAGCGAGGATGTCGGCTACTCCACGCTCGGCGCCCGCATCGCCACGAGCTTCGCCCTGACCGGCGGCATGCAGGTGACGCCGCGTGCCTCGGTGGCCTGGCAGTATGCCTTCGGCGATGTCACCCCGACGGCGGCGCTCGCGTTCCAGAGCCTGGGAACCAGTTTCAGCGTGGCCGGCCGGCCGCTGGCGCGCAACGCGGCGCTGGTCGAAGGCGGGCTCGACCTGCGGATCACGCCGCAGGCCAGCGTCGGCATCGCCTATGTCGGACAGCTTGCCGATCGGGTGCAGGATCACTCGGTAAAGGCCAGTTTTAGCTGGAGATTCTGACCCGGCGGAGCCTCCGGGCTCCGCCCGTTCCCCTCCGATCCGGGATGCCAATCAGCCCATTTTGCTGCAATGCACAGTCGCGCATGCTGCCATGCAAACAAGCCCATTGTCTGTGGCATCTGGTATACATAATTTGGCCGCAGATGATGAGCCGGCCCGTTGCTGGCCCTCCAGCCAAAGGGGACACCAATGTCCAAGACCACCGCCCTCACGCTCGCGCCCTCCTCCACGCTGTTCGGCCGCCTGATGGCCTCGATCGACCGCCTGCTGATGAAGAGCGCGGAGATCTCCAACCGCAATGGCGACCTGCCGCACTTCGGCCTCTGAGGCCAGAGGATTCCGCGCGCTGCACGGCGATTGTTTCGTCGCAAGTTGCGACATTGAACCTTCGACCAATGGCCCCGATTTTCGGGGCCATTTTTTTGCGCGCTGAATTACTCTCGCTGCGGTGACCGCCTTCAGTCCTCTGCGGCATAAGCGCACGCAACCTCCGCGACAGCTTGAACCTTGGCATATCAAATACCAAGATGACCCAGCCGCGCCACAAGCAGAATGACAAAACGCGCACTGGGAGGATCAATGTCGGACATGGTTCAGGCAACTGCGGCCCCCGCGGCCGCGCGGGTCAGCGATACCTATCGCTGGACGCAACTTGCGATCGGCGTCGCCGCGATGGTGATGATCGCAAACTATCAATACGGGTGGACGTTCTTCGTCCCCGACATCCAGAAGAAGTTCGGATGGGATCGCGCATCGATCCAGTGGGCCTTCACGCTCTTTGTGCTGTTCGAGACCTGGCTGGTGCCGGTCGAGGGCTGGTTCGTCGATAAATACGGCCCGCGCCTCGTCGTGCTGATCGGCGGCATTCTCTGCGCGATCGGGTGGTCGATCAACGCGCAGGCGACCTCGCTGAACGGCTACTATCTCGGCATGATCATCGCCGGCATCGGCGCCGGCGGCGTCTACGGCACCTGCGTCGGCAACGCGCTGAAATGGTTTCCCGACAAGCGCGGGCTTGCGGCGGGCATCACCGCAGCCGGCTTCGGCGCGGGCTCCGCACTCACGGTGGCGCCGATCCAGGCGATGATCAAGGACTCCGGCTTCCAGACCACCTTCCTCTATTTCGGTCTCGGCCAGGGCATCATCATCGTGCTGCTCGCCTTCTTCCTCCTCGCGCCGAAGGCAGGACAGGTGCCGGCCGTCGTGGCGAACGCCAACATCATCCAGACCCGGCGCAACTATCAGCCGACCGAAGTGCTGCGGCAGCCGATCTTCTGGCTGATGTACTTCATGTTCGTGATCGTCGGCGCCGGCGGCCTGATGGTGACGGCGAACCTGAAGCCGATCGCGGTCGACTGGAAGGTCGACAGCGTGCCGGTCACGCTGATGGCGGTGACGATGACGGCGGTGACCTTCGCGGCCACCATCGACCGGGTCCTCAACGGTCTGACGCGTCCGTTCTTCGGCTGGATCTCCGACATGATCGGCCGCGAGAACACGATGTTCATCGCCTTCGGCATGGAAGGCATCGGCATCTGGATGCTCTACCTGTGGGGCCACGACCCGGTCTGGTTCGTGCTGCTCTCGGGCTTCGTGTTCTTCGCCTGGGGCGAGATCTATTCGCTGTTCCCCTCGACCTGCACCGACACGTTCGGCGCCAAGTTCGCGACGACGAATGCGGGCCTGCTCTACACCGCGAAAGGCACCGCCGCGCTGCTGGTGCCGATCGCCAACTACATGCAGCAGTCGTCGGGCCATTGGGACAACGTGTTCATCATCGCAGCCGGCGCCAATATCCTTGCCTCGCTGCTCGCGATCGCCGTGCTCAAGCCGTGGCGGAAAATCGTGGTCGCGAAATCGGCGGCGATGGCCTAAGCAACGCGCCAATCTTCCGCTGACGAGAGCGCCCGGCCAACGCCGGGCGCTTCATTTTCGGCGTTCACGAGCAGCCTGAATGGGCGCGTCGTACGCCAGTTTTGCTGCAATGCAGCAGAAAGATGGACTTGCTTTCTGGGATATAGTATACCAACCTTCCATTAAGCTCTTGCGACGATACGCCACAAGAATTGCGACACTGGGTCACAACAAGGCCAGGCGCACTCGGGAGGATTTGATGGTTTCCAGCAATGCTGCCGCAACACAAGCACAACCTTCGTCGAGTGGCTTCCGCTGGCTGCAGCTCGTCATGGGCATCGTCTGCATGGCGATGATCGCGAACCTGCAATATGGCTGGACGCTGTTCGTCGATCCGATCGACGGCGCGCATCACTGGGGCCGCGCGGCGATCCAGTTCGCCTTCACGATCTTCGTGGTGACGGAGACCTGGCTGGTGCCGGTCGAGGCCTGGTTCGTCGACAAATACGGCCCGCGGATCGTCATCATGTTCGGCGGCGTCATGATCACGCTGTCCTGGGTGCTGAACTCCTACGCGGATTCACTCACATTGCTCTACGCCGCCGCGGTCATCGGCGGCATCGGCGCCGGCTCGGTGTACGGCACCTGCGTCGGCAATGCGCTGAAATGGTTTCCCGATCGCCGCGGCCTCGCCGCCGGCGCAACCGCCGCAGGCTTCGGCGCCGGCGCGGCGCTGACCGTGGTGCCAATCGCCAACATGATCGCCTCGAGCGGCTATCAGACCGCGTTCTTCGATTTCGGCATCGGGCAAGGCCTGATCGTGTTCCTGCTCGCCTTCTTCATCCAGAAGCCTGCGGTCACGATCGCGCCGAAGAAGAAGCAGCTCAATCTGCCGCAGACCAAGATCGACTTCACGCCGCCGCAGGTGCTGCGCAGCCCGATCTTCTGGGTGATGTATCTGGTGTTTGTGATGGTCGCCTCCGGCGGCCTGATGGCGGCGGCGCAGATCGCGCCGATCGCGCACGACTACAAGATCGCCAATACGCCGGTCTCGCTCGCCGGCTTCCAGATGGCCGCGCTGACCTTCGCGATCTCGCTCGACCGCATCTTCGACGGCTTCGGACGGCCGTTCTTCGGCTGGGTCTCCGACAATATCGGCCGCGAGCACACCATGTTCATCGCGTTCGGCACCGGCGCGCTGATGCTGCTGACGCTGTCCACCTGGGGCCACAACCCGCTGGTGTTCGTGCTGGCGACCGCGGTCTATTTCGGCGTGTTCGGCGAGATCTACTCTTTGTTCCCGGCGACCTCCGGTGACACCTTCGGCTCGAAGTTCGCGACCACCAACAACGGCATGCTCTACACCGCGAAGGGCACCGCCGCGCTGTTGGTGCCGGCCGCCAGCATCGTTGCCGCCAGCTATGGCTGGCAGGCGGTGTTCGTGATCGCGGTCGCGCTCAATGCCACCGCGGCACTGATGGCGCTGTTCGTGATCAAGCCGATGCGCCGCGCCTTCATCAACGGCAACGAGGCTGCTGCTGCCGCAGCCGAGACCACGACGAGTGCCAAGACGGCCTGAAATGGCGGCCTGAAATGTCGGCCTGCAATGGCGGCTTGAAATGCCGGCCTGATTTCGGGACTTCCTGGTGAACTGATGGAGGCGCACTTCGGTGCGCCTCTTTCGTTTGGAGCGAACAGGGATGCCAGATACCAGGATCGCCGAGGAGCGGCCGCCCCTTGCCCACTCACATCGGCTCACAATCGTCTGAAACGTCAGCGACTCTGCCTATTTCGGCTGTTTCCTGGTGGTAGATTTCCATAACGGCCGCGTTGACAATTGGCATTTTGTATACCAGAATCCTGTCAACGATAAACCAAGGAGGTTGCCATGCAAGTCGGAGATATCCTGCGCAAGAAGACCCCTCGCGTTGCCACGGTTCGCATGAACGAGACGGTGGCGATCGCCGCGCAATTGATGCGCGCCAGCAATATCAGCGCGCTCGTGGTCAAGGATGTCGTTCGCACCGAGGGCAACACCGCCGTCGGCATGTTCACCGAGCGCGACGTGGTGCGTGCGATCGCCGAGCACGGCGCGGCCGGCGCCGGCATGAAGGTCTCGCAGTTCGTCTCGGTGCAGCAGCTGGTGTCGTGCACCTCGAGCGATACGCTCGAACACATCCGTCATCTCATGACCAAGCACCACATTCGCCACGTGCCCGTGATCGACAATTACAGCCTGATCGGCGTCGTCAGCATGCGCGACATCGCGGCCGCGTTCGACGAGGAAACCTCCGCGTCAAAGAAGGACGCGGTGCCGGCGTAACAGCATCTCGTTTTTCATTGCTCTCGGCCAGGCGCTGCGTGCCGATCATCAGCGCCTGCCGCAATAACCAAAGACTCCGCCCTCGCCGGAACGCCGCGCCCCGTCATTTCCGCATGGGCCCGCCGCAGGTCGCCGGTAGACATTTGCCGGACAGGACTGCATCCTTCCCTCGACATCCAAAAACAACAGCGTGCGCGACCGTCCGCGTCGCGGAAAATTCAGATGGAAACGAGGGCAGAATGATCAAGACACGCTTCACCGAAATGTTCGGCGTCGACCACCCGATCGTGCAGGGCGGCATGCAATGGGTCGGGCGCGCGGAGCTGGTTGCCGCGGTCGCGAACGCCGGCGCGCTCGGCATGATCACCGCGCTGACGCAGCCGACGCCTGACGATCTGCGCAAGGAAATCGCGCGCTGCCGCGAGATGACCGACAAGCCGTTCGGCGTGAACCTGACCATCCTGCCCGCGATCAAGCCGCCGCCCTATGCCGAGTACCGCCAGGTCATCATCGAGAGCGGCATCAAGATCGTCGAGACCGCCGGCAACAAGCCGCAGGAGCATGTCGACGAGTTCAAGAGACACGGCATCAAGGTGCTGCACAAATGCACCAGCGTCCGCCACGCGCTGTCCGCCGAGCGGATGGGCGCCGACGCGATCTCGATCGACGGCTTTGAATGCGCCGGCCATCCCGGCGAGGACGACACCCCCGGCCTGATCCTGATTCCGGCCGCGGCCGACAAGGTGAAGATCCCGATGATCGCCTCGGGCGGCTTCGGCGATGCCCGCGGCCTCGTCGCAGCGCTGGCGCTCGGCGCCGAAGGCATCAACATGGGCACGCGCTTCATGTGCACCAAGGAAAGCCCGATCCATCAGCTGGTGAAGGAACGCATCGTCGCCAACGACGAGCGCGAGACCGAGCTGATCTTCCGCACCATGCGCAACACCTCGCGCGTCGCCAGGAATGCGATCTCGACCAAGGTCGTGCAGATGGAGAAGGAAGGCGCCAAGTTCGAGGACGTCCGCGAGCTGGTCGCCGGCGCCCGCGGCAAGATGGTCTACGCCACCGGCGATGCCGACGAAGGCATCTGGTCGGCCGGCCAGGTGCAGGGCCTGATCCACGACATTCCGTCCTGCGCGGAGCTGATCTCGCGCATCGTGAGCGAGGCGGAAGCGATCATCCGCGAGCGTCTGGACCGCATGACGTCGGTGGGCAAGCGCCAGGCCGCGGAGTAAGCATCGCGTAGCGATCCGTCACCCTGAGGTGGCCGCTTCTTCAGCGGCCCTCGAAGGGTCGACGGCCACTGGCCGGGCCGTTCATCCTTCGAGACGCGCTGCGCGCTCCTCAGGATGACGGAAGAGTCATCTCGAATTCGACGACACAACGAGAAGAAGCCCATGAAAGCCTATGTGTACGGAGCCAACGGCCCTGAAATCACCGACGTTGCCAAGCCCGTGCCAAAGGGCACGCAGGTGCTGGTCAAGGTTCACGCCTGCGGGCTGAACCGCGCCGATCTCGGCATGACCAAGGGCCACGCCCACGGCGCGGCCGGCGGCGTCGGCACCGTCCTCGGCATGGAATGGGCCGGCGAAGTCGCCGAGCTCGGCCCCGATGCCAGGGGTGTCAAGGTCGGCGACAAGATCATGGGCTCCGGCGGCGCGGCGTTCGCCGAGTACACGCTCGCCGATCACGGCAGGCTGTTCCGCAGCCCATCGAACATGAACTTCGACGAGGCCGCCACCCTGCCCGTCGCGCTCACCACCATGCACAATGCCGTCGTCACCAATGGCGCGCTGCAGGCGGGCCAGACCGTGCTGATCCAGGGCGCGAGCTCCGGCGTCGGCCTGATGGCGATGCAGATCGCCAAGCTGAAGGGCGCCAAGCTCGTGGTGGGGTCCTCGACCGATGCGATGCGCCGCGGCCGCTTAAAGGAATTCGGCGCCGATCTCGCGGTGGATTCCAAAGATCCCGGCTGGGTCGATCAGGTGTTGCAGGCGACCAATGGCGACGGCGTCGATCTGATCGTCGATCAGATCTCGGGACCGGTCGCAAACCAGAACCTCAAGGCGACCAAGGTCAAGGGCCGCATCGTCAATGTCGGCCGGCTCGGCGGCACCCACGCCGACTTCAACTTCGACCTGCATGCGGCGCGGCGCATCCAGTACATCGGCGTCACCTTCCGCACCCGCTCGATCGAGGAGATCAGAGAAATCTTCGACGAGGTGCGCAAGGACATCTGGCCCGCGGTCGAGGCGCGCAAGCTGCAGCTGCCGATCGACCAGGTCTACAAATTCGCCGACATCGGCAAGGCATTCGAACACATGGAAGCCAACAAGCACCTCGGCAAGATTGTGGTGACGCTGTAGCGACGAGGTGCGTAGGGCGGAGTAGCGAAGCGTAATCCGCCGTTCTTTTTCCGGGTGCACCGGCGGATTACGCCGGAGCCTGTCATCGGGCCGCGCTTCGCGCGGACCCAGTGGGCTAGTCCGCGCCTGCTGCGTGCGATGCCCTGGCTCTTTCGCGTGCGGTGTTCAGCCGACCGGTCCGGGAATCCAATAATCCCCCGCAAGCGGGCTGACCTTTACGTCACCAATGACTCCGAGCTCCAGGCTTGGATCGAAATAGCGCATCGTCCGCTCATTGAGGTCAATGATGCGGCCAGGCCGTAGTGGCCCCACGTCATTTATCTTCACGATGACCTTCTTGCCGACAGCCTCGACGAGGGCATATTTCGGCCTCGCGCCAAATTGGACCCCACCAAACTTCCGACGCAAACTCGTTTTGATGGCAGCCGCCCAGACCGAGCGATCATATCGCTCGCCGGAGGCTGTGCTCGGACCGCCCTCCTCCTTGCCGGGCTTGAATGGATTGTACATGGATGCCGCGCCAACGATTGCATCCCGACACGCGGCGTTGACGACGGCGCTTGAATGAACCGCACCGATTTCACTTCCAGCAGCGCGGCCAAAAATGGCGAACGCAACTACGGCGCCGCAAACTGCGGCGCTCGAGCCGAACAGCATCATAACTCCTTGATTGATTTTCTCGATCGTCCGGTTCCCGATGCCGCAAAACATCGTCAAGCGAACGCGGTGGCGTTAACGCGTGCCAATTCTTTGCGGAGTCGCGCCAGTTCCGGCGACGGAACCATTATGAGAACCGGGGCGGTCCTCACGCCGTGTCTTCAGTTTCGCGCCCGTCTAAGACAGAGAATGCGTCAGCAAAATGACTGAGTGGAGCGGTCTTCGACAGCACGTGAAGAGCATCTCGGCGACACCTTCCGCACCCGCTCGATCGAGGAGGTCAGAGAAATCTTCGACGAGGTGCGCAAGGACATCTGGCCCCCGGTCGAGGCGCGCAAGCTGCAGCTGCCGGTCGACCAAGTCTACAAATTCGCCGATATCGGCAAGGTGTTTGAACACATGCCAACAAGCACCTCGGCAAGATCGTGGTGACGCTGTAGCGCCGAAGCGCGTAGGGCGAATTAGCGAAACGTAATCGGCGTTCTTTCTTCGGCTGCAACGGGGGATTGCACCGGAGCCCGTCATCGGGCCGTGCTTCGCGCGGACCCGGTCGGCTAATCCGCCCTACGCAGTTGCGCCGGTCGTACCTGCGTGATGGCGACGCCGGAGATTGCGAGCAACCCGCCGACAACCAGCTTCGGGGTCACGCGCTCGCCAAGGAACATCACGCTCGAGATCAGGGCGAACACCGGAAGCAGCAGACCGAACGGGGCGACGCGGCCCATCGAGCAACGCCCGATCAGCCAGAACCACAGGCCAAACCCGACGATGCCTCCGATGAAGATGGTGTAGGCGAGCGCCAGCCAACCGCGTTCATCCGCCGTGCCAAGGCTCGCCAGCTGTCCATATTCGAGCAGCAGCGACATCAACATCACCTGCGGCACGGTGAGCAGCGACGACCAGCCCATCAACATCAGAGGATCAAACGGGCCGTAGCGTTTCGTCAGGACGTTGGACACTGCAAACGCGAACGCCGCCCCGACCACAAGCAGCAGCGGAAGCGCGTTGGTCGACAGCCCCGGCCCCGCTGCCAACACCATTACGCCGGCGAATGCAAGCACCACGCCCGCGGATGTGACGAGCGACGGCCTCTCCGCGAGCAACGGCCAGGCCAGCAGGACGGTGAAAGGCGGCGCGAGTTGATATGCGACAGCCGATATGCTTCCCGAGCCGAGCCCAAGACCAACATAGAACAGCCCGAAGTTCAGTCCACCAAGGAAGATCGAAATAGCTGCGATAGGGCCGAACTGTTGACGCGTGGGTTTTTTGACGAACGGAACAAGCAGCAGTGCGATCGCCAGGAACCGCAGTGCGAGGAAGAACAGCGGCGGAAACTCCGTGACGCCCACCTTGATGGCCACGAACTGAAAGCCCCAGAGCAAGGGAACGGCCACTGCGCAGACGATCTGGATGGCAGTCATGGCGTCATTCCTTTCTAGACCGATCAGTCCAAATATGGGCGCACCAATAGCGAAGGCGTCCATGCGTTACTGTTTATCTGATGAAGCGATCGAGAAGCGCGTCAGCGGTGGCTTGCCATGTGATCCGTGTCTGTGCCGTTTTGGCGATCACTCGTAACCCCCAAACGAAACAGACGAGAATTCGAGCGGCACTTGCAGGCTCGGCGCCATCGGCCAATCTGCCCGCCGCCTGCGCGCGGGACAGCGCGTCCGCCAACCTGGCTTCCATGGTCTTGAAAAAGATTGCGACGCGACGGCCAACCTCGGCATCATGGCCGGCCAGTTCCATGGCTGTCGCCACCAGCAGGCATCCGCGCCGGCCATTGGCGCCGCTGGCGCGCTCGACGTAACCGGCAAGGTAGGCCCGCAGGCCGGCGACCGGCTCTCCGCGAGGGGCGAGTTCAACATCCATCCGCGTCTGGGCATCGGCAATGTAGCGATCGAGCGCGCGCAGGAACAGCGAGTGCTTGTCGCCGAAAGCGGCGTAAAGACTGCCACGCGAGAGCTTCGTCGCACGCAGCAGGTCCGGCAGCGCCGTGGCGTGATAGCCGCGCGACCAGAACACATCCATCGCACGTTCGACGGCGGCTTCCATGTCGAAGCTTCGCGGGCGGCCACGGAGCGATTTCACTGGGGCTTGGCGGCTCATTGCCGATATATAGACCGATCGGTCTATATATTGCAAGTGATCGCTTTGGGGCAAGAGCCGGCCAATGCCGGAACTTGTTGGTTAGTTTCGATGGCTCGATCATGAGAGTTCGCCGAGCATTTCCACTTCCAGGAAGGCTATGCCCCGGCTCTTTCGCGTCCGCTGTTCAGCCGAACGATCCGATGCCGCATTCCGAGCACCGGACCCGGCATCGCCGTCGCAACGCTCATGATTTTCCTGGTCGCACCACCCGATCGAGGGGCGCTTCGCGATCGTCACGGTTGCTGCGGTGAGACTCGATGATCACCGCATCGACGGTTACCAGTCGTCGTAGAGCCACTCCCTTGGCGGCATTCGAGGCGGCGCTCTCGCGTAGGGCGGCTCATATGTCCGCTGGGGCTTGCGCGGGGTCGGAGCCGGCTGTGTCGGAGGCGCTGATGTAGTCTTCTGCTCGGAAACCTTCGCGAGCGCCCGTTTCAATTCCTCCTGGCTTGCCTTGAGCTCCTCAATGGCTTTGGAGTTCTCGCGGGCCGTTTGCTGCTGGTCCGCCTTGAGCTGTTCGATGTTTCGCTGCACGTTCGCGAGATCGCGGGCAATGGTTTGCAGCAGATCGGTGCGATCCGGAGGAGCTGCAGGAGTTGGCGGCGGAGTGTCCTGCGTTGCTTTCGGTGCGGCGCCCTGCATTGCGGTCGAAGGCGCCGGCGCGGGCGTCGGTTGCGGTGGTGCGGGCTCCGCCGCGGCAATCTGAACGGCAGATGGAGCGCGTTGCGCGGCAAGCGGCGGATCATCCGGCGGCAATGATGGCGCTGACGCGAACTGCGGCACCCAGCGGGCGACGACCAGCTTGGCTCTTGCACCGTAAGACGACTGCGAGGCCAGCACGGCGACAACGACACACGCCGCCAGCGACAAGGCGGCGAGGGCTCGGAAAGCTGGCCTTCCGGGAGATGATTGCGAACCGGGTCCGGACAAAGCAGCAGGTTCGGACGAAGCAGCAAGTCCGACCGAGGGTGGGTCAGGTTCAGCCGACGGAGGAGGCGGTGGGGGCGCAGCGTCGCGCTCCATCTTTGCAAGCTGCTCACTCAAGCGCGTCAGCTCTTCATCAGCGCGGACGATCTGCTTGTGGGCTTCCGCGAGCCGTTCATCGGCGCTCGCGGCCGGGCCCTCACCAGGTTCAGCCGCATTCGGAGTAGGTGTGGAGTTCATTGGCGTGTCCCTCTTCCGTCCAATGTCACCCAAGACTGCCGTCTCGGTTATCCATCAGGGTCGACCAGCCCTCAGCCTCCCGTTCAGTCTTGTCCAAGCGATGGTATGATAGCTTGCTTGACGTCTCGTGATAAGCAGGATCGCCTTCTTGTGGTGACGATAACTGTTGCCCGTTGGACACGACGGGCAACTCAGCAAAACGCGTCAAGCCGCGAGAACGCGGATGTATCGCGCAACACTTCCCGTGTCGTCCTGGCGAAAGCCAGGACCCATTACCCCGAATACGGGTCATGACGCGATGCAGCTGCTACAGCTCACCTCAACAACACAACCCTGTGGTTATGGGTCCTGGCTCTCGCCAGGACGACGGCTTGATTGGCCCAAACACAGGCGACCGATGAACTTGCGCAGTGCACGTTTTGAGATTCGGAATAGTTCGCAACAACTCCAGTACCGAGACGCGCACTTGCAAGTGAGTTGCGATTGCGCATGTCGAACGACGACCGACACTTGATGTTCACGGACTCCCTGCTACACCGCCGCCCATGAGCACATCCTCGACCAAGACATCCGTCGCCGCGATCTCGATCCTCGCCAGTGGCAGCATGGCCGCAGCGAAGTTCGTCGTCGGCATCGCCATCGGATCGCTGGCGCTGATATCAGAGGCGCTGCACTCTGCGATCGACCTCGTCGCCACCATCATCACCTGGGCGGTGGTGCGGGTGTCGGACCAGCCGGCCGACGCCGAGCATCATTACGGCCACGGCAAGTTCGAGAGCGTCTCGGCGCTCTTCATCATCGCCCTGCTCTATGTGCTGGCCGGCGGCATCCTGGTGCAGGCCTACAGCCATCTGCGCGACGGCGCCCCGCCGCCGTCGATCTCAGCCATTCCCTTCGTCGTCCTCGTCCTCGATATCGGCGTCAATCTGTGGCGCGCCCGCGCGCTGCACCGTGCCGCGCGCGACACCAAGAGCCAGGCGCTGGCCGCCGACGCGCTGCATTTCGCCTCCGACGTGATGGGCTCGGCGGCGGTCATCGTCGGCCTGGTGCTGGCGGGCTTCGGCTTCTGGTGGGGCGATGCCGCGGCCGCCATCGCGGTCGCCGTGATGATCGCCCTGCTCGGCCTGCGCATGGCGCGGGAGACGGTCGAGACCCTGCTCGACCGCGCGCCCGAGGGCGCGCTGGAGAACGCTACCGCGGCCATCAAGGCCGTGCCCGGGGTCGTCGACGTCGACCGCCTGCGGGTGCGCATGGTCGGCGCTACCCATTTCATCGATGCCATCGCAAAAGTGCCGCGCACCTATCCGATCGACCGCGTCGAGGACATCAAGCGCAGGGCCCAGCAGGCGATGACCAAGACGTTCGGCGACGCCGATCTCACCTTCACCGCGGTGCCGGTGGCGCGCGACAATGAGAGCGTGCGCGAGCGCATCATGGTGATCGCGCGCAATTCGGGCCTCGCCATCCACCACGTCACCGTGCACGACATCGGCGGCAAGCTGATCGTCGGCATCGACCTCGAGGTCGACAGCAACATGGCGCTGGACGCCGCCCACGACATCGCCCACGAGCTCGAGCGCGCGATCCGCGAGGATTTTGGCGAGGACGTCGAGGTCGACACCCATATCGAGCCGCTCGAGCCGGAACTGCCGTGGGGAACCGACGCCGCGCCCGGCCGCGTCGAAGCCATCAAGACCGCGCTGACCGGATTTGCCGATGGCGGCGCGATCCATGACATCCATAATGTGCGGGTCCGCAACACCGACGCCGGCGAGGTCGTCAACTTCCATTGCCGCGCTGAGCCGTCGATGAGTGTGATCAAGGTGCACGAAAGCGTCGACGAGATCGAACGCAAGCTGCGCCGCGCGTTCCCCACCGTGAAGCGTGTGATCAGTCACGCAGAACCGACGCGCGCGTAATTCTACGGAGCCGTTCCTGTTTCGGACTCACTTTGCGCGCACTGATTCTCTCCTGGACAAGAATTTTTTCGCATTAACGAATCGTTGACTCTCGACAGCCCGGGAAATCTGGATTCAAATCATCATGATTCGGATGCGACGTGGGAGCATCCGATCCGGGTAAAAAATCAGCTTAGATGGGGGTCTAAGGCATGGCGCGCGCGCATGCAGCGAACGCTTGTGTCCAATCCGATTCGATCAAGGGATTGGCGCAGTCGATCGCGAAACCGGCCTATCACCGGCTCTTGACGGCCGAGCCTGCACTGCGCCGCGCTGTTCCTACGCTGATCATCGCCTTCCTCATCACGATCTGCCTCGGCGCCTTCGTCCAGGTGATCGACCAGAACCGGCAGAAGCGCGGCGCGATGAAGCGCGACCTGGCCGCGCTCTCCGACATTCTCGCCGAGCGCCTCGACCGCCTGACCTCGGTGCGGCGCGACCGGCTCGCCAATATCGAGCGGATGCAGGAGCTGCTGCCGGATCTCATTCCGTCCTGGGGCATCGCCAATGGCCGCCATGTCATCATCACCAGCGCCGATCACCGCGTGCTGGCCCGCGTGCCGATCGACGGCGCCGGCGAGAGCGACCGCGTCCTCGACATCGTCTCCACCGCGCAGCTCCTGGTCGCACCGGGCCAGCAGGGCGCGGTCGGTGATATGACGTTGCCGGGCGGCACCGGCGCGCTGGCGATCTCGCAGCTCGTCAAGTCGCTACCCGGCCAGGTCGTCGTCATCCAGGAGATGAACGAGCCGATCTGGGGATCGGACGCGGCGCTCTCGGTGACGCTGTCGGCGACCACGAGCTTCGTGGTGCTGATCCTCGGCTTCGCCTTCCACTGGCAATCGACCCGCGCCCGCGAGGGCGACCTGATCAACGACGCCGTGCGCGGCCGGATCGACACCGCGCTCAATCGCGGCCGCTGCGGATTGTGGGACTGGGACCTGTCGCGCGGCCGGATCTTCTGGTCGCAGTCGATGTTCACCCTGCTCGGCCTCGATACCCGCAACGACCTCCTCACCTTCGGCGAGGTCAACGCGCTGGTAAACTCCGACGACATCAACCTGTTCGACATCGCCGAGCAGCTGATCTCGGGCAAGATCGATCACATCGACCAGAGCTTCCGCATGCGCCATGTCGGCGGCCACTGGATCTGGCTGCGGGTCCGCTGCGAGCTCAGCCACGCCGCCGCCGACAGCGGGCTGCATTTGATCGGGATCGCGGTCGACATCACCGAACAGAAGAGCCTCGCCGAGAAGTCGGTGGAAGCCGACCTCCGGCTGCGCGACGCGATCGAGACCATCCCGGAAGCCTTCGTGCTCTGGGACGCCGAGGACCGCCTCGTGCTCTGCAACTCGCACTTCCAGCGGCTACACAAGCTGCCTGATTCCGCCGTCAGCCCCGGGACCTCCTATGAGACCGTGATCGAGGTCGGCAGCATGCCCGAGGTGCGCACCCGCCTGCACGAGAGCGGCGCGCCGGCGCCGGGCGCCCGCACCTTCGAAGCGCAGCTCGACGACGGCAGCTGGCTGCACATCAGCGAACGCCGCACCAAGGACGGCGGCTACGTCTCGGTCGGCACCGACATCACCCGCATCAAGGCGCACGAGCAGAAGCTGGTCGACAATGACCTCCGCCTGCGCGCCACCGTGATCGACCTGCAGCGCTCGCAATCCGAGCTGGAGCGGCAGGCCGTCGAGCTCGCCGACCTCGCCGAGAAGTACTCGCAGGAAAGGACCCGCGCCCAAGACGCCAACGCCGCGAAGTCGAAATTCCTCGCCAATATGAGCCATGAGCTGCGCACGCCGCTCAACGCCATCATCGGCTTCTCCGAGATCATGGGCTCTGGCCTGTTCGGGACGCTCGGCTCGGACAAATACGCGGAGTACTGCCACGACATCCTGACCTCGGGGAAATACCTGCTCGAGGTCATCAACGACATTCTCGACATGTCGAAGATCGAGGCCGGCCGCATGAAGTTCGACATGGAGCCGCTCGACCTCTCCGGCATCCTCGCCGAGTCGCTGCGGGTGGTCTCCGGCCGCGCCGAGCACAAAGGGCTGTCGCTGGAATCGGATATCGAAAGCACGATCTCAGTCGTCGCCGACCGCCGCGCGGTCAAGCAGATCATCGTCAACCTGCTCTCCAACGCGGTGAAGTTCACGCCCGACAATGGCCGCGTGCTGGTGCGCGGTCAGATGCTGGATGACTCGATCGTGCTCCTGATCGCCGACAGCGGCATCGGCATCGCGCCGGAATCGCTGCGGCGGCTCGGCAAGCCGTTCGAGCAGGTCGAGAGCCAGCTCACCAAGAGCTACCAGGGCTCGGGCCTCGGACTTGCGATCGCGCGCTCGCTCACCAACCTGCATGGCGGCTCAATGAAGCTGCGCTCCAAGCTCGGCGTCGGCACCGTCGTCCGCATCACCCTGCCCCGCGATCCGCGTAGCTTGCGGGCGAAGCTGCAAGAGGCGGCTTAAGCCCACCCTACTTCGCAAGCACGCCTTCCAGCAGGACAGAATCGCCGAGGACGGCCAGCGTCTCGCGCGGCGTGAGATGCTCGACCGCCTCGTCGAAGCTCCCGCTCGCCTCGATCCGCGCGCGTGCCATCGCGAGGTCAGGATCGATCTCGCCTGGACCGCGGCGCCTCGTCGGCGTTAGCGACGCGAGATGACGATGCAGCAAGTCGGAATCCTGCCGGAGCATTGCGAGCGCAGGGGCTGATGCCTGGGCAGGCTGCGACGCCAGCTCGTTGGCGCGGACCAGCACGCCCGGCGGTCCGCTCTCCTCCGGCGTCACGAACAGCGCGCGCATCGCAGGCTTCGCCGTCCAGGCCCCGATCGGGATCGCAAACAGGAGGCCAACGATCACCGGCGACATCCACAGCAGCAGCGGCAACGACACCGCATAGGCGCTCGCCGCCATCGCCACACCGCAGGCGGTCGGGACGCCGTATTTCCGATAGAGCTCCCGCCGCTCGACCTCGCCGTCGTCGCGCCGCTGCGTCTGCCAGCCCGCATCCCGCCCGAGCAGGATCTCGATGACGGCGATCGACTGGAATACCATCATGACCGGTGCGATCATCGCAGATATCAGCACCTCGGCGATGACACCTGCCAGCGCCCGGAAGCCGCCGCCGAATTGCCGACGGACATCCGAGCGCGCCAGCAACAGGATGAAGCCGAGCAGCTTCGGCACGATCAGGAGCGCCATCGTGAGGCCGAAGACCCACGCGGCGAGCACGGGATCCTGCGCCGGCCAATTCGGAAACAGGGAAAAGCCCTTCGGAAAATATTCGGGGCGAATGAAGCGCGCCTGCAACGAGATCAGGATTCCGAGCAGCAGGAAGGCAAGCCACATCGGCGCGGTGATGTAGGAGCCGATCCCCGCCATGAAATGCAGCCGCGAAATCCAGTGCAGGCGGCGCGTGGTCAGCACCGCGAGATGCTGCAGATTGCCCTGGCACCAACGGCGGTCGCGGGCGGCAAAATCCAGCAGCGACGGCGGGACCTCCTCGTAGCTGCCGCCGAGCATCGGGGCCATGTAGATGCCCCAGCCGGCGCGCCGCATCAGCGCTGCCTCGACGAAATCGTGGCTCAGGATATGTCCGCCGAACGGCTTGCGTCCGGACAGTTCGGGCAGGCCCGCCTGCTCGGCAAAGGCCTTGATCCGGATGATCGCATTGTGTCCCCAGTAATTGCCCTCGGAGCCGTGCCACCACGCGACACCGGCGGCGACCATCGGTCCGTACAGCCGGCCGGCAAATTGCTGCAGCCGGCTGAACAGGCTGCGCGCGTTGACGATGACCGGCAGCGTCTGCAGCAGCGCCGCCTGCGGATTGGTCTCCATGGCGTGAACCATCCGCACCATGGTATCACCCGACATCAGGCTGTCGGCGTCGAGCACGATCATGAACAGGTAGGTGCCGCCAAAGCGCGTGATCCACTCGCCGAGATTGCCGGCCTTCCGCGCCGTATTATCGGCGCGATGCCGGTAGTAGAGCCTCCCGCCGCAGGCATCGCTGAGCGCCAGGAACGCCTGTTCCTCGGCGATCCAGATATCGGGATCGCGCGTGTCGCTGAGCACGAACCAGTCGAAGCTTCCGCCCCGCCCGGTCGCTTCGATGGATTCGTATATCGCGCGCAGGCGCGCCATCAATTGGTGCGGATTCTCGTTGTAGGTGGGGAGCAGCACCGCGGTCCGGCTCGCGAGCCGCGGCAACGGACCATCATCGCGGATCGGCAACGCATTGCCCTTGCGCCGGAGCAGCACGAAGAAGCCGGCCAGCCCCGAGGCGAACGAGAACGCGATCCAGGCGAGCAGCGCGACGAACAGCGCCAGCACCATCCATTCCATGATCGTCACGCCGCCGACCTGGACCACCATGTACATCTCGTAGGCGCCCGCGCCGGTCAGCGCCGCCGTCAGCACCAGGATGAAGGCGCGGCGCATCAACATGCCCGCACCGACCGACACCGGCTTGCTCACCGCGCGCGGCGGCTGGCCGAGATCGGCCGCCGACATCGCAAGCGGGCTCTCGTGCGGCACGAAGCCGCTGGCCGTTGCCGCGACGTCGGGACGAGGCGACGTGACTATGGCGCCCATCGATAGACCCAGATCTCCGAAAGCGGCTTGTCATCTTGCGCCAGATAGGCGCGCAGCTCGATCGGGTCCTTCTTGACGGCGCACTGGAAGCTGAGCCGCCACCCGCCGGTATTCGGGTTCGGCTGCGTGACGATGTTCGTGATCTCGGCCTTCTCGGCCGTCACGACGCCCTTGATGCTGGCGGGATCGATCCCCTTCAGATTGTCGCCGAACAGGTCGAGCACGAACAGCTTGCTGTTCTCGCCATGTGCACCGATGCCGCTGCGCGTGAAGCGCGCCAGCGAATGCGGCTTCGGCGCGTCAGGTCCCCAATGCAGGCGATAGGTCAGGTTGGTCTCGCTCCTGGCCTTGAGCGGCGCCTTCGGCCGCCAGAACGCGGCGATGTTGTCGTGGATCTCTTCCTTGGTCGGAATCTCGAACAGAATCACCGCGCCCTCGCCCCAGTCGCCGATCGGCTCGACCCACAGGCTCGGACGCTTCTCGAAGCTCGATTCGATGTCCTGATAGGCGAAGAAATTCTTCTCCCGCTGCATCAGCCCGAAGCCGTGCGGATTGATGTCCTGGAACGTGCTGATCTGGAGGTCGCGCGGATTGCTCAGCGGACGCCACAGGGATTCGCCCTTGCCGTTGTAGATCGCAAGCCCGTCGGAATCATGCACCGACGGCCGGAAGTCATCGACCTCGTTGCGATCATTGGGCCCGAAGAAGAACATGCTGGTCATCGGCGCAACGCCGGCATGCTCGAGATCGGCACGCGGATAAAGCGATGCCTCGACATCGAAGACGGTGGTCTTGCCCGGCCTGATCGTGAAGCGATAGCTCGCCGCGCAGCTCTTGCTGTCGAGCAAGGCATGAATCACCAGCGAGGTGGCGTTGGGCACCGGACGCTCGAGCCAGAAGGCCTTGAAGAACGGAAACTCCTCACCCTTGGCCTCGCCGGTATCGATCGACAGGCCACGCGCCGACAGGCCATAGGTCTCATCCTTGGCGACAGCGCGGAAATAGCTCGCTCCAAGGAAGACGCAGACCTCGTCGTAATAGTCCGGCTTGTTGATCGGCGCGTGGATGCGAAATCCGGCAAAGCCGAGGTCGGTCTCGGTGAACGCAGGCACGGTCTCACCGAACGAAAACATGTCCTTGCTGTATTTGACCTCGCTGACCTTGCCATCCGCGACCTCGAAAATCTTGACCTTGTTCTTGTAGAAGAAGCCGCGATGAAAGAACTGCGCCTCGAACGGCAGCTTCGCGGCCCGCCACAACGCGCGGTCGGGCACGAAGCGGATCGAGCGGTACTGATCGTAGTTCAGGTCCGTCAGGCCATTTGGCAACTTCTCGTCCGGTGCCTCGAACGACTTGCTCGCGAGGTTGCGGGCCATCTCCCTCACCATCGACGGGTTGAAGGCGGCGTCCGACGTGTTCCCGGCGGCTGCGGCCTCTCGCTGCGGCAGGAGCAATAGTGTCGGCAACACGGCCGATCCGTGGAGTAACTGGCGACGATTCAAAGCGGCTCCTGCTCGTTGACCGGGACGCCGCAATGAAACCGCCAAGCAGCCGCTGAGTTCCATGTTGGCGCGCGCGGGAACGCGCGGCTTCTCCACGAAACCGAGACGAAGCAGGAATCGCTTCGCGGCGGCCGTGCGCCGCGATTGGCTCAAGTGGGAACTGCGATGGGAGCGTCTCGGCCGCTGGCCGCGCGCTACGCGCTCTCCAGCTTCGGGGCGACCTCGCGTGCGACCTGCACCAGGGCTGCGATCAGCGGCGTCATCGGATCACGCTGCGGGATCACGAGGCCAATGCTGTAGTCCACCACCGGATCGACGATCGGAATGCTGCGCACGGCATCGGCGAGGCCAAGCGTCTCGGCGAGCTTGGCCGGCATCACGCTGGCCCAGCGTCCGGTCTTCACATGGGTGTAAAGCACGAGCAGTGAATTCGACGTCAGCGTCGGCGTCGCTTCCGCGCCGACCGAGGTCAGCGCGCGATCGATGATGCGGCGGTTCTGCATGTCGGGCGTGAGCAGGCACAGCGGCACGGTGCCGACTTCCTTCCACGTCACCTGCTTGCGGTCGCCGAACATCGCATCCGGCGCCGTCAGCAGGCGATAGCTCTCGTTGTAGAGCGGGATGGTGCGGACCTTGCCGATCGGCTCGTTCTCGATGTAGGTCAGCCCGGCATCGACCTCGAGATTCTCGAGCAGGCCGAGCACGTCGGCGGACGTGCACGACTGGATGCGAAACCGCACATCGGGATGGCGCGCCCGGTACGGCGTGGTGAGCGAGGCCACCATGCCGAGCGCGGTCGGGATCGCGGCGATCCGGATCTCGCCCGACAGCTTGTCCTTGAGGCTGTTGATCTCCTGCTTCATCGCCCGCGTGTCGCCGACAATGCGCCGCGCCCAGTCCAGCGTCCGTTCGCCCTCCGGCGTGAAACCCTGGAAGCGCGATCCGCGCTGCACCAGCATGACGCCGAGGATCTCCTCAAGCTGCTTGAGACTGGTCGACATGGTCGGCTGGGTGACCCCGCAGGCCTCCGCAGCGCGGCCGAAATGCCGTTCCTTGGCCAGCGCCAGCAGAAGTTCCAGCTTGTCGATCAAGGTTCAAACTCCTTCGGAAAACGGCGCCCCCAATGGCGGCCCGACGTGCCCATAGGTAGCACGATCGGGGTGCGATCCCGAAATCCAAAGCGCCCTGGAAGTCCGTGATTCCAGAACATTATTGCGATCCCGGATCGGTCCATTCGGCAACGCTATTAATCGCGTTTCGCAATCGCCGCATGAGACAGCTTTATTGATGTTTCGAAGGAATCCAATTCTCATGTGCAAAGCAAAAAACTGGATCGTGAGAAGCGCTGATGACGGTGGGATACGAACCTTGGGACAAGGCGCGCGGCACGGAGATCATCGCCGAGCATGCCGGGCTTGAAGGCGCCACGCTGGTGATCCTGCATGCGCTGCAGGAAGCCTTCGGCTACGTGCCGGAGCCCGCGATCCCGATGGTTGCGGAGGCGCTCAATCTGTCCCGCGCCGAGGTCCACGGCGTGTTCACCTTCTACCATGACTTCCGCAAACAACCGGCCGGACGCCATGTCCTCAAGCTCTGCCGCGCCGAGGCCTGCCAGGCTGCCGGCGGCGATCGGCTTGCGGCGCGCGCGGAGGCCAAGCTCGGCGTATCCCTGGGGAATACCACGGCGGACGAGCGGGTGACGCTTGAGCCGATCTACTGCCTCGGGCTCTGCGCCACCGCACCCTCGGCGATGCTGGACGGCCGGCTGATTGGCCGGCTCGATGAAGCGCGCATCGACGCGCTGGTCGCGGAGGCACAGCGATGACGATGCGAATTTACGTCCCCCGCGATGCCGCGGCCGTCGCCGTCGGCGCCGACGAGGTCGCCCTCGCCTTCGCGCAGGCCGCAGCAGCGCGTGGCGCAGCGATCGAGATCGTCAGGAACGGCTCGCGCGGGCTGTGCTGGCTGGAGCCGATGGTCGAGCTTTCGACCACCGAGGGCCGTATCGCGTTCGGCCCGGTGACGCCTAAGGACGTGCCATCCCTGCTCGATGCGATGGCGGGCAACGGCCAGCACGCCCTGCGGCTTGGTGTCACGGATGAGATTCCCTGGCTGAAGCGCCAGACCCGGCTGACCTTCGTCCGCTGCGGCGTGGTCGATCCGCGCTCGGTCGACGACTACCGCGCCCATGGCGGCTACAGGGGCCTGGAGCGGGCGCTGATGCTGAGCTCCGACCAGATCCTTGCCGACGTCACGACCTCGGGCCTGCGTGGCCGCGGCGGCGCCGGATTCCCGACCGGCATCAAGTGGAAGACGGTGGCGCAGGCCAGCGCCGACCGCAAATACATCGTCTGCAACGCCGACGAAGGCGACAGCGGCACCTTCGCCGACCGCATGATCATGGAAGGCGACCCCTTCGTCGTGATCGAGGGCATGACGATCGCGGGCATCACGGTGGGCGCCACCAAGGGCTACATCTACATCCGCTCGGAATATCCGCATGCGGTCGAGGCGATGAACGCGGCGATCGTCGCCGCCCGCCGCGCCGGCTTCCTTGGCAAGCGCATCGGCGGCACCAAGCATGAGTTCGATCTCGAGGTCCGCGTCGGCGCCGGCGCCTATGTCTGCGGCGAAGAGACCTCGCTGCTCGAGAGCCTCGAGGGCCGCCGCGGCATCGTGCGGGCCAAGCCGCCGCTGCCCGCGCATAAGGGCCTGTTCGGCCGTCCGAGCGTGATCAACAACGTGCTGTCGTTCGCGGCGATCCCCTTCATCCTCGACAACGGCGCCAAGGCGTACGCCGATTTCGGCATGGGCCGCTCGCGCGGCACGATGCCGATCCAGCTCGCCGGCAACATCAGATATGGCGGGCTGTTCGAGACCGCGTTCGGCGTCACGCTCGGCGAGCTCGTCGACGAGATCGGCGGCGGCACCTTCACCGGACGGGCGGTGCGCGCGGTGCAGGTCGGCGGTCCGCTCGGCGCCTACTTCCCCCGCGCGCTGTTCGATACGCCGTTCGACTACGAGGCATTCGCCGCGCGCGACGGCCTGATCGGCCATGGCGGCATCGTGGTGTTCGACGACAGCGTCGACATGGTCAAGCAGGCGCGCTTCGCGATGGAGTTCTGCGCGGTCGAATCCTGCGGCAAGTGCACGCCGTGCCGGATCGGCTCGACCCGCGGCGTCGAGACCATCAACAAGATCATCAACGGCGAGCGCGTGGCGGAAAACCTCGCCGTGATCGAAGACCTCTGCAACACCATGAAATTCGGCTCGCTCTGCGCGCTCGGCGGCTTCACGCCCTACCCCGTGATGAGCGCACTGAAGCACTTCCGGGAAGACTTTGGCGGAGATTTAGGTCCCGCACCGGCCCGGCTGCAGGCCGCGGAATAACAGGAGATCACGATGTCGCTGATCCAGGAAATCGATTTCGGCACGCCAAAATCCAAATCCGAGGCGATGGTCACGCTGACCATCGACGGCAATCAGATCACGGTGCCCGAGGGCACCTCGATCATGCGCGCGGCGATGGAGGCCGGCACCCAGATTCCAAAGCTCTGCGCGACCGACATGGTCGACGCCTTCGGCTCGTGCCGGCTCTGCCTGGTCGAGATCGAGGGCCGCGCCGGCACGCCTGCCTCCTGCACCACGCCGGTGATGCCGGGGCTCGTCGTGCACACCCAGAGCGAGCGGCTGAAGAAGCTGCGCAAGGGCGTGATGGAGCTCTACATCTCCGACCATCCGCTGGACTGCCTGACCTGTGCGGCGAACGGCGACTGCGAATTGCAGGACATGGCGGGCGCGGTCGGCCTCCGCGACGTGCGCTACGGCTATGAAGGCGACAACCACGTCTTCGCCAAATCGCACGGCTGCGAAAACGACAACTGGATGCCGAAGGACGAATCCAATCCGTACTTCACCTACGACCCCTCGAAGTGCATCGTCTGCTCGCGCTGCGTCCGCGCCTGCGAGGAAGTGCAAGGCACTTTCGCGCTGACGATCTCCGGCCGCGGCTTCGACAGCCGCGTCTCGCCCGGCATGAGCGAGAGCTTCCTCGGCTCCGAATGCGTGTCCTGCGGCGCCTGCGTGCAGGCCTGCCCGACCGCGACGCTGACCGAAAAATCCGTGATCGAGATCGGCCAGCCCGAGCATTCGGTGGTCACGACCTGCGCCTATTGCGGCGTCGGCTGCGCCTTCAAGGCCGAGATGCGCGGCGAGGAGGTGGTGCGCATGGTGCCGTGGAAGGACGGCAAGGCCAATCGCGGCCATTCCTGCGTCAAGGGCCGCTTCGCCTGGGGCTACACCACCCACAAGGAGCGCATCCTGAAGCCGATGATCCGCGAGCGGATCGAGGATTCCTGGCAGGAAGTGTCGTGGGACGAGGCGCTGAATTTCGCCGCCGCGAAATTCAAGGGCATTCAGCAGAAATACGGCCGCGACGCGGTCGGCGGCATCACCTCGTCGCGCTGCACCAACGAAGAGACCTATCTGGTGCAGAAGCTGATCCGCGCCGGCTTCGGCAACAACAATGTCGACACCTGCGCCCGCGTCTGCCACTCACCGACCGGCTACGGCCTGTCGCAGACCTTCGGCACCTCGGCCGGCACGCAGGATTTCGATTCGGTAGAGGACACCGACGTCGTGCTGATCATCGGCGCCAACCCGGCCTCGGCCCATCCGGTGTTCGCCTCGCGGCTGAAGAAGCGGTTGCGCCAGGGCGCCAAGCTGATCGTGATCGATCCGCGCCGCACCGAGATGGTTGACTCACCGCATGTGAAGGCGCTGCATCTGCCGCTGTTGCCCGGCACCAATGTCGCGGTGCTTACCGCGCTCGCCCATGTCATCGTCACCGAAGGGCTGGCCGACGAGGCTTTCGTGCGCGAGCGCTGCGACTGGAGCGAGTTCGAGGATTGGGCGGCTTTCGTCGCCGATCCCAAGCACAGCCCGGAAGCCACTGCGATCATGACCGGCGTCGATCCGAAGGATCTGCGCGAGGCGGCGCGGATCTATGCCACCGGGGGCAACGGCGCGATCTATTACGGGCTCGGCGTCACCGAGCACAGCCAGGGCTCGACCACGGTGATCGCGATCGCCAACCTCGCGATGGCCACCGGCAATATCGGCCGGCCCGGCGTCGGCGTGAACCCGCTGCGCGGCCAGAACAACGTGCAGGGCTCCTGCGACATGGGCTCGTTCCCGCACGAGTTGCCTGGCTATCGTCATATCTCCGGCGACGCGGTGCGCGAGCAGTTCGAGGCGATGTGGAACGTCAAGCTCAACAACGAGCCGGGCCTGCGCATCCCCAACATGTTCGACGCCGCGATCGAGGGCAGCTTCATGGGGCTCTACGTGCAGGGCGAGGACATCCTGCAGTCCGACCCGAACACCAAGCATGTGGTGGCGGCGCTGTCGGCGATGGAATGCGTCATCGTCCATGACCTCTTCCTGAACGAGACCGCGAACTACGCCCACGTCTTCCTGCCCGGCTCGACCTTCCTCGAGAAAGACGGTACCTTCACCAACGCCGAACGCCGCATCCAGCGCGTCCGCAAGGTGATGACGCCGCTCAACGGCTATGCCGACTGGGAAGTGACGATCATGCTTGGCAAGGCGATGGGCTACGAGATGAACTACAGCCATCCGTCCGAGATCATGGACGAGATCGCCGCGCTGACGCCGACCTTCACCGGCGTCTCCTATGCCAAGCTCGACGAACTCGGCTCGGTGCAGTGGCCCTGCAACGAGACGGCGCCGGCGGGCACGCCGGTGATGCATATCGGCGGCTTCGTGCGCGGCAAGGGCAAGTTCATCCTCACCGAATATGTCGCGACCGACGAACGCACCGGCCCGCGCTATCCGCTACTGCTCACCACCGGCCGCATCCTCAGCCAGTACAATGTCGGCGCGCAGACCCGCCGCACCGAGAACGTGGTGTGGCACGCCGAGGATCGTCTCGAGATCCATCCGCACGACGCCGAGCAGCGCGGCGTACGCGACGGCGACTGGGTACGGCTGGCGAGCCGCGCCGGCGAGACGACGCTGCGCGCCGAGATCACCGACCGCGTGGCGCCGGGCGTGGTCTACACCACGTTCCACCACCCGGACACCCAGGCCAACGTCATCACGACTGACTTCTCGGACTGGGCGACCAACTGTCCGGAGTACAAGGTCACCGCCGTGCAGATCTCGCCCTCGAATGGTCCGTCCGACTGGCAGAAGGCCTATGACGAGCAGGCCCGCAACTCCCGGCGCATCGCGCCGGTGGTGGAAGCCGCGGAGTAGCGATGCGCGAACCGGTCCACAAGGCGATACGGAAGGTCTGGCGCGACGGCGTCTTCAGCGAGGGCGCGCGCCTGATCCCGGAAGAGACGCCGCTTGCTCTGACCTATAATGGCGGCACCTACGCCGTGATGATGGGCTCGCCCGAGGACCTCGGCGACTTCGCGGTCGGATTCAGCCTGAGCGAACGCATCGTGCAGTCGGCCGACGAGATCGAGACCCTCGACATCGTCGAGCTCGACGACGGCATCGAGCTTCGGATGTGGCTGAAGCCTGACAAGGCCGAGCGGATCGCCGAGCGGCGGCGCAACATCGCCGGCCCGACCGGCTGCGGCCTGTGCGGTCTTGATTCCATCAGCGAGGCGGTCCGGCCGGCCGCGGTGGTGCCCGGGGGCCGCGTCTTCTCGCCGCGCGAGATCATGACCGCGGTGGCGGCGGTCGCGCCGCTGCAGGAGATCAACCACCAGACCCGCGCGGTGCACGCCGCGGCGTTCTGGACGGCCACGCGCGGCATCGTCGCGCTGCGCGAGGATGTCGGCCGCCACAATGCGCTCGACAAGCTCGCCGGTGCGCTGGCCCGCGACAAGGTCGTCACAAGTGATGGCGTGGTGCTATTGACCAGCCGCGTCTCGGTCGAAATGGTGCAGAAGACCGCCGCGATCTGCGCGCCGCTGATTGCTGCCGTGTCGGCCCCGACCGCGCTTGCGGTACGGATGGCGGATGCCGCCGGCATCACGCTCGCCGCGATCGCCCGCGCCGATGGATTTGAAATCTTTACGCATCCGGAACGCGTCACAGGCGCAGTGCCCGGCAAGGAGTCCACTTATGTCGTCGTCGCCTGACAAGCTGGTCTATATGGCGAACCAGATCGGGAAATTCTTCCACAGCCAAGGGCACGACCGCGCCGTGCAGGGCATTTCCGAGCACATTTGGAAGTTCTGGGATCCGCGGATGCGCAAGCAGATCTTCGCCCATCTCGACACCGGCGGCGCCGGTCTCGACCCCGACGTCCGCGATGCCCTGCAGAAGCTGAAGCAGATGGCGTAGCCAGCCGCCCTGCTCTATCACCGTCACCCCGAGGAGCCGCGAAGCGGCGTCTCGAAGGATGCACGGCCCGGCTGGTGGCCGTCGACCCTTCGAGACGCGCGCAAGAGCGCGCTCCTCAGGATGACGGGTCGAGCTTCCTTCTCTCTACCCCCCGCCCACGATCGCGTTGAAGACGCGACGCACTTCGCTTTGCGTCTCGCGCAGGCGGGCTTCAAGCGCGGAGAAGTCCGGTGCGTCGCCGGCCCGCGCCATCACGCGCCGCAGATCCTCGCCCGCGGTCTCCGGATTGAACTTGCCGGTGACGCACAGCCGCAGGATCTGTGTGAGATCATGATAGAGCCGCGCCGCCGAGCGCAGGATCTCGGCTTCCGACTGGCCGAGCAGGCCGAGCTTGGCGGCATGCTCCAGCACCTGCAGCGTCGAGACGCTGAGAATCTCCGGCTTCGCTGAGGCGTGCGCGAGCTGCAGATATTGCGCGATGAAATCGATGTCGACGAGCCCGCCGGCGGCAAGCTTGAGATCCCAGACATCGTCCTCGCCCTTCTCCAGCGCGATCGCGCGCCGCATGTCGGCAACGTCGGCCGCGGTCGACGCCGCATCGCGCGGCCGGGTCAGCACGCTGCGGATGATCGCCTCGATCTTCTCGCGGAACTCCGGCGACGACGAGATCACGCGGGCACGCGTCAGCGCCATGTGCTCCCAGGTCCACGCCTCGCGTTCCTGGTAATCGGAAAACGAGTCGATCCGCGAGGCGACCGGGCCGGCACGCCCTGACGGCCGCAGCCGCATGTCGACCTCGTAGAGCACGCCGTAATTGGTCCGGGTCGTGAAGGCGCTGATCAGGCGCTGGGTGAAGCGGGCGAAATACTGCGCGCCGTGCAGCGAGCGCTCGCCATCCGAGTCGGGCGCCTCGCTGTCGAAATCATAGAGCAGGATCAAATCGAGGTCGGAGGACGCCGTCATCTCGCGGCTGCCGAGCCGGCCCATCGCGACGATCGCGGTCTCCTGCCCCTTGATCCGGCCATATTGCGCGGCGAACTGGTCGGTGACGAGACCGTGTACGGTGTGCACGATGCCTTCGGCGACATCGGCAAAGGCCGTGCTGGCGTGCTGCGCCGACACCGTGCCGGACAGGATCCGCGTGCCGATCAGGAACAGGCTCTCCTGGCCGAACAGCCTCAGACGATCGAGGAAGTCCTCATACGACGAGGCATCCTGCAGCGTGGCGGCAAGCCGCGCCGACAGCTCCTTCTTATCCGGCATCGCGCCGAAGAAGCGTGGATCGACCAGGCCGTCCATGATCTGCGGCTGCCGCGCCAGCATGTCGCCGAGCCGCGGCGCCGCACCAAGGATCAACGCCACCAACGCGACGAAATCGCGGTTTTGGCTGAGCAGCGAGATCAGCCGCCCGCCCCGCTGCAACGCGCCCAGGAAACGGTCGAATGCCGCGACCGCATCGTCCGGCTCCTCGGCATCCGCGAGCCCATCGATCAGGCCGGGAATGAATTCGAGGAACGCCGCCCGCGTCGCTTCCACGCGCAACGCGCGATAATCACCCTTGATCCATTGCTGCACGGTGCCGGCGACCATGACCGGCTTCTTGAAGCCGAGACTGGCGAGATGCTCGATCAGGCGACCGTCTTCGGGGCCTGCCCCGTAGTCGACCTCCGGCAACTTCGCGCTCCCGGTCGGATCGTCGCCCTCGAACAGCTTGCCGTAATGGTTCTGCACGATCTTGAGCTGGCCAAGCAGGTCCCTGGCGAAGGCCTCGCGATTCTCGTAGCCGAAGAAGTGCGCGAAGCGCTCGACGTCCTCGAGCGCTTCGGGCAGCGAGTGGGTCTGCTCGTCGGCGATCATCTGCAGCCGGTGCTCGACCCGGCGCAGGAATTCGTAGGCCGTGGTCAGTTCGTCGCGCGCCTCGAAGGTGATCCAGTTGCTCTCGGCGAGCACGTTGAGCGCCTCCAGCGTCGGCCGCACCCGCAACTCAGGATGGCGGCCACCGGCGATCAGCTGCTGGGTCTGGGCGAAGAACTCGATCTCGCGGATGCCGCCGCGGCCGACCTTGACGTTGTGGCCCTCGACCGAGATCTCGCTCTGGCCGCGATAGGTCTGCATCTGCCGCTTCATGTCGTGGACGTCGGCCAGCGCCGCAAAATCCAGATGCTTGCGCCAGACGAACGGCGCGAGCTCGGCGATCAGCGCCTCGCCGGCCTTGGGATCGCCGGCGAAGGGCCGCGCCTTGATCATGGCGGCGCGTTCCCAGGTGCGTCCCTCGCGCTCGTAATAATGCAAGGCGGCGTCGGTCGAGATCGCGACCTGGGTCGAGGCCGGATCCGGACGCAACCTGAGATCGACCCGGAACACATAGCCCTCGCCCGAGCGCTGCTGCAGCATCCGCGCCATCGCCTGGGTGACGCGGACGAAGAACGGCTGCGGCTCGATATCCTCGGCGAGCGAGGTGGCCGCGCGATCAAAGAACACGATCAGGTCGATGTCGCTGGAATAGTTCAGCTCGCCCGCGCCCATCTTGCCCATCGCAAGCACGATCAGGCCCGAACCCGCTTCCGGACGCTCGGGATCGACGGCAGTCATGCGGCCGCGGGCGACCTCCTGCAGGAACAGATATCGCAGCGCCGACTGCACCGAATTCACCGCAATGTCGGTCAGCGCCGCCGTCACCCGCATCACCGGCCAGACGCCGCCGATATCGCACAGCGCGATCATCAGCGCCGCCTCCGCCTTCATGCGGCGAAGCAGAACCATCACGTCGGCCTCGCTGCCGGCGGCGAGCACGTCGCGCGAGGTGGTCTCGATCAGGTTCGCAAGATGCGACTCCGGGTCGCATGACAGGATCCGGATCAGCCGCGCGGCATCAGCCCGCGCCAGCTCGAACAAATAGGGCGAGAACTCGGCAATGCCGCGCAGGATGTCCCGTGCGAACGGGTGCTCCAGCAGCGTCGCGAGCGCAGCCGATTGCGCCGGCTCGAGCTCGGCGAACCAGTCGGTCAGGCGCTGATCGGCGGATACGGGAGCGGCGACACGCGGTCCGTCCGCGAACCGCGCGGCCAGACGGTGTCGATCCGCGTTTCCCGGCGCGGCGGCATTCATGCCGCCTTCTGTGGCACATCCTGCGTTTGAGCCGCAAGCCTGTCACTGCCGCCCGCCCGCGCCGGCAGCACCAGGGTGGCCACCAGCCCCGGATGGGCATCGCCGAGCCGCAGCTCGCCGCCGTGGAGCGTGGCAACCGCCGAGGCCAGGCTGAGGCCGAGACCGGACCCGGGTAAGGTGCGGCTGGCTTCGAGCCGCACGAAGCGCTCCACCGCATGCTTGCGGTCGCCCTCGGGGATGCCCGGACCGTGGTCGGTGACGCTGAGCAGGACCTGATCGCCCTCGCGCCGGGCCTCAATCAGGATCTCCCGCGCATCGGCCTTCATCGGCTCCACGCCGGGTTCGGGCTTGCCATATTTGATGGCGTTCTCGACCAGGTTGGCGACCGCCTGACTGATCAATTCACGGTTGCCGTGAATCGGCGCCGGCGCGGTCTTCACCTGCAGCGTCATGCCGTCGTCCTCGGCGAGCGGCTCGTACAATTCGTGGATGCCGTTGGCGACGTCGGCACCGTCGAAATCGTCCATGTTGCCGCGCGCCTGGCCGGACTCGGCACGCGCGATCATCAGCAGCGCGTTGAAGGTGCGGATCAACCCATCGGACTCCTCGATCGTCCGCTCCAGCGCCGCGCGATAATCGGCCTCGCTGCCCGACCGCGCCAGCGCCTCCTCGGCGCGGTTGCGCAGCCGCGTCAGCGGGGTCTTGAGGTCATGGGCTATGTTGTCGGAGACCTCCTTCAGCCCCGTCATCAGCGCCTCGATGCGCTCCAGCATGACATTGAGATTTTCCGCAAGACGATCGAGCTCGTCGCCGCTGCGGCCGACCGGCAGCCGGCCGGACAGATCGCCCGCCATGATGCGTTTGGTGGTGCCGGTCATGGCGTCGATCCGGCGCAGCACGCGGCGCGCGACGAAGATGCCGCCGCCGATCCCGAGCACGACGACGACGAGAATCGACCATTGCGCGGCCTTGGCGACGATGCCGAACAGCCGCCGCCGCTCCTCGAGGTCGCGTCCGACCAGGAGGCGGAAACCGTTATCCATCTCGGTGACCCGCACCAGCGCGCGGTGATCGGTCTTGTCCTGGTCGTCGAACCGACGATAGGCGGTCTCGCTCCAGCCCTGGACGCTCATCACGCCAGGCGCCAGCGAGCCGACATTGCCGGCCAGCGCCTGCCCGTTCGGCGCCGTCAGGAGATAGAGGTTGGCGCCCGGCCGCAGCGCACGATTGCCCATGGTGGTCAGCAGGCCGTGCAGGCCGCGACGGTTATAGATCGCGGTGATCTCGCCGATCTCGACGTTGACGGTGGTCGTGATCTGCTCGGTGATCAGCCGCCGCGTGTTCCAGGCGAAGTAAGCCAGCAGCGAGGCGGCAAACAGCGCGAACAGAAACAGATAGACCAGCGTCAGCCGAAACGCCGTGGTCCGGATCAGTTTGCCGAAGGCCGTCACGATCTACCTAATGCCATCTCTGATCATATACCCCGCGCCGCGGATGGTATGCAGCAGCGGCCGCTCGAAGCCTTTGTCGATCTTGGAGCGCAGCCGCGAGATATGGACGTCGATGACGTTGGTCTGCGGATCGAAATGATAATCCCAGACGTTCTCGAGCAGCATCGTGCGCGTCACCACCTGGCCTGCATGCTTCATCAGATATTCGAGCAGGCGGAATTCGCGCGGCTGCAAGGTCAGCTCATCCTTGCCGCGGGCGACGCGATGCGACAGGCGATCGAGCTCGAGGTCGCCGACGCGGTAGGTGGTCTCCTCGGCCGGCCCGACATTGCGCCGCGACAGCACCTCGACGCGCGCGAGCAGCTCGGCGAAGGAATAGGGTTTTGGCAGATAGTCGTCGCCGCCGGCGCGCAGACCCTTGATGCGGTCGTCGACCTGGCCGAGCGCCGAGAGGATCAGGACCGGTGTCCGGTTGCCCTTGTCGCGGAGGAGGCCGATCAGCGACAGGCCGTCACGCTTCGGCAGCATGCGATCCACAACCAGCACGTCGTAATCGCCGGTCTCCGCCATCGACAGGCCTTCCTCACCGTCGGAGGCGAGATCGGCGATATAGCCGACTTCACGGAATGCCTTGACCAGATAGTCGGCTGACTCGCGGTCGTCTTCGATGATCAGGATGCGCATTTGCGGAGCGGTTGCAGTCACGGGAATGGGCCCTCTGTCAGCATGGCGCGGCCGGCCTGCACATGCAAGACGACCGCGAATATTCCGGATTGTCTGAAAAAAGTGGGCGGTGAAGCTGGGGGACCTCACCGCCCTGAGACCTTCCGACAGAGGGGGGCATATTCCATCGAAAGGCAACATAGGGAGCGAGCAAGGGGCCCGCCCCCCGGAACGCGCCGTCGGCGGGGGCGACGAATGCCGGCGACGCGTTCCAACTCATAGATAGTTATCCCTTGGCCAGCGGCACTGCCACAAAGCGCGACGAACCGCCGCTCTTCACGCGCATGAGAACGCTGTTCTTGTTGTCATTGCGCGCCGCGGTGATCGCATCACGCACCTCACCGGCGGTGCCGACGGACTTGCCGGCGACCTCGAGAATCACGTCGCCTTCCTTGAAGCCCCGCTCAGCGGCAGCACTCTTGGGATCGACTTCGGTCACGACCACGCCTTCCTTGCCGGCGCCGGCCACGCTGTTGGCAGGCGCCACAGTGAGGCCCAGTTTCGGCACGTCGGTGCCGCGGGATGAGTTGCCCTTGTCGCCGTTGTTGTCGGTGTCAGCCTTGGCTTCCAGGTTGTTCGGCAACTGACCGAGCGTGAGGTTGACGGTCTTGTCCTGGCCCTTGTGCAGCACGTTCAGCTTCACGGCATTGCCGGGCGCGAGGCCGCCGATGGTGCGGGCGAGTTCGCGAGCATCCTTCACCGGCTCGCCATTGACGGCGGTAATGACGTCGCCGGACTCGATGCCGGCCTTGGCCGCGGGGCCGTTGGCCTGCGGTTCGGCCACCAGCGCGCCTTCGGCCTTCTTCATGCCGAGGCTGTCGGCGATGTCGGAGGTCACCGGCTGGATCTGGACGCCGATCCAGCCGCGGCTGACCGAGCCCTTGTCCTTCAGCTGGGCAACGACGCTCTTGACGGTCTGGGCCGGGATCGAGAACGCGATGCCGACGCTGCCGCCGGACGGCGAGTAGATCGCGGTGTTGACGCCCATCACCTCACCGGACACGTCGAACGCCGGGCCGCCCGAATTGCCCTTGTTCACGGGCGCATCGATCTGGATGAAATCGTCATACGGGCCGTTGCCGATGTCGCGGCCGGAGGCGGAGACGATGCCCGCGGTCACGGTGCCGCCGAGACCGAAGGGATTGCCGACCGCCAGCACCCAGTCGCCGATGCGCGGCTTGGTGTCGGAGAGCTTGGCGAACTGGAAGTTGGAGCCGCCCTCGACCTTGATCAGCGCGAGATCGGTGCGCGGATCAGTGCCGATCACCTTGGCGGAATAGGTCTTGCCGTCATCGGTCGTGACCTCGACCTTGTCGGCGCCGTCGACGACGTGATTGTTGGTCACGGCATAGCCGTCAGCCGAGATGAAGAAGCCGGAGCCCTGGCCCGTCACCACGCCACCGCCACGCGGTCCACCGCGCAGACCCGGCGGCAAGCCATCCGGACCGCCGAAGCGGCGGAAGAAGCGCTCCATCGGCGAACCCGGCTGGAACGGCGAATCGTCATTATTGTTGCTGTCATCCTTCGCGACCTTCTCGCGAATGTTGACCTTGACCGAGATCACCGACGGCTTCACCCGCTCGACAATGTCGGCAAACCCGACCGGCTGCTGAACCTTCTTGACCTCGTTATTGACCTGCGCATGCGCAGGCGTCGTGAACAGGTCGGCCGGGTTGTGGGTGGGGCTGAAGCCGTAGGTGGCGGCGCCGAGGCCGGCTAGGACCGACGCCATCAGCGCGAGTTTGCGGGCAGAGAACAGCGAGCGCTTCGGCGCCTTGTAGGACGGAAGGGTCGAGAGGTCGGGACGGTCGGTCATGTCTTGAGATCTCCAGGGCCAGAATCATTCGGTGCGGGGCGAGCACCTGATGCGTCTGAACATGGGGTCATCAGCCTTACGGCGCGCTGGCTGCGGAATTAAACTTTGGTAATTGAGCCGGCCGGCGCTGCGGCAGAATAACGCATGCAAATTAAGGGCTTAGAAAGGAACTAAAGCGGCTTGTCCGGCGCAGATTCGGCCGCCAGCAGGCGCTCAAGGCGCGCCTGCTCGTCGGACGTCAATCCCGGGCTGGAATCGTCCCCGCCGGCGGCCGGATTTGCCTTGCGCCGGCCGAGCCGCCAGAGAGCGAAACCGCCCAGCAGAAGCGCCAGCGGCGGGGTCAGCCACAGCACCAGCGTATGCTCGCTGAGGCGCGGCTTCAGCAGCACGAATTCGCCATACCGGGCCACCAGGAAATCGATCACCTGGCGGTCGCTGTCGCCGGCCGAGATGCGTTCACGCACTAGGAGGCGGAGGTCGCGTGCCAATGGCGCCTCCGAATCGTCGATCGACTGGTTCTGGCAAACCATGCAGCGCAGTTCCCTGGAGAGCTCGCGCGCCCTCGCCTCCTTCGCCGGGTCCGCCATGATCTCGTCGGGCAGCACGGCCCGGACGGGCGTCGCGCCGAGCACCAGGGTCGCCGCAAGCACCGCCGCTGCAAGGGCGCGCGACCGCATCACTCGGCCGCCTGCAATGCGCGCGCCGCTTTCGCCGCCGGTTTGGGCGCGCCGACACGCAAGCGGCGGTCGGACAGCGACAGCAAGCCGCCGAAGGCCATCAGCACCGGGCCCCACCAGATCATCAGCACCAGCGGCTTGTGATAGATGCGCACCGCGATCGCGCCGTCGGCCGAGGTATCGCCGAGCGAGATATAGAGCTGGCTCGCGCCGCGCGTCAGCAGCGCGGCCTCGGTCGTCGAGGCGCCGCGGGTGGTGAAGTTGCGCTTCGACGGCGTCATCTCGCTGACCTTCTCGCCGTCCCGCGTCACGGTGAATTGCGCGACCAGCTCGCGGAAGTTCGGCCCCTGCCGTGGGTTCAGGCCGTCGAGCCGCAGCTCGTAGCCGGCGACCCGCGCGACGTCGTCCGGCTTCATGGAGCCGATATATTCGCTGTTCCAGGTGGTCTCGCAGACGATCCCGATCAGGGCTATGCCGAGGCCGGCATGCGCGAAGACCGTGCCCCAGGTCGCGCGCGGCAGGCCACGCGCGCGGCGCAGCGAGAGCGACAGCGGAATCCGGAACAGCGCGATGCGTTCGGCGAGGTCGCACAGCGCGCCCATGATCACGAAGGCCGCAAGCCCGATCGCGAGCGGCGCCAGCGTCGCGCCGCCATAGGTCCACGCCCACACCAGCGCGATCGCAACCAGCGCTGCGATGCCGGCGACCATCAGGCGTTGCGCCGCGCCGAGCAGGTCGCCGCGTTTCCAGGCCAGCAGCGGCCCGAACGGCACGGCGAGCAGCAGCGGCACGAACAGCGGTGCGAAGGTGAAATTGAAGAACGGCGCGCCGACCGAGATCTTCTCGCCGGTCAGGACCTCGAGCGCGAGCGGATACAGCGTGCCGATGAACACCGTCGCGCAGGCGGTGGTGAGCAGCAGATTGTTGAGCACCAGCGCGCCTTCACGCGAGATCGGCGCGAACAGCCCGCCCTGCTTCAGCGCCGGCGCCCGCCAGGCATAGAGCGACAGGCTGCCGCCGATGAAGACGAACAGGATCAGCAGGATGAAGACGCCGCGCGTCGGATCGGTGGCGAAGGCATGAACCGACGTCAGCACGCCCGAGCGCACCAGGAAGGTGCCGAGCAACGACAACGAGAAGGTCAGGATCGACAGCAGGACGGTCCAGACCTTGAGCGCGTTGCGCTTCTCCATCACCAGCGCCGAATGCAACAGCGCGGTGCCAGCAAGCCAGGGCATCAGCGAGGCGTTCTCGACCGGGTCCCAGAACCACCAGCCGCCCCAGCCGAGCTCGTAATAGGCCCAGTAGGAGCCCATCGCGATGCCGAGCGTCAGGAAGATCCACGCCATCAGCGTCCACGGCCGCACCCAGCGCGCCCAGGCGGCGTCGATCCGCCCCTCCAGCAGCGCCGCCACCGCGAACGAGAACGAGATCGAGAAGCCGACATAGCCGAGATAGAGCATCGGCGGATGCACCGCGAGGCCGATATCCTGCAGCACCGGATTGAGGTCGCGTCCCTCGATCGGCGGATTGGCGATACGCAGGAACGGATTCGAGGTGATCAGGATGAACAGATAGAAGGCGCTCGCGACCCAGGCCTGCACCGCCAGCACATGCGCGCGCAGCGACAGCGGCAGGTTGTTACCGAAGGCCGCGACGAGGCCGCCGAACAGCGCCAGGATCGACACCCACAGCAGCATCGATCCTTCATGATTTCCCCACACGCCGGTGATCTTGTAGAGCAGCGGCTTCAGCGAGTGCGAATTCTCGTAGACATTGGCGACCGAGAAATCCGAGGTGACGTGCAGCGTCACCAGCGCCGCGAACGACGCCGCGACGAACAGCAATTGGGCGAGCGCGGTCGAGCGCGCGACGTTCATCAGCGCCGCATCGCGCCAGCGCGCCCCGACGATCGGCACGATCGACTGGATCAGCGCGAGCGCGAGCGCGAGCACCAGGGCATAATGTCCGCTTTCGGCGATCACCGTATGGCTCCCTGGGTCGGCGCCGCGGAGGCGCTCGGCATGCTGTTTGGTTTGGCGCCGTAATCGTCCTTCCAATGCCCCTGCTTCTTCAAGGCGTCGGCGACGTCCTTCGGCATGTAGGTCTCGTCGTGCTTGGCGAGCACGGTGTCGGCGCGGAACACGCCATCATCATCGAGCGCGCCTTCGGCCACCACGCCCTGCCCCTCGCGGAACAGATCCGGCAGGATGCCCTTGTAGGCGACCGGCAGCGTCGCGCCGCCGTCGCCGACGGTGAAGGTCACCGCGAGATTGTCGCCGCGCTTGAGCGAGCCCTGCTCCACCAGCCCGCCGAGGCGGAACCGCTTGCCTGGCCCGAGATGCTTTTCGGCGACCATCGAGGGCGTCGAGAAGAACACGATGGAATCGCGCAGTGCGTTCAGCACCAGGCCCGCGGCGATCGCGAGCACGACGAGCGCGCAGCCGATCAGTGTCAAACGCCGTTGCTTCCTGGTCATGGTTCATCCTTGCGCATGACATGCGCCGAAAACCGCCGCATATGTTTCGGCATCATGCGTTATCCATCCAATCCGAGACTCTTCAGCCCCTCATTGAGCTGGCGCAACCGGTCCGCATCATTGGCCACCGCCTGGCGGGCATCCGCGAGCGCGCTCATCGCCTTGCCGCGCTCGCCCATCACGAGATAGGCGCGGACCAGCCGCAGCCAGCCCTCGACATCGTCGCCGTTGGTCTTCAGCCGCGTCGCCAGCCGATCGACCATACCCTTGATCATGGCGCCGCGATCGGCCTCGCTCATATCCTTGGCCGCAGCCACCGCGCTGTCCGGCAATGCCGGCGCGCTGGCGCCACCGGGTGCGCTAACGCCGCCGACCCGTACCAGCGCGGCCTGCACCAGCGGCCGCCATGGCACATCCGACGGTGCCTTCGCCAGCATCTTCTGCCAGCGCGCCGCAGCGTCGGCCTTGCGGCCGTCCTGCTCGGCGGCGAGGCCGAGGAAATAGTTCGCCTTGGCATCGTCGCCGTTCAGCGCCACCGCGCGCTCGAACTCCGCCTTGGCCTCCGCGGTGACGACGCCGCCGGCGCTCCCCATCAACGCCTCGCCGAGATCGGCGCGGCGATCGGCGCTGTCGCCGGCATAGGTGATGGCGTTGCGATAGGCGCGGACCGCGTCATCGTAGCGGCCCAGCCGCGACAGCACCGGCGCCAGCACCGTCCAGCCGCGGCCGTCGGTCGGGTTCTTCTCCAGATGGGCCTCGACCTGCGCGACCAGATTGGTGAGCGGCTGGTTGGCATCGGCGACCTTGCTGCGCTCGGCGAGCGGGAAGTCGCCAAGCCGCGGCGAGCCGAGCGCGAGATAGAAGCCGGAGGCAATGACCGGCAATCCGATCAGCGCCACGACAGCAGCGGCACGCCGCAGGCTGAGGCTGCCTGTCACCGGGGCGTCACGTCCGCTTTGGTCGGCGGCGGCCAGCAGGCGTCGGCTGATCTCGATCCTTGCCGCATCGGCCTCGGCGGCGCCGATGATGCCGGCGGCCATGTCGCGGTCGATTTCGGCGAGCTGGTCGCGGTAGACCACGACCTCGCTGCCGCCACTGTCCGCCCGTCCGCGGCGGCTGAGCGGCCACAGCACGGCAAAGATCGCCGCGACCGTCATCAGCGCGAACACAAACCACAGCGTCATCAAGCGGTTCCCGGATGGACCGGCGGCTTCCGGCAAGCCGCCTTGGAATCGCTTTACACTACCGGCGGCGAGCCCGGCAATTGACAATTGCTGGATCGACCGAAGGTCGAAATCAGCCGGTTTCCGGTGCCTTTTCGGCGGTATTGTAACCGCGTTTCCGGGCGAAGCGGCGCCGTTTCGGAGCCGCCAAGCCCCGTCGCGAAGGCGCGCGATCAAAATACCGAAAAACAACCCCATGCAAAGGAGCCCGGCGGCCGCCGGCGCCGGAATGACGACTTGACACGTCGGGCAACTCAGCGCCACACTTCCATTATTCCGAAATTGTGCAAAAGCTTGTCGTCCCATCCTTCGGGCTGGGTTCGCCGTCGAATATGCCCGGTGACCTATTAGATTGTCCGGCAGTGCTTCCTATCAGGGCGCGACTTTGCAATTAAATGCACTGTCATCGTAATCCCGTAATCCCTAATGGCTCTCCTTTTACAGGAGTGCACTCATCAACACCGGGCTTCGCCATGACGAACAAGTTTATTCTTCCTAAAGATCAGCTACCTGCGTGGGTTGAATATCCCCGTTCGTACTATCGCCTAGTGGAGCAGGAGCTTTTTAATCTTACTCCTTGGCATCTAATGGAGGGGCAGCGAGCGTTAGTGCTTGCTCGGGGGCTGAATGACCGGTACCCGACGCGGGATCTGTTCCCTTTTGCCTATCGGCAAGACAACGACGATGTAGCTTGTTGGGCGAAAGGTATGGGCGAGAAAGTGCTAGTGATCCACGATTTTGCTTCTCCCGGCTGGGAGGGCGAAGCTGAATTTGATGATGTTTGGTCGTGGTTCCGATCCGCAATCGATGAAACCATTGATTGGGACCGATGAAGAGAAGCGTGAGCACAAGCGAATCACAATGGCAATGGAATTGCGTCACACTACGCTTAGCTCCTGGTTGTTAGTTTTAATGCACCGTCACTGGCAACGGCAACGCGGTGCAGAGCCTATGCTATTTTTCAATTTCCGATTCGTGACGAATGCCTTGTCCATCAATTCGGCAAAGCCATTTTATCCCGGCTGCCCACCCTCCGAATGAGTTGCGCTCAACTATTCCCGAAGCAATCAAGTTGTCGCGCTCGCCCTTGTCATCCAAATCGTCAGAGTAAATATCGATTGCTAAACCATCGTGGAGCAGTACGGTCTCACCCGTTGAAGAGAGCTTCTCGTCGCTTGCCGATAGAGCGACAAGATCATCCTCAATCAATTCGTTGAAGTCTACGTAGAATTGAGGTTGTTTCATTGTGGCACCGTGCGTCTAAATCTTATCTCGGAAGAATTCCGGTGACAGTGCACTCAATTGACTGACCACGCCCGCGGCGTGCATCACACGGCATGGCTCGCCTCGCCCGTGTCGTGATCCCCGGTCTCCCCACCATGTCATGCAGCGTGGCAATCGCCGCGCGCAGACCGCCCTTGGCGATGGCGGCTCTGTGCCGTCACCGCAATTCCCAGTTCGTCGGCCATTGTTATCGTCCGCTATCCCGCTACCCCGCCCGCGACGATTTCCGCTCGCCGGTTACGGCATTCTCCGCCGCCCGGTTCATCAGCGAGGCGTAGTCGTGGCCGAACAGCACCTCGCAGAAGCGGATCGCGGCCTTGACCTGCTGCTGCCGGAACGCGCGGACCCGAGCGTCGCCGCCGCGCAGCGACGCCACCAGCCCCTCGGTCGACTGCTCGACATAATGTTGCAGGTCCGAGAAGGTCCGCAGCGTCACCTCGTTGATGGCGAGCTCGCTGGCATAGGTGCGGCACACCGCGACAAAATCGATCAGGGCGGCGGCGTCCTCGACCTCGGATGCATCGATCTTGGCGCCGGCCGTAATGTCCTTGTCGGCACGCTGGCGAAGGATGCGGCGGACCCGCCCCGGCACGCTGTCGATCTCCGATTGCAGCGCGTTGGAGGTATCGGCACGCACCGAGGTGAGCTGGCGGCCCCAGGTGGAATCGTTGCGCAGGTCGAGCTCGGTGCGCAGGCCACGGACGCCGTCATGCAGGGTCTTGAGCTGCTCGCCGACATAATCGAAATGCCCGCGCCTGATGTCGGTGCGCAGGCAGGCCGCGACGAACGACAGGTCATGCAGCGCGATGGTGACGGCGATGCCGTACGGCGTTGCCGCGACCCGCAGCTCGTCGTCGGAGGCCGCCATCTTGATCGCGAGGCGGATGATCTGCCATGGCGCGGCGAGCCGCTGCGCGATCAATGACAATGCGAACGGCAGCAGCTGCGGCGTCTGCAGCGACGGCAGCTTGAGCGCCTCCATCGCCGAGGCGATCTGGGAATCGGAAAACACCCTGATCTGGCTCGGCAGCCGGCTGCCCAGGGTTTCCAGGGCCTCGCGGGCCTGCAGGACGAGGCCGATCGGCAGCAGGTCCTCGACAACGCTCGGCGGGCCCACGCGTGACAGCGCGCGCTGACGGTCGTCCTGGGTCGGCCCCGCGACCTTGAGGATGGCTTCCGCAGCCGCAAGCTGGAACTTGCGCGCGGCGATCTCCATCGGGCCGCTCTCCGAGGCAGCCGCCAGTGCCGTCTCGAATTCGCGGGCGGCCTCGGGCGCGCCCTCGCGGGCCAGCCACTGCCAGATCGGCAGCAGCGAGGCACGCCGGAGCTGGCCGGCTCGGGTCGGGAAATTGGTCTCGGCAAGGAACGGCTCGAGCGGCCGGAACAACAGCCGCGCCGGATCGTCGCTGCGCGGCTGGATCTGCTCGTCCTGCTCGACCCCGCGCACGATCTTGCGCAGCTGCTCCAGGACCAGATTGGCGATCGCGACATCATCGCCGCGTTCGACGGCACGCTCCAGCTCCCGCATCAGCAGCGCCTGCGATTGCGGCGGAAGCTGCGCGAGATAATCCCTCAGCCGCTCGGTCGATTTCTGGCTCATGCCCGGTCGTGAAAGCTAGGTGCCCGGCAACCGCCGCAGCCCGTCCGCCCGCGATGATAGAGGTCGGCGCGTTAAGAACGCGTTTAGGAATAATAGCGGCGTCGAGCCTACCATTAGGTTGAACTGGAGCGGCAACGGAGGCTCACCTTTCCCTTGGGAGAGGTCGACGCGTAGCGCCGGGTGAGGGATTTCGGTCTCTCGTTAGCACCGCGGGCCCTCACCCGATTTGCTGCGCAAATCGACCTCTCCCCGTCGGGGAGAGGTGAAAGTGTTCGTGGCCGTTGTGCTTCAATCCAATTTCATCCCGGTCTACACCGCCGGCAGCATGAGCTCGGCCCGCAAACCGCCGATCGGCGCGTCGTTCAGGGCGAGCTTGCCGCCATAGAGGCCGGCGAGATCGGTCACGATCGACAGGCCGAGCCCCGAGCCGGGTTTCGATTCGTCGAGCCGCTGGCCGCGCCGCGCCACCTGGGCGCGCTCGGCCTCCGACAGGCCGCGCCCGTCGTCGTCGACCACAATGCGCAGCCTGGGACCCGCGCCCGACGCCTCCGGCGGGACCACGCTGACCTCGATGAACACCTGAGAAGCCGCCCATTTGCAGGCGTTGTCGACGAGGTTGCCGACCATCTCCTCGAGGTCCTGCCGCTCGCCGCGAAACCGCGCCGCCGGGTCGGCCTTCGCCTCGATCGCGAGGTCGCGATCCCTGTGGATCTTCTCCATGGTCCGGCGCAGCGCCTCGATGACAGGCGCGACGTCGGTGATGGTGCTGACGATGGTGGCCCGAGCGGCGATCCGCGCACGCTCGAGGTGATGCGCAACCTGGTCGCGCATCAGGTCGGCCTGTTCCAGCACCTTGCTGGCAAAGGGATCGCCGGCATGCGCGCCCGCTTCGTTCACGATTACCGACAGCGGCGTCTTGATCGCATGGGCGAGGTTGCCGACATGGGTGCGCGAGCGCTCGACGATCTCCCGGTTGGCGTCGATCAGCGCGTTGGTCTCGCGCGCGAGCGGCGCGATCTCGACCGGAAACCGGCCTTCGAGGCGCTCGGCGCGGCCGGAGCGGATATCGGCAATCGAATCCGATATGCGCTTGAGCGGCGCGAGGCCATAGCGTACCTGGAAGATCGTGGTCAGCAGCAGCACGATGCCGAGGGCGGCGAAGGTGCCGCCGAGATAATAGTCGAAGCTGCGGGTCTCATCGAAGATCTCGGTGGCGTCGCCGGCGACGCTGACCAGGAACTTGCCGTCGGCGCCGAGATCGACCGGCCGCTCCACCACGCGCAGGCTCTGGCCCTCGGGTCCGTCGACATAGCCGAGGCGAACGCCGGCGGCGGTCAGCTCGGCACCGTGCTCCTCGAGCTTCGGCAGCTTCTTGTCCCACAGCGAGCGCGAGGCGCGGGTCTCGCCCTTTTCAGTATCGGTGCGGGTGATCTGCCAGTACCAGCCTGATAGCGGCAGGTCGAACAGCGGCTCGCCGAGCGACTGGAACTGGCGATCCGCCGGCTCGTCCGGCGTCGCCACTTCGGCGATCAGGGTGCGCAGGTAAAGGTTGAGGCGCCGGTCGAAGGCGCGCTCGGTCGCGTCGCGATAGACCGACGACAGGATGACGCCCGTGATCGCCAGGATCACCACCACCCAGGCGGTCGCCGAGACGAACAGGCGGGTCGCAAGCGAGCTGCCGCCCATCAGAGCACGGGCTCGAACGGCGTGTCAGCGGCAACCGACGTCAGGGATTCAAACATTGGCGAATCCAGTTCTCCCGGCGCGGATCATGCCAATGCCCGTGTACGCCGATCAAGCGCTCTAAGAGCATGATCCGATGGAGTAGGACATGCTCTCATCCTGTTGTTTGGTCGCGGTTACTTCACCCGACCGGTCCGTTCAACAAACGCTCTAAGTCGGCGGCGACAGCATGTAGCCGAGGCCCCGAACAGTCTGGATAATATCGACTTCCAGCTTCTTGCGGATGCGGCCGACGAACACCTCGATGGTGTTGGAGTCGCGATCGAAGTCCTGGTCGTAGAGATGCTCGACCAGCTCGGTGCGCGAGACCACACGCCCGGTGTGGTGCATCAGATAGTCGAGCAAATTGTACTCGTGCGAGGTCAGCTTGATCGGGTTGCCGTTGACGGTGACCCGCTTGGTGCGGGTATTCAGCGCCACCGGCCCGCAGATCAGCTCGACCTGGGCATGCCCGGTGGCGCGGCGCAGCAGCGCGCGGATCCGCGCCAGCACCTCCTCGAGATGGAACGGCTTGGCGACATAGTCATCGGCGCCGGCATCGAAGCCCTGAACCTTGTCGCTCCAGCGGTCGCGCGCGGTGAGAATCAGCACCGGCATCACCCGCTTGTTGCGGCGCCAGGCCTCCAACACCGAGATACCGTCCATCTTAGGCAAGCCGATATCCAGCACGACCGCGTCGTAGGGCTCGCTATCGCCCAGGAAATGCCCCTCCTCGCCGTCGAACGCGCGATCGACCACATAGCCGGCGTCCGTCAGGGCGGTGGTGAGCTGGCGGTTCAGATCCGGGTCATCCTCAACGACGAGCAGACGCACTTTAGCCTCCGAGAGTGAGCATTGCGATATTCCGGCATCAAATGAGGCTCCCGGCCGTGAACGGCCTATGAATGGAGCCGCAAGCGAAATCTTATTTTTTCGTCAGGTGCACCATCACGGGAACCCGCGCAAGCGCAACGGGTTCCCGCAGAGAGATGCGCACCAGGTGGGACTGAGTTTCAGCTCGAGGTATTAAAATACCCTATCATTGGCACAGGACGACGCGTCGTGTCGGTCACAGTCGGCCGGCAAGTTAACCTTCGGCGACCATTTCCATGTCGCTGGCACGAGTGATGCGCTAATCCAGCCGGGGGCCGTCTGCGGCACAGGACCGGGAATACTTTGTTGGATGTTTCAAAGATGCGGAGGTTCGGCGTGATTGCGGGCTGGCTTGCGCTTGCCTTTATCGCCTTCGTGACGCTGTCGCCGATCCAGGACCGTCCGTCGTTTTTCCCCCCTCAGACCGAGCGCTTCGCCGCATATGCAGTGATGGCAACGGCCTTTGTGTTGGGTTACCCGCGGCGCACCGCGCTGATCGTGCTCTTTGTCGTCTTCAGCTCGTTCACACTCGAAGCGATGCAACTGCTGACACCGGACCGTCACGGCCGCCTGCTTGACGCGATCGTCAAGGTGGCGGGAGGTCTTGCCGGCATCGGCACAGGTCACCTCATCCTGCTGGTGCTGCGCAGCCAGTTCGGGCGGTTGAGTTCGCGCACGGACGCGGCTTAGTCTTCCGCCATTTTTGAGCATGATCTCCGCGCAAGCGCGTTCCGCGTTTGTCGCAGCGGAAAGCCGCTTCGCACGTTTCCGGATCATGCCCTATCGCCGGCGCGGATGCGCCTTCTGGTGCCACGCCCAGGCCGAGCGAATGATGTAGCCGAGATCCGACCGGCTCGCCTTGAATCCGAGGCCGCTTTGCGACCTGGCGGGATCGGCGACCAGGATCGGCGGATCGCCGGACCTGCGTTCGCGCACCACGCTCGGCACCGCTTCACCGGTCTCGGCGCGGATCGCGTCGAGCACCTCGCGCACCGAATAGCCAGTGCCGGTGCCGAGGTTGAACACACCGCCGGCGCTCCCCTTCAACAGCAGCTCGAGTGCTGCAATATGGGCGGCGGCGAGATCGTCGACATGGATGTAGTCGCGCACCGCGGTGCCGTCAGGCGTCTCATAATCTTCGCCGAAGATCGCAAAGTCCGGCACGTGCCCGAGCAGCGCCATCAGCGCGCGCGGAATCAAATGCGTCTCGGGATCGCGGAGCTCGCCGATAGTGCCGGATGCATCGGCGCCGCAGGCGTTGAAGTAGCGCAGGCAGACCGATTTGAACTGATAGGCGGCGCGATAATCATCGAGCATCTGCTCGATCATGAATTTGGAGCGGCCATAGGGATTGACGGTCGGCCCCGCGGCGCTCTCGGGAATGGGATCGCGCCCGGCATTGCCATAGACGGCGCCGGTGCTGGAAAACACCAGGCGATCGCAGCCTGCCTCGCGCATGCCGCGCAGCAGGCCGAGCGTGCCGGCAACGTTATTGCCAAAGTATTTCTGCGGATCCGCGACCGACTCGCCGACCGCGCTGAACGCGGCGAAGTGCATCACGGCCAGCGCATCGTGCTCGCGGACGGTGGCGGCGATCTTGTCGTGATCGGCGACGTCGCCGGTCACGAGCGGTCCCCATTGCACGAAGTTGCGGTGGCCGGTGGAGAGGTTGTCATAGACGACCGGGAGAAACCCGGCCTCGGCGACCGCCTTGGCGCAATGGGATCCGATGTATCCCGCGCCGCCCGTGATGAGGATCGAACCCCTGCTCGCCATTGAAAATGCCGTCCCTGCGCGGACCAATCCCGCGCCTCAACAAACGCAATGATGGGTACGACATTCCGTCCGGCGCGGCAAAATGACGATGGGAATAGCGTTAAGACCGAACGGATTTACCGCCGCAGCGACGGCTAACGCGCCCCCGGCGGCGCGTCGGCTAACTCAGATGTCAGGCGCCGGCCTGTGCGAGGGCGGCCCAGCGATCGGGGCTCGCCGGGGTCTGCATCCTGACCCAGCGATAGCGCGCCTGCGACCAGTTGCGGATCTGCGCGTTCAGATTGTCGAGCACGACATCGCCGCCCTGGGCGCGGACCACCAGCACCAGATGATGCTCGCCCCAGGAGGTCACCACCTCGCTCAGCAACAGGTTGCGCATCGGCCAGCCGCGCGCCAGCAGCTCGTGGCGCTTGCTGACGGCATAGTCGTTGCAATCGCCGCGTGCCGGATTGATCAGCCATTCCTCGCCGGCGAGGCCGCGCTCGTTGCGCTGTGGCGCGATGCTGCGATTGACCGAGGCATTGACCTCGATCAGGTCGGCCATGCGCTGCTTGGTCAGACGTGTGGCGCCGCCGCGGAACACCATGCGGGCGCGCGGCTTCGGCTTGCATTCGTCGGCATAGCGCATGCAGAACATGACGTAGGCCATCGGCGCCAGCATCGGCTCGCTGAAGCGGATCTTCTCGACCATGCCGCGCAGCGGCAGCGGCGAGCCGATCATTGCAGCCTGCGTTTGCTGCGCGCTGGTCCCGAGTGCGACGATGGCCAGAAGCAGGGCCATCACTCTCTTGACGTTGTACATTCTTCACTCCCCACAGTGAGGGGAAGCATGTACGCGAAATATCTTGAGCTTAGGCTCAGGCGCGCAGCGGCATTTGCCTCAAATGCCGAGAGGCGCGCGAGCAGTCCGTTAACCAAACAAGGTCCGCGCCGGCAAGCCTTTCGGTTGCCGAACGATAACGCACGTGCCGGTCGACGAATCGCGACTCCATCGCGCTTCCGGGCCAGTTCTCCTGCAGTTTCGGAGGACGCCGCCGTCAGATGAAGCGGAAGCTGCGGCGCAGGATTTCTTGTTGCCATGCAGGCATGGTTAGCCTGATGTGGAGCAGCCGGAGCGCTCAGTTGAATCTAGACCGTCACGCGCTGTCGGGGTGCGATCCCGCACCAGCTCATGACGAGATCGGCGAGCGTCTTGATCTCGATATCCGCGGGCGTACCGCTGGCGAAATCGGCAACCGATTGTCCCAGCGCGACGGCGCGAACATAGGCCGAGCGGCTTCCGATCATCGGCCCGATCTCCTCGTCGAGCGTATCCAGCTCCTCGATCAGCTGCTGACCCTCGAGCGTGCGCTGGTCGACGCGGTTCGGCACGATCATGGCACGGAGCGCGGTTCGCCGCGCTGCACGCACCTCCCGCACGATGTCGATGGTCCGCGCGGTGGCCTCGATGTCGAGGCCCGACGGCGTACAGGGCATCAGCACGATATTGGCGACCGCGAGCACGGCGCCCAGCACCCGGTCGTTGGGCGCGGAATCCACGACGATGATCTGATGCGGAATCTGGCGCATCAGCCTGGCCCATTCGGCAACTGGCCGGGTTTCCGGATCAAGCTGGTAGACGGGGAACGACAAATTGCCGGGCTCGGCCCAGTGACAGGCGGACGCCTGGGAGTCGGCGTCGACCAGTCCGACCAAGCCCGTACGCCGATCCAGTTCTGCAGCCAGCAAGACCGCAAGAGTCGTCTTTCCGACCCCGCCCTTGCGCTGGGCAACCGAGATGACAAGCGGCATCGCTAGCTCCTGGCGTTATCCCCCGTGCGTGCGCGGGAGGACACCTTCATCGACGAGAGTCAGCATCCGGGGCAGACAGACCCGCTTTGCGTCGTAATTGTCTCGCACAAAGCTCCTCGCCTTCATCCGCATCTTCTTGAAGGCTTTCGGCCGTGACAGCACCGAGACGACCTGATCCGACAACGCATCAGTATCAAAAAACGGCGCCAGCAGGCCGTTGCCGTCCGAGATGATATCGCGAAGCGGAGCCGTGTCGGATGCCACCACCGCGCATCCCGCACTCATGGCCTCCAGCAGCGACCATGACAGCACGAAGGGATAGGTCAGATAGACGTGCACCGATGAGATCTGCAGCAACGCGAGATACTGCTCCCGGGGAATCCGGCCAAGGAAATGCACGCGGCGCAGATCGATGTCCGACCTGATTTCGTCGAGGAACATCGACTTCCAGCTCGAACCCTTGGGCGGATTCGCGCCGTAGGATGTCCCGCTGCCGCCGACGATCACCACCTGCGCATTCGGCCGTGCGGCCAATATCCTCGGCAGCGATCGCATGAAGACATGGAATCCGCGCACCGGCTCCAGATTGCGCGAGACGTAGGTGATCACCTCGTCGTCCGCCGACAGCGTCGCGCCGTTCGGAAGCTGAAACCTAGCGACCGGATTGGGCTTCACCTCGTCGGTGTCGACGCCCTCGTGGATGACCTCGATCTTGCTCTGAAACTCGCGGGGAAAGGTCGACCTCTGCCACGGCGTCGGCGAAACGCCGGAATCGCATTCCGTGAGCGCCAGCAGCGTCGTCGCATTCTTCAGATGGAGTGCGACATTGCCGTCGAGCCCCGTCATCGGAAACTCGGGATCGAAGCCGACGTCCCTGCCCTCGGCGCCGTAGTAGAATTCGCAATAGAGGATGATCCGCGCTTTCGGAAACATCGTGCGCAGCGGCAGCGTCTCCCCCCAACCGGGATGCGCGAAGATCAGGTCGGGCACGAAGCCCTGCCCCGACAGCGACGACAGCGCATACAGGACCTCTTCGGCACGCCGCGCCTCGACATCGAAACGGCGGGCAAAGGGATGGACCATCGCGGAATCCGACTTGGTCGTCGAATATTTCAGCAGCCGGATATCCCGCGTCGTGCTCGCGGTCGATGAACCGACCGCAACGACCTTGTTTCCGGGCTGCTCCGCGAGCGCACGCGCAATATGGCGGTACTGGGCTGGAAAGTTGTTGTGGACGAAGAGGACGTTCATTGGCGGGCGGGCGCGCCCCCCGGCCGCGCGGTCTTCGGTTGGGGTCATGCTCGATATCATGACCGGCAGGGTGTCTTCGATATGCACGTGCGAACTATCTCACCGGATTAACATTAAGCCCCCTTCTATCACACCAATTTTTGGGGCACACTGTTGGAAACATATCGACCCATTCCGTTAGGCTCGCAGGCGACCATGAACGAACAGATTCAGCAGAAAACCATTGACCTGGCACGGGGTCTTTTCCTGGTTCGCTACAATGGCGCGGAGGACAGGACATCACCTCCGGTGGTGCGCGTCTATGCGGATCGCACAAGCCTTAACAATTGTAACATCATTACCGGGCCCGATGCGGCCAATGGAACCCTGTTTGCGCCCGAGACCGCGCTGGTCGTGTCGGTGGCCCGGCCCAGCCGCCTGATCGTCGAGGTCACGGCGGGGCGCGCCGGGGGCTCGACCGCCGCCAATATCAAGATCGAACCGCTGAGCCAAGGACAACCGGTCGGCCAACCGGCCGTGCAGCCGATCGGTCAGCCGGCCGGCCGGCCGTTCGACGCCTACGAGGCCGACGCTGAGGAACTGAGCGACCTCAAGCTGCTCGCGCATGTCGCGGGTCTGGGTGACGTGACGGTCGGCCCGAATACATGGATCGCCGGACCGGCCGCGCCGGCCCGAATCGAGGGAATTTCGCTCGAATGGCCGAACAAGCCGTACGATCTCAACCTGCAATATGCGGTCAAGTTCGCCCGGCCGCAGCGCGGCGACAACCAGTTCGTTCCGCTCGGAACCTTTGCCGGAACCCGGGGACGCGCGCTGGCCATCACCGGGTTCTCGCTGGAAGCCACCGGCCCCGGCGCGGATCGCTACGCCATCGCCGCCGAAACCATCTTTCTCGGGGCTCCCGCCTTGCGCGTAACCGGGAACCGGATCGTGGTATCGGGCCCCTCAGGCCGGGAACCCCTGGTGGGCCTCAAGCTCAGTCTCGAAGAGCACCGGGCGCAGGCAGCGCCCCTCGCGCCCCGGCAGCCGATGCGCGTCGAGCCCGCCCCCCCGATGCCGCGCCAGGAGGCACCGCGCCTCGAGGGACGAGTACGCGTATTCCGGAGCCGGCAGAGCGCCGTCAAGACGGCGGGCTAACCATGCGGGCAGACAAGGGCGTCATTTGACCGCCGACGCGCGCAGGATCGCCTTTACGTCCAGAACACTCCACCACGTCGATCTCGAGCGGGCCGCTGTCAGCGCGCTCGAGGCACGTGATTTCCGTCGCGCGTTCGCGCTCGCCGACCGCCGCTGCCGGATCCTGCCGCATCCGGGCGCCCGCGCCTATTTGCTGCGCGCAGAAGCGCTGTTTCGCCTCGATCTCAAGGAAGCGGCGGTCGCCAGCGTAACCAAGGCGCTCGAGCTCGAGCCGGACGATCTTGCCGCCGCGCGGCGAATGATGGCTTGGGGCGACGGCCTTGCGCAGATCGAAGCCGCGCGAAGCGTCGCGCGGCGCGATGACGATCCGGATTCAGTCCGGAGCGCGCTCCTGCTGCTCGAGCAGAACGGTCAGGACAGCTGCGCCCGTATCGACTTCCTCGATGAAGAGGTGAAGGGATGGGTGACGTGGCGAGGCGCTGACGATCCACACCTTTCACTGGCGCAAGCGGATCAATCCAGCACCGTCCAGCTTCCCGCCGATCCTCGTCACAGGTTTGCGCTCAATGGGCGACGTGCTGCGAGCTTCCGCCTGATGCGGCCGGCGTCCGCGACCTCGCAACGCCTCGAGATCGCTCAAGCTGGCCGCGTCATCGCGAGCATTCAGCTCCCGGCCAACCGCGCGCCGGATCGCCGCGACGCGCCACAACGGGCGCCTCGCGCCGGAAGCGGCGAAACTCCGCCGCTCACCATCATCATCCCGGTGTACCGGGATCTGGCCGCGACGCGCGCCTGCATCGAGAGCGCATTGACGGCCGTGGGCTGCACGCCGGGCGCGACCATCGTTGCCGTCGACGACGCGTCGCCCGAGCCCGACATCAAGCGCCTGCTCGGCGAACTGGCTTCCGAGCAGCGCATCCGGCTCCTGACCAACGCGCACAATCTGGGCTTTGTCGGCGCGGTCAACCGGGCGCTCGCCGAGACGGATACCGGCGACGTCGTGCTGTTGAACTCCGATACGACGGTGCCGAAATACGCGCTGCAACGCCTGCGGAGCGCCGTGCAATCGACGCCGGGCGTGGGCACGGCGACCCCGCTCTCGAACAACGGCGAATATACCAGCTTTCCAATCCCGAACCGGTCGAACCCCCTGCCCTCGCCCGACGAGCTGGAATTGCTGGACGAGCTTGCCGGCACGGCAAATTCCGGGATCGCCATCGACATTCCCAACGGCATCGGGTTCTGCCTCTACATCACCCGCGAATGCCTCGACGCCGTGCATGAGCTCTCCGACGACTTCTATCGCGGCTATCTTGAAGACGTCGACTTCTGTCTGCGCGCCGCTGAGGCCGGTTTCCGCAATGTGTGCATCCCGTCGGTCTTTGTCGGACACGAAGGTTCGCGCTCGTTTCTCGGCGAGAAGCGTTCGCTGGTGCTGCGCAATCTTCGCGTGCTCGAGCACCGCTACCGGCGCTATGCGACGGAGTGCGCGGCGTTCCTGCTTGCCGATCCGCTCCGCGATTGCCGCGCGGCGCTTGAGCTCAAGCTGCTGTCCAACGATCAGCGCGCCGCCAGCCCGCATGTCATCCTCTGCGGCTCCGCCGTTGGCCGCGAGATTGCCATCAGGCGGTGCCGGCAGCTCGCGGCGGACGACAAGCGCGGGCTGATCGTTCACTTCCGCACCGAGGGACGACGCCAGCTGGCTGCGATCTTTGCTCCGGATGGCGGAGCCCCGCAGTCGATCGCACTCGACGTTGCGACGCCCGAGGGCCGCGAGGCCTTTCTGAGGCTTCTCACCGATCTCCGAATCCGCTCGCTCGAAATTTCGGAACCGAACCGCATCCCCGGCGCATGTCTCGTGCAGCTCACGCAACATTTCGCCTACGAGCTCCTGATCACCGACACCAGACTTGCCGAGCGCGCCGCGATTGGATCCGGCCTCCATCCGGACTGGACGGGTCTCGTCGAAAGGGCCCGAGGCGTGATTGCGATCGGCGAAGACGGCGCGGCCTTTTCGGTCTCGGTTCTCGGCCTGCAAGTGGTCAGGCCGAGTGACCCACTGGTGCGGCCGGCGCGGCATCCTGCGGCGAGCGGCCCGGCGCGTGTTGGCCTGCTCGCGCTGCGCGGCAGCGCGGCGGAATCTCGCTTCGTGAGAGCGCTCAGCGATCAAATCGCCAACGCCCATGCAGACGCCGAGATCATCGTGCTCGGCACCACCCTCGACGACCTCAAGCTGATGCAGCGGACGAATGTGATGGTCACCGGCGAAATCGCCGTCGACGACGTCGCGACACTCATCGCAGGTCACGGCATCACGAAACTGGTGCTCGACATCGGCGAACCGGCATTCGGGCATCCGCTGGTCGACGCGCTGCTGGCGACCGGATTGCCGGCCGCCGCGACGGAATGGCTTCCGACACCGTCGGGACGTAGCCGAAAGACCGACCTGAAGCTGCAGCCCGGCTTTGACGCCGATGAAACGGTTGCCGCTGTCCTCGACTGGGTGGTCGAGGATGTGCAGCTACATCCCGATCGGAGGAGCAGTCGGCACAGGCGGGAGGTTGGCGCGCGGCTTCCATGACCGCGGCGGCCATCCGAGCGAGGAGAACGGCGTCGAGTCCAGCCCGAGCAGCGGGCTGTAATAGGGATCGTCGAGCAGCACCTCGCCCCACTTCGCGCGCAGCATCGCCAGCTCGCGCCCGAAGCGTGCCTTGCGGTCCGGCGCGGAATCGCGGCCCCGGCTTGCCGACTCCAGGTGAACGAGCTTCGCGTCCGGCGTGAATACGATCCGCTTTCCGATCTGACGCAGCTTCAGGCAGAGATCGATATCGTTGAAACTGATCGGAAAGCGGACCTCATCCATGCCGCCGACGGCCACGAAATCGCGCTTGCGCATCAAGAGGCACGCGGCCGTCACCGCCGAACATTCGTGCGCCACCTGGAGCAGATCGCCGTAGCCGGGATCACCATCCATCCGGTCGTTGAAGGCATGCGCAGCCGAGAAATTGGCGCCCAGCACCACCCCGCCATGCTGCACGACGCTGCTCGGCCAGAGCAGCTTTGCGCCGACGGCTCCGACGTCGGGAGCGGACAGCCGCCACAGCATCTCCGCCAGCCAGCCGTCGTCGAGCGCCTGGACGTCGTTGTTGAGGAAACAGATGTTCTCCGTGTCGACGCAATCGACGGCGGCGTTATTGATGGCTGCGAAGTTGAAGGGACCCTCGACCGAAATGACGTCGATGTCGTCCGCCGAAAGACCCTCGAGATAGTCCAGCGCTTCCGGCTCGCTCGAGCTGTTGTCGACGACGAGAATCCGGGCGTTGGTCTCATGTGCGGCCGGCAGGACCGTCTCGACACAGCGCTTGAGGAGTTCGGCGCGGTTTCTGGTCGGGATGATGATGGTGGTGCGCTCGTTCCAATCGACCGCGCGCTTGACCCGCACAGCTGGAAGAAGCCCCGCTTTCCGCGGCTCGACATTCGCCTCGACGCCAGTCCTGGCAAAATACGCTTGGCTTGCAGCGACCAGCTCCGCGGTTGCGACGGACGCATCAATTCGCGGCAACGCCGCAACCGATCCCGGGAGATGATAGGTACGCTCGGCATCCACGCAGCCAATGAAGATGTCGTAGAGCGACGTCGCCGATCGCAGCGCTTCCACCGCACGTTCCCGGCGCACCGCAAAGCAATACGCGCCATAGCCCTGCTCGAGCGTACGTTCGCGATCGAACGCCGAGAACGCCAGCGGCCAGACCGCGCCGGCGCCGGCCGCGACCTCGACGTCGCCATAGACGAGATCGCAGCCGGGCTCGGACGCGAACACATCGGCGAAGCGCTGCAAGGCATCTTCCGCCAGGATCGTCCCGCTCAGGCAGAAGACGAAGAACGCGCTATTGGCGGCATCGCCGTCGACGAACTCGCGCGCAGCACCGGAATCGAACCGACTGAACCCCCGCGCCGGCAGAGACACCGCCGACCAGGCCGCGTGCCGCTGGGCCTCCAAGCTCTCGATGCTCTCGTCCACCCTGGCATCCCCGATCAGGACGACCGCTGCCTCGGATGGAACGTCAGACGGTGTTGTCGGCGAGAAGCGCTCTTTCCAGCTGCGATAGGTGTGGAACGGCACCGAGGCAGGCAAAAGCTGATCGAACAATTGCCCGCGCAGCCGCTCGCTATCCCAGCGTCCGAGATCCGCGATGGTCTGCTCCAGGCCGCGCTCGAAAGCGACGAATGCGACCGGCTCCGAGTTCAGGCTCCGTCCCGAAATTGTCCGCGCCGACAGCCCACGCACGCGACCATCGGCAAAATGCTCGGGCAGATGAAAATCGATCCGGCGGCCGACCCCGAACTCGCTGCCCCGCGCCACGTTGGTCCACCCGGTCGGCTTCACGGTCATCACCGGCCGTTGCGCGATCAGGATCTCGATGTCCTCATCGACGTCCTGCGAGAGCCAACCCTCGAAGCGCAAGCCTCCGGCCCATTTGATATCGCCGATTCGGTGCCACTGCGCTTCCGGTGCAGCGACATCGCAGCGAATCGGAGCACCGACGGGACTTCCGATATTTGCCAGTCTTGCCTCGATGATCGCAGCGTTCGAGCTGACCTCATCCTGCACGTTGAACGTAAAGCCAAATCGACCGTCGCCGATTCCGGCATCGGCAAGCTCTGTTACAAACTCGTCACACAATGATGACATGTATGGCTCGCCGTCGACCAGCAGTTCGACGGCGTAGCGTCGGGTCGGATCGGCGCGGTCATAAACAAATCCAGAAAACGTGGTGCGATCGTATCTGGAGAATTGCGTCTGCAACGACGCGTATTCAGCTCCTGAGGGCCTCTGCTTGCCTATCGTCTTCGTGCTCATGTCCACCCCTCAAACGGCGGCTCGATTGTCGGTCGATTTCAAGTTGAGAATGTGTCCATGGCGCGCCCAAGGTGATTAGCGAGCACTCACCTGCACTGAGGCGATCACCGTTTGCACAAAAAGCCGCCGAGCTCCAACACAAACGATACGTTATAAAACTTGGCGTTATCGGCGCCAATTGTGCTAGTGCTAACTCCTCCTCTCCACACTGATCGACGAGCGGATTCATGAAGATTGCAATGGTTGGAACGGGATATGTAGGTCTCGTATCCGGGGCGTGTTTTGCCGATTTCGGCCATCAGGTCGTTTGTGTCGACAAGGACGCCGGCAAGATCGAAGCCCTGAAGCGGGGCAAGATCCCGATCTACGAAACCGACCTCGATAAGCTCGTCGAGACCAATGCCGCCGCCGGCCGGCTGACCTTCACGACGGAGCTCGCGGGCGCCGTCGGCGACGCCGATGCCGTCTTCATCGCGGTGGGAACACCCTCGCGGCGCGGCGACGGCCACGCGGACCTGAGCTACGTCTATGCTGCCGCCAAGGAGATCGGCGCAGCACTGAAGAAGTTCACCGTGGTGGTGACAAAGTCGACCGTGCCCGTCGGCACCGGCGACGAGGTGGAACGCCTGATCCGCGAGACCCGTCCCGACGCGGATTTCGCGGTTGCTTCGAACCCCGAATTCCTGCGCGAAGGCGCCGCGATCCAGGATTTTCGCCATCCCGACCGGATCGTCGTCGGCACCGAGGACGATCGGGCCAAGAGGGTGATGGGCGAAGTCTATCGCCCGCTCTACCTGAACCAGGCGCCGATCCTCTATACCGCACGACGCACGGCGGAATTGATCAAATACGCCGCAAATGCCTTCCTCGCCACCAAGATCACGTTCATCAACGAAATCGCCGATCTCTCCGAAAAGGTCGGGGCGAATGTGCAGGAAGTCGCGCGCGGCATCGGGCTCGACAACCGGATCGGAACCAAGTTCCTGCATGCCGGCGCAGGCTATGGCGGCTCGTGCTTCCCGAAGGATACCCGCGCCTTGTTCAAGACGGCGCTCGATCACGACGTCCAGCTGAAGATCGTCGAAGCCACGCTGACCGCGAACGATAACCGCAAGCGCGCGATGGCGCGCAAGGTCGCCAACGTGCTCGGCGGCGAGCTGCGCGGCAAGACGATCGGCGTGCTCGGCCTGACCTTCAAGCCCGATACCGACGACATGCGCGAGGCACCGTCGATCCCGCTGATCAACGGCCTGATCGACTTCGGTGCCAAGGTTCGCGCCTACGATCCGGTCGGCATGGAGCAGGCGCGCAAGGAATTGCCCGAGATCGAGTACTGCAAGGACGCCTATGAATGCGCCCGCCAGGCGGATGCGCTGGTGATCGTGACCGAGTGGCGCCAGTTCCGCGCGCTCGATCTGAAGCGCATCAAGCAGGAAATGAAGCATCCGGTCGTCGTCGACCTGCGCAACATCTACCGACCGGACGAGATGGCCGCGCACGGCTTCACCTACGACAGCATCGGCCGGCCGCGCTAAGCGGCGGTGCCGGCGCCGTGTAATTCCGAAGCGCGATGAGGTTGAATCCTCATCGCGCTTTTGCTTGTTGTCTCACGATCAACTCAGCGCAAACGCCTGGCATTTGCCGCAGGAAACCCGCACCGCACTTTGGGCTCTAGGCGTGGGCGGGCGCGCCGAGCTGGACGAATACGTCCAGCTCGCGTGCGAGCGCTTCCTGCCACGTCGGCATCGCGACCCCGAACTGCGTCTTGAGCCGCGTCAGATCCAACCGTGAATTGCCCGGACGGACCGCTTTGGTCGGGAAATCGGCCGTCGCAATCGGAACGATGTTGTCGACCGCCAGCGTGACGCCGCGCGACCTCAGCCCGCCGACAATGGCGGTTGCAAAGCCGTGCCAGCTGGTTTCGCCGGCGCAAACGAGATTGACGACACCGCCCCTGCGCGCGAGCTGATCGTGCAGCGTGGCGATGTTCGGCAGCACGATCCCGGCGACCGCGCTCGCAATCGCTTGTGCCGTCGTCGGCGCGCCGATTTGATCGGCCACGATCCGCAGCTCCTTACGCTCGCCGGCGAGCCGCGCGATGGTGCGCAGGAAATTCGTGCCCTTTGCGGCATAGACCCACGAGGTGCGCGCGATCAGATGCGCCCCGCCGGCCGCCTGGATCGCGAGATCGCCGGCAAGCTTGCTTGCGCCATAAGCTGACAACGGTTCGGTCGGGCTGTCCTCGCGCCACGACCGGTCGCCTGAACCGTTGAAAACGTAGTCCGTGGAGAAATGCACCAGCGGCACGCGGTTCGCTGCGGCCCATTTCGCGAGCGCTTCGGGTCCCCTGGCGTTGACCAGGAACGCGAGCTCGCGCTCGTCCTCGGCGCGATCAACGGCTGTGTAGGCAGCGGGATTGATGATGAGATCGGGCTTCAGTCTCTCGAGCTCGCCCGTCAACGTCTCCGGCTTCGACAGATCGAACTCCGCGGTCGGCGGCGCGATGATGGTGCCGTGACCTTCCAGCAGAGGCTTGAGCGCACTGCCAACCTGGCCGCGCGTTCCCGTCAAAAGAATCCGCATCAGATTTGTCCATAGGTCGGGAGATTGCTGGCGTCGGCGAGCAGCGGCGCATCCGCGTCCTTGGCCGACAGTTGCGGCTTATCGACGCCCCATTTGATCCCGATCGCCGGATCGTTCCACCGGATCGAGAGCTCGTCCTTGGGGCTGTAGAAATCATCGCATTTGTAGAAGAAGTCGGCGGTCTCCGAGAGCACCACGAAGCCGTGGGCAAAACCGCGCGGCACCCATAGCTGACGGCGGTTGTCCTCGCTCAACTCAACCGCGACATGCCTGCCGAAGTTCGGGCTGCCGACACGCACGTCGACGGCAACGTCCAGCACCTTGCCGCGCAGCACCGAGACGAGCTTGCCCTGAGTGACCGGGTTTTGCAGATGCAGCCCGCGCAGCACCCCATAGGCCGAGCGGGACATGTTGTCCTGCACGAAGGGACGCGTGATGCCGTGCTCGGCATAACGGGGCGACTGGTAGGTCTCGAGGAAGAAGCCGCGCTGGTCGCCGAACAGCTTCGGCTCGACGATCAGAACTTCAGGAAGCTCGGTCTTGATGACGTTCATTTAACATTTGTTCCAGTTTGACGCGCCTGAAATGTTAATTTCCACCTCATAACAAACTTGTGCGGCGCACGCTATATGTTATGTTTTGATAATCAAACTGTGAGGGACCATGAAAGGCATTATCCTTGCCGGTGGCACCGGCTCGCGTCTCTACCCCGTGACGACCGTCGTCTCCAAGCAGCTGCTGCCCGTCTTCGACAAGCCGATGATCTATTATCCGCTGTCGACGCTGATGCTGGGCGGAATCCGCGATATCCTGATCATCTCCACGCCGCAGGACAAGCCGCTGTTCCAGCGCCTGCTCGGCGACGGCAGCGAGATGGGCGTCCGGTTCGCCTATGCCACCCAGGAGACCCCGCGGGGCCTCGCCGACGCCTTCATCGTCGGACGCGACTTCATCGGCGATGACTCGGTCGCCCTTGTGTTAGGTGATAACATTTTCTACGGCCACGGCCTGCCGAGCATGCTGTCGGCCGCCTCGGTCCGCAAGAAGGGCGCCACCGTATTCGGCTACGTCGTCAACGCGCCGGAACAGTACGGCGTGATCGAGCTGGACGGCACCGGACGGGCGCTGTCGATCGAGGAGAAGCCGAAGCGGCCGAAGTCCAACGTCGCCGTCACCGGCCTCTACTTCTACGACAATGACGTGGTCGATATCGCCGCCGGCATCAAGCCGTCGCCGCGCGGCGAGATCGAGATCACCGACGTCAACAAGGCCTATCTCGAGCGCGGCGACCTCTATGTCGAGGTGCTCGGCCGCGGCTTCGCCTGGCTCGACACCGGCACCCATTCCTCGCTGGTCGAGGCCAGCCATTTCGTCCAGATCCTCGAGCAGCGCCAGGGCCTGCGCATCGCCTGCCCCGAGGAGATCGCCCTGCGCCAGGGTTACATCTCGCTGGAAGCCTTCGCGAGGGTGGCACAGAAGACCGCCAAGAGCAGCTACGGCGAGTATCTGCTGTCGGTCTACCGCTCGTTCCAGGGTCAGCCCCGCACTGCCGAGGTATTCAAACATGCGGTTTAAGGGATCGACGATCTTCGTCACCGGCGGCGCCGGCTTCATCGGCTCCGCCGTGGTCCGTCACCTGCTGCGAGACACCCACGCCCGCGTCGTCAACATCGACAAGCTGACCTATGCGGCGAACCTGGCCTCCCTGCCCGGCTCGACCGAGAGCCTGAACTACACCTTCGAAAAGGCCTGCATCTGCGAGGGACAAGTCCTGCGCCGGCTGTTCGAGAAGTATCAGCCCGATGCGGTGATGAATCTTGCGGCGGAGAGCCATGTCGACCGTTCGATCGACGGCCCCGGCGAATTCATCCAGACCAACATCGTCGGCACTTTCACGATCCTGCAGGAGACGCTGCGCCACTGGCGCACGCTCTCGCCCGAGAAACGCGACCAGTTCCGCTTCCTGCACATCTCGACCGACGAGGTGTTCGGGTCGCTCGGCGACGAAGGCCTGTTCACCGAGACCACGGCCTATGCGCCGAACTCGCCCTATTCGGCCAGCAAGGCATCATCCGATCATCTGGTGCGCGCCTGGCGCGAGACCTACGAGCTGCCGACCCTGGTGACCAACTGCTCCAACAATTACGGTCCCTATCACTTCCCGGAGAAGCTGATCCCGCACATGATCATCAAGGGGCTCGCCGGCGAGCCGCTGCCGGTCTATGGCGACGGCCAGAACGTCCGCGACTGGCTGTTCGTCGAGGACCACGCCAAGGCGCTGACCCTGGTGCTAGAGCGCGGCGAGGTCGGCGAGACCTACAATGTCGGCGGCCGCAACGAGCGCACCAACCTGCACGTCGTGGAAAGCATCTGCGATCTGCTCGACGAGGTCGTGCCGGCTGCGGCAGGCCCGCGGCGCCAGCTGATCAACTTCGTCGCCGACCGGCCCGGCCACGACCGCCGCTACGCCATCGACGCCACCAAGCTCGAGACCGAGCTCGGCTGGCGCGCCGAGGAGAATTTCGAGACCGGTATCGCCAAGACAGTGCGCTGGTATGTCGACGAGCAACCCTGGTGGCGCGCGATCCTTGAGCGCGGCTACAAGGTGGAGCGCGTCGGGCTGAACCAGTAATCGCCGGCCTCTCCAAGCCGTCGGCGTGGATAGCCAACAGCAAGCCGGGAAGCGCGATGACGATTCAACCGGATCTCATCACGGCTTGACGAGCCGCGACCGCCTTCCGACGGTGGATTGGCAACCGCCCGCCAGGCAACAAATCCAGAAACCAAGGGATCCCGCCATGAACATCGCAATGGACGGTCAGGAACAGACATTGTTCAAAAGCTTCGTGGATCTCTCGACGCGCTATCTGGAATTCGGGTCGGGCGGCAGCACCTGGCTCGCCTGTCAAACCAAGAAGGAGTGGGTCATTTCCATCGATTCCTCCTCGGAATGGCTCTCCAAGGTCGCCGACGCCACGCGCGGTGCGAGCACCCAGCCGCAACTGCTGCACGTCGATATCGGCAAGCTGCGCGAGTGGGGTTACCCGGTGGAGAAGGAGAAGGAGAGCTCCTGGCCCGACTATCACGAACGCATCTGGGAGCGTCCGGAAGCCAAGACAGCCGACCTGTATTTCGTCGACGGCCGGTTTCGCGTGGCCTGCTTCGTGCAGTGCGTGCTGCACGCCGCACCGGGAGCGTTCATCGCAATCCACGACTTCGAGAACCGTCCCCACTACCATTCCGTGCGGACGGTCGCGCGCGAAATCGCGCGTGCCAACAACATGTCCGTCTTCCAAAGGCCGCCAAGGATCGACGTCGATGCGGCACAAGCCCTGCTCGCGAAATACCGCCTGGAGCCGCTATAGCCGACCAGAGCCGCTGTGGCCGGCCGCTACGGTCGACGATCAGTTCAATGCACAAAACAAAAGGGCGCGCCGATTGGCGCGCCCTTCTTGTTTTCTCCGGGTTCAGCTGTGGACCAGCTTCTTCAGCTCCGGCAGGAACCGCTGGATCGTCGCGTCTTCGATATCGTTGCGATCCCGCAATGTGAAGAACTCCATCGCGCGGATCTTCTCGGGATCGCCATCGGCGAGCGGCCTGCCGCGCTCACGCTTCTTCAGCAATTGTTGCCGCGACTTGGTGTAGTAGTGATTGATGACGAGCTTGTCCCGCTTGGGAGCCGTGCAGCGGCCGCCGATCGGGAAAACCGGCGTGCCGTCTTCCTGGACGTAGCAGCCCAGAACGAGCGATTGATGGGGATGCAGGTACGACACGATAGTGTCCGGCCGAATGATTGACTTCATGATGAAATGATCCGGGAAGTCGTCCGGAGCGCGACGCGTGAAGGACTCGATGCACAAGCCGGCCGGCTTCGCATCGTGACCGTTCGATCCGAAGTTCAACCAATGCACCGCCACCGCCGGCGCTGATCCAACCTCCGCCAGGACGTCCTTGATGTTGCCGGCCTTGGTCGGAAACAGGTACTCATCGGCATCGATGAAGGCGCACCATTCCGAGCAATTGCGATAGCTGTCGATCGCATGAGAGAACGCGCGCATCTGGCCAAATTCGCCCTCCACGAAATGATAGGTGATCATTTCGGGCCACGGGAAGGACTCGATCACGTCGCGCGTGTTGTCGGTGCTGCCGTTGTCGTAGAGGTAGAAATGATCGACTCCGACCAGTCTGTGAAAGTGCAGCCATTCCAAGAGGTCGTCGCCCTCGTTCTTGATGGCGCACACGACGGCCAGGCCGTGCTTCTTCCGATCGACCCCGACATAGAGCTTCTTCGCCTCCATCACGCGCAGCAGGCCGGCAAACTCGCGCCGCAGATTTTCGCTTTTCGGGGCCGCAGCGAGCGCGGAGAGATAAACGTCCTGCGCTTCCTGCGCTGATCCCATGTTGAGATCCGCGATCGCAAGGCGATGCAGCACCCGCGAGTCGGATGGCATCTGCTTGACGAGGTCGAGAAGGATTGCGCGGGCTCCGGCGAAATCACATGCCTGCACAAGCGCCGCCGCCTTTGCAAACTGGAATTCCTTGTAGTGGCCGTATTGCCGCTCCAACTGCTCGACCGATTGGATGAGGTCGTCGGGCTTCGGATTTGCGATCCGCCCGGAAAAGAAATCTCGAAGCCTTGTCTCGATCTCACTTGCTGGAAGCGTATCGAGATTCACGCCTGAGCTGAAACTAGACAATGCAGGAATTTCCATGTCCAACCTGAGCCGCTCCCCACGAGATCAACAAGCAATTACCATTGGTTCGCACCACGAATTCCCTATTAGCGCACTTATCCTACAAGAATAAGGCTATAACACGTAGCGCTCACATTTAACTGTTGTAAGGTTATTTCGAGGAAAATCAATACAATAGAAGCAGAGGGCTCGCTGTCATTTGCACGAAACCGTCGCATGGGGCGGGAACGATCGGAGGTCGCCAATGAACAATGAGAATGCAGCAGGCCGTAAGCCGTTCGCGCTTACGAGACGGATGTTTTTGACATCGTTATCCGCAAGCCTGCTGCCCGGCTCGCTCAGCGTGCTGGGTTCCAGCCATCCTGCTGCGGCCGCGGCACCCTCCCGGCCGCTGGTCGGGGCGATCCGATGGGACGCCTGGTATTCGCCGGGCTCGCAGCCGACGGAAGCCATGAAGCAATCGCTCGGTCCCGAAAAATATCGCTGGCGAACGCCGTTCTTCGGAACGCAAATGAACCGCGACCCCAACGCGCTCGATTTTTCGGCTTCGATCGAGGCCGAGATGGACAAGGAGATCGACCAGGCCATCTTCGCAGGACTGGACTATTGGGCGTTTGCCGCCTACGGCGCAAACCACCCGATGTCGAAAGCCCTGTACGCGTTCCGAGCCCGGCCGAAGGCAGCCGGACTGAGATACTGCATGTTTACCGAGCTCGGGCGATGGGGATCGGCAGCCAAGCTATCCTCACTGCCCCAGGAGCACATCGGCCTCATGGCGGACAAGAACTATCTGAGGGTGGAGAACGACCGGCCGCTGTACTTCCTGGGCTTCATCAAGGGTGCGGACGTGCAGCGAAGCTGGGGCGGTGTGCAAGGTCTCCGCGCCCAGCTCGGCAAGTTCAAATCCGACGCCAACGGCGCCGGGCTTGCCGATCCCTACGTCGTGCTGGCGGGAGACACGAAATTCCTGAGCCAGGAAGCCGCCAATCTGGGCGCCGACGCGGTCGGGTCATATGCGATCACAACCGGCAACGGCCGGGGAAGCTTTGCGGATCTCGCGAAGTATGCCGAAAAGGGCTGGAACGATCTTTCCGCGAGCCAGGTCCCGGTCGTGCCCACGGTGATGACCGGATGGGACAGGCGCCCGCGCATCGAACGTCCCGTGCCCTGGGAAAAGTCGCAGCGTCCCGGCGATGGCGTCACCAATTTCTATGCCGCGCCGACGAAGAAGGAATTGGCCAGCCATCTGGCGCAATCGATCAGCTGGGTGAACAGCCGTGCGCCCGATCGCCGGGCTCCCGCGGTGCTGATCTATGCCTGGAACGAAAATGACGAAGGTGGCTGGCTGGTCCCCACCGTGCCCTGCCAAACCGATCGCCTGGAAGCGCTGCGCGAAGTTCTCAAGGCGACCGCAAAGACGGCGTCGAAAAACCTCTGCTAGGTCGGTTCTAAAGACGTGTGTCGCGGCTTGCGTGAAGCCGCGTCGCACTCTCAATCAAGGCGCCGTTCCGATTGCATCGGAACGGACAAGGCGGCTCTCTCCCGATCAGCGCCAGCGCAGCGGCCTGGTCCGATCGTTCGACTCCACCGTCCGATGCTCCGGATGATAGGGCGCATAGATCTGCTTGACCCAATAATTGAAGTTCGGGTGCAGCTTCACGAAGTCATAGAACGAATCGCCGAAATTGGACGGGCTGAGACAGGTCTTGTTTTGCGGCCGCGACGAGATTGCGTTCAGGCAATACGACTCCATGCAAGCCTTGGTCTCACTCTCCGCCACCTTGCTCAGACTTCGGAAGCTGTTGGTTGAGTGAAGCCGATACAGATAGCGGTCGGACTCGAGATAGGTCGGCTCGACCTTGGTGACGGCGCGCAGGGCGAAGTCCCAATCGTGACAGTATTTGAGGTCGGCGAGCCAGCCCACCTGCCGCAGCAATTCACGGCTGAAGACGAAATTTCCGGTCGACGCGGCGATCTGGGAATCCAGGAATGTCCAGGACAGCGGCGCACCCGCAATCTGGGCCCGATCGATTGCGTAGCGCAGGCGTGTCGGAAACTGGTAGTTGCTGATCGACCTGCCGTGCTCGTCGATCGGCTCAACGGCCGAGAAGCCGAAGAACAGCCGCTCATTGGCATATTGATCCGCGAACAGCCGGACCCGCTCCTTCGAAAAGGCATCGTCCGAGTTCAAAAGGAAGATCATGTCGCCGCTCGTCAGCGACAATGCCCTGTTCCAGGTGTAGTGGGCGCCGAGGTTTTGCGGGTTCTTGAGCAGCTTGCAGGAGACAAAGCGCTTTCCAAACGACCGCTTCTTGATCACCTTCTGCGCGACTTCAAAACTCTTGTCCGGCGAATGGTCGTCGACGATGACGATCTCGATGTCGGCAAAAGTCTGCTGATAGACAGTCTCGAGGCATTCCTCGAGATACTGCTCGTGCTTGTAGCACGCGATGACGACACTTGCGAGCATCGGCGGCGACCTCAACGTCTCACAATGATCGAGTGGCGGGATCGCACCAGCGCGCTGGCGCCGTCGCCGACCTCCAGCACCGCGAGCTGATATTCGCCATCCGGCAAGTCTCGAATCGAGAACGACAGCTGGAAGCCGAAATAGCAGTCCTTGCTTTCGGCCTTCATATACTCCTTCACGTCCACGCGCTCGTGCCAATCAACGATCAGGCAGTACCCGCTATTCACCGCGCGATCCGGCGCAAACGCCGACAGCACCAGGAATCCGGTTCTTTGCCGGCTTGCCTCGAACGTATTGCCCGCGCAGATCCAACCCCGCACCAAAATCTCGAAGCGCGGATCGACGATCACCCGCTCGCCGGTCTGAGAATTGATGTTCTCGATGACCAGCAATGAACCTGCCGGATTATCGGACGCGCCTTCTGCCTCGACCGGCGTGCCGTTCCTGACGCGCTGCACGCCCGAATGAGTGAGACCCGACCGGTGCAGGTTTGCCAGCACTTCGACATGCGTCGAGGCCTCCTTCACCGCCCACTCGAGCTCCTGCCTGCTCAGGCAATCCAGCAGATCCGGGCTATTCCGGATCTGCGCCGAAATCGGCTCAGCCGAAGCCACCCTTCGCACGACGTCGAGAAACGCCCGTCCATGACGCGAATCCGGCTCGAGATGAGCACCTTCCGCCCACTCGTTCCAGGAATTGATGAACACCAACGACTCGGAGAAGCTGTTGCCCTTGGCCCGCAGCGTCGCGTCGCGAAGCCAGACCTCGAACGCCTCCGGGCTGGACCTGGTGAACACATGACCGCGCGCGCCCTTGCGAGGCGTATTGTCCCAGCGCGGCATCACGGCAGGAAAGAACGGGAAATCGTAGGTCTTGCCGATCGACGATCGCATCGCATCGACATAGTCGTACACCTTTCCGGCGAAGGTCGGCGGCGCATCGACGTCGGCCGGCGGCACCTCCCGCGTCGAGACCGTGTGCGGCGGAAACTCGATCGCAGCATCACAATTGACGTCACGCGGATCGAACTCCCCGAAGGTCATCGCGTTGCAGATCAGCAGCTCGCCGATTCCAAGCTCTCTGGCCCTCTCGCGCCAAATCTCGAACAGACGCTGCTTGTCCGGCAACAATGACGGCCGGTAGACGACGATGATCTTTCGACCATCGACCGTGATGTAACGCTCGTCGAGCAGCAGGTCGGCCATGTCGTCGATGAAGCGGACATCGTCGTCGAGCGAGTGATTTTGCCCCAACAGGAGCTCGGCATCGGAGCCGTCCCACCGGCGGGACCAGTTCTCGTTGGCCCAGCAGATGCAGAATGGCAGGTTCGGCTCACCGTCCTCGAGCAGGAGCTGAAGCGGCTTTTCCAGCAGCCGCCGCCCCTGAAACCAGTAGACGTAGTAGCAAAATCCATCGATGCCGTACTTGCGCGCGAGGTCGCCCTGCTGGCGGCGCGTTTCCGGCAGCCGGACGTCATAGAATCCGAGATCGGCCGGCAACCATGGCGACTCGTGAGCCGGAAACTGAGCACGCATGCGCGCGACGTTGGTCCACTCGGAGAACCCCGGGCCCCACCACCTGTCATTTTCTTCAAATGAATGAAATTGCGGCAGGTAGAAGCAAATGTAGCGCACCTCTTTGGTCGCGGCGGCCGCCGGTCCGGCAATTGTCCTGTTGTCGGTGTTCGGAAACAGCAGGTCATCGTAGTCCTCGATCGAGAAGCCCAGCGCCACGACCACTTCGCTCGGCGTAAAGTTCTCGAACAGCGGTATCTCGTAGTATTCGCCGTCGTTCAGGCTGATGCGCAGATAGATCTGCGCATGCTTGGGCTCCACGAGCGTGTTTCGGAGGGCGCGCGCCAGCCGACGGCGCACGCCCGGCGTGGATAGATCGATCCGGAATCCGGGACGTCCGATCACGCTCCGCGGACCGATGCGGGCCGGCATGGATCGGCCGGTGCGTCCCTCTTCGACACAGTGGGAAGCGACAAAGAGCGCTATCGAAACCGTTGAAGCAGGCGACTGGGCATCGACAATCCAGCCTGAGATTCCCCGCCCCGAATATTCGAGTATCGCGCCACGCAACCGCGATCCCGACTGAAGATCGCTGATATCGGGATCCAGGAACAGGCTCTGCGGATGGTCTTCCTGCTGAACCGGACTGGCAACGGGCAACATATCCTTCGTATCCCTGACGCTCCGTTCGACCATCTTGTTCATTGCCACTCAATCTCCTGCCAACGTTTAACGCCGGCTCCGGTTTCTTTCCCGGTCACGCGGACGCTCGATCCCGGGATCACATTGCCTGACACGCTCCGGATCGTGACCTCTCGGTTCTTATCGATCATCTTCACACAACCAGAGGTGCAATGAGCATTTATTCCGCGAACCCACATTAACGCAATCTCTCTATCGTCGATATGAAAGCCATTGTTAGTTCTGCCTAGATTGTCACGCGGACATGCCCGCTTCCGTGCCTTCGCGCCCAAAAACAAAGCCGTGTCACCGTCTCTGCCAATGCTTGCGCGCGACGTGATGTCCGCCTCCAACAATCTCAGCCGACGCTCTCGCCCATCGCCTGCAGACGACGCAGCGCACCTTCGTTGTTCTGCTGCGCCGCCTGTCGATACCAGCGCAGCGCCTGATCGCGATCCTGCGCGACGCCGTTGCCGGCACGCAGTGCATCACCGATGGCTAGTTGGGCTTCGGCCATGCCCTGCTCCGCAGCCGCCGCGAACCACTCGGCCGCCTTCGCCGGATCGGCGTCGCAGCCCTGACCTCGCCCGAGCATCACGGCAAGGTTGTATCGCGCGGTGGTGTGGCCCTGGCGCGCCGCCGCCTCGTACCATTTCACGCCCTGGGCAAGATCCTGCTCGATGCCCTGCCCGGTGCAATACATCACCGCGAGCTTGAACTGCGCTGCCGCGCTGCCGCCTTCGGCAGCCTTGACGATCCAACCGGCGGCCGCCTGCGGATCCTTGAGGGCGCTCTTGGGATCGGAATACAGCAACGCCAATGTGTGCTGGGCCTCGACATGGCCGGCACTTGCCGCGCGCTTGAACCATTGCGCCGCGGCCGCAAGATCGACGACGCCACCGGACCTTCCCATGTGGAGCCCGCCCAGCTGGAATGCCGCGGCGGAATGCCCGACCTCGGCAGCATCGGTGAGCAGCGTGCGTGCTTGCGCAAGACCCGCTTCGGACGGCTCTTGCTGGATGAGAAACACGGCATAGGCCGTCTTTGCATCGGCGTCGCCGCCCTTGGCCGCCTTGCTGAGCCACTCGGCAGCGCGCACCTGGTCGCGCGGCACGCCGTTGCCCGCCGAGTAGAGCCGGCCGAGTTGCACGCCTGCGGCGCTGATGCCTCCCTCGCACGCGCGCTCGAACCACTTGATCGCGGCCGCGACATCGCGCGTCACGCCGTTGCCGTTGAGATAGAACACCGCGATGTTGTGGGCCGCCGTGGCATGGCCGCTCTCGGCCGCGCGTTCGAACCATTTCGCAGCCTGGCGGATGCTCGGCGGAACGCCGGTGCCGGTGGCGTAGAAGCGCCCGGTAAAGAACTGCGCCTGCACGTCGCCGCGCTCGGCCGCCTTCTCGTACCAGTACGCCGCCTCGCGCAGATCCGGCTCGGCGGCGGTGCCTAGCGCATAGAACTCGGCCAGCGCCTGGATCGCCGGCAGGTAATCCTTCCGCGCCGCCTTGCGCAGCGCGGTCTCGGCCTTGTCGAGGTCCTTGGCCACCCCTTTGCCGCTCAGCCGCAACAGCGCGATGTTGTAGAGCGCGATGGTATCGTCATGGGCAGCGGCGCTCTGGAACAGCCGCGCGGCTTCTTCGACGTTTTCGGGAAGCCCGGTGCCCTTGAGGCACATGAAAGCGAGCGCCACCTGCGCGCGGACATGGCCCCGCTCCGCGGCTTTTTGATACCAGATCGCGGCCTGCGCAAAATCGACGGGAACGCCGCGCCCCTGATAGTAAACGTCGCCGAGCGCGAATTCGCCAGCCGCCGCCTTCTGCTCGGCCGCGGCCTCATACCAGCGCAGGGCAGCAGCGTGATCCTTGGTGCAGCCTTGCCCGTTGGCGTACATGTCGCCCAGGAGCGCCTGAGCGTCCGCCTTGCCGGCCTCCGCCGCCACCGACATCCAGAGGAAGGCGGCGTCGAGGTCCCTGGGCACGCCGATCCCGTTCGGGAACACCAGATCGTGGAGGTTGGTCGCCTTGTCACCCAGCCGCGCCGCCGTGGATTGCCGCCACATCTCTGGCCTGTTCGGTCCGAGCGCGGCCTGAAACCCGTGGAAGTAGATCAAGCCAAGCTGGAATTGCGCTTCGGTGTGTCCGTTCAGGGCGGCGCGCTCGTACCACGCCACCGCGTCCGGAATGTTGCCGATGACGCCCTCGTTCCGCGCATAGAGCAGCCCGATCCGGTAATCCGCCTCCGGGTTGCCCGCCCGCGACGCAAGCCGCCACAAGCGCAACGCCTCGAGATATTGCCGGTTCTCGTAAGCCTCCAGCCCCCGTTCAAACTGCGATGAGTCTGAACGGGACGAACCGGGCCGGAGCAGGTCGAGAAGGGATCGCGTCGATACCGTCATGGCTCGCGCATTGCTTCTTTTGCACTGCGCAGCATGCCGCCGAGCAGATACATCGCCACCGATCGGGTGCCGACATTGACATCGCCCTGCAGCGTCATGCCGGGGATGAGGCGGAAGTTCTTCGGAACATCCTTGAAGTTGGTCTCGTCGACCGAGCATCGCGCCTTGTAGTAGGCATCGACCGGCTTTCCGTCGTCATCGGTCGTGAAGGCGCCTTCGCTGATCCAGCGAATCTTGCCCTGCGCCGTCCCGTGCTCCGCCGCGTTGAAGGCATCGACCTTCATCGTGCAGGGGTCGTTCGGCCGGACGAAGCCGACGTCGCGCGACAGGATCTGGATCTCGGCCTCGAGCCGGGTCTTGAGCGGCATCAGCGTGATGAAGGGATCGCCCGGCTTCAGCACCGATCCGACCGAGAGCTTGGCGAGGGTCAGGACGACCGAGGGCTCGGCCGCCGTCCACCGCACCAGGTCCTGATGCTTGATCGCCTTGTCATATTGCGAGCGCGCCGTGTCCAGGTTGTTGCGCGTCGTAACCAGATCCTGACTGAGCTGCGCGAACCATTGCTCGGTAAAGGCCTTGCGATCCGCTTTCAGCGAATCCAGCTGGTGCTGCGCTTCCAGCAGCGTGTTGTGCGTGTTGTCGATCTGGCGCAACAGCTCCAGGCGATTGTCCTGCGACAGATACAGGTTCAGCTTGGACCCGCTGCCGCTTTCGGCGAGCGTCGAGCGCATGTCCTCGATCTTGCCGGCGATCTCCGCGCGCTGACTATAGCGCTCGTCGTCCTTCTTCGACTTCTGGATCGTCGCCTCGGTCTGGCTGATCTTGGAGTCGTAGCTGGTCACCTGCGCGTTGTACTGGGCGACGCGCTGGTCGTAGAGCGCCTTTTGCAGGGCGTTGTACCGGGTGACATCCGGATCCTTGGACGGGCCGAAGGATAACGGCTTTCCGGACAATTCGGCCTCGTCGCGAGCGGCCTGCGCCTCAAGGCTCGCAACCTGCAGCTTGTACTGCGTGACGTCGGCCGCGGTGAAGGTCGAGTCGAGGGTCGCGAGCAGCTGACCCGTCTCGACCTGCTCACCTTCCCGAACATCGATCGTCTTGATGATCGACGCGTCCAGGGCCTGCAGCACGTTGATCTGATCGACCGGAACGATCCTGCCGCCCACGCTCGTGATGACCCGATCGACGCGCGTGAAGCACATGATCGCCACGACAGCGACCATGAATGCCGACAGCACGAACAGCGTCGCACGAGCCAGCAACGGCTCGGCGGCTTCGCGGATGGCGTCGGTTTCGGACTGGAACTGGCGAACGGTCGCGAGCGAAGCCTGATTAGGAGACAAGGGTCGGACTCCTGAAGTTCTTTTCGTTGCGGCCCGCCGGCACGAGATGCGTATTCTGCTGGTACCAGAGCGAGCTATAGATGTCGTTTCGTTCCAGAAGCTCCTCGTGGCGGCCGATATCGTTGACCACGCCGCGATTGAGCACGAGGATCGCATCGGCCTTCGTGAGCGACGACAGCCGGTGCGAGATGATGATCAGCGTGCGCCCCTGGGCAATCCGAGAAATGTTCGCGTTCACGATCGTCTCGCTCTCCGCATCGAGCGCACTGGTCGCTTCGTCGAGGATCAGGATCGGCGGGTTGACGATCAGCGCCCGCGCGATCGCGAGGCGCTGACGCTGACCGCCCGAGAGGTTGGTGGACCCCTCGTAGATGTAGGTCTCGTAGCCGCGCGGCAGCTTGTCGATGAACTCTTCGGCGCCGGCCAGTCGGGCCGCCCGGACGACGTCGTCGAAGGTCGCATCGGGCTTGGCGGCGGTAATATTCTCGCGGATCGTGCCACTGAACAGGAAGTTCTCCTGCAGCACGACGCCGACGTTGCGGCGGAGATGGTCGACATCGTACTCGCGAACATCGATACCGTCGACCTTGATCAACCCGCCGTAGTCGGAGTGCAGGCGCTGCAACAGCCGCGTGATCGTGGTCTTGCCCGAGCCGCTCTTGCCCATCACGCCCAGCGTCGTGCCGAGCGGAATCTCGAAGGAGATGTTGTTGAGCGCCGGCGACACCGCGCCCTTGTACTTGAAGGTGACGCCGGAGAACTCGATATGGCCCTTCAGCGGGACCCGCACGCCATGGCCGGAACGCCCCTCCTCGGGCGGCTGATTGACCAGCCTGCCGACGATCGTCACCGCGGTGCGCGCCTCGTCATACTGGTTGATGAGCTGGGCCATCTGCATCAGCGGGCCGGCAACGCGTTGCGACAGCATCAGGAAGGCAAACAGCGCGCCGACATAGACCGGATCGCCGCTTGACACCGCCAGGTAGACGCCGAACGCATAGGGAGCGCTCACCGCCAGCCGCTCCAACGGACGCACCACCGTCTGGATCGCGGTTCCGGTCAAGCCTTCCGCAAGGCGGGCCTTGGCGACGCGCGCCACCAACACATCCCACATGTGGCGCTGCCGCGTATCGAGCGCCAGCGACTTGATGGTCCGCATGCCGTTCAGGCTCTGGATCAGGAACGCGCCCTGGGCGCCTTCGGCCGCCAGGGTGGCCGAGGACTTCTTCCGGTAGGTCGGCAGCATCAGGATCAGCCAGGTTACGATCACCCCGGCAAAGGCCAGAACCATCAGCGTCATGATGGGACTGAAGAAGAACATGACCGGCAGGAAGAAGAACAGCGTCGTCGAATCGAGAACGGTTCCGAACAACTGCCCGGTCAGAAAGCCGCGAATCCGAAACACCTCGCGGATGTCCCGAGAAATCAGGCCGACCGCGTTCTGTTCGAAGTAGTCGATCGGCAGATTGAGCACCTTCTCGAACACGTAGGTCGACAATTTGACGTCCAGGCGTGCCGTCAGGCGCTGGACCAGGTATTGCCGCAGGAAGGTGAACGCCGCCTCGAACATGATGACCACGAACATGGCGATGCACAGCACGTAGAACGTGTTGTAGGCCTTGTAGAAAATGACCTTGTCCGAGAGCAGCCGCCAGAACATGATCGGTGCCAGGCCCATGAAGCCCAGGATCAGCGCCGCGATTGCGACGTCGCGCAGGATGCGCCGTTCGCGGAACAGCAATGCGGTGACAAAGCCGAAGCTGAACGGCTGGGTCTCGTCGGAGATCTCGTAATCGCGCTTGGCCATGACGACGTCGCCCGACCAGATGTCCTCGAAGCGCGGTTGATCGATGACGAGCAGCGCATCCTCGCTCGCGTTCGGATCCTGCAAGACCACCCGGGTGCTGTTTTCATCGCCTTCGAGGCGCAGCAAGACCATGTGGCTGCCATCGCGCAGGCGAACGATTGCCGGCAGCGCCCGCTTGAGATGGCTCAGCCCCTTCCAGTCCAGCGTGACGGCCTTTGCCGTCATGCCCGAGGAATTCGCGCACTTCAAAAGCTCGGCAAGCGTGACTTCCTGGTCGCCCAGCAGATTGTCATGGATGAGCTGGGACGGGGTCAGGTGCAAACCATGCTGTCTTGCCACGATGACGAGACAGGCGAGACCCGAGGGCGGCAGCGCCTCCACCGAAGGTGCGCCGACGAGCGAGAGGTGTTTGGTCATGGAAGCCTCGAGGTTTCGACTGCGCAAGATCCGGTCCCTAGCGAGATATAACTTATCACTGTTAGTTCGCTAACGCAGCATTTTCAGCGCATCGCTTCGAAAAGATATGTGTCGCAACAAGCACAGAAGCGAGTTCCGGGCCATTGCCACCGGTGGTTTAACCATGGAACCATTATAACATTATTTAACATCGACAATCACGGGGCGGCGGTCGCCGTCTCCCGGAAGTCGAAGCCGCAGGCCTCGAGCTGCGGCCGGATCCGCCTCTCCTCGGCCTCCGGCATGAGCGCCAAGGCGCAGATCTCGAAGTTCCCGCTGCGAACGGACACCGTCGGAAACCCGGCGCTCAGCAGCAGGTTTCCCATCCGGTCGCACGAAAACCCGGTCTTGTGCGCCATGTGGTGGCGTCCCTGCTCGATCGCGCCGGAATGGCCGTAGATCATATCAAGTGGCCGTATCGGACCGGCCGGCGAGACATAGGCGACCGCACCGAGACCCTGGGTCAGCATGTGCTGAGCCACCGCCTCCAGGTCGGGCGACATGATCAGCGCGAATCCGTCCGGCTTGAGAACCTCGCGGAACTGGACGAATGTGGGATGTATCTCATGGGCATAGAGATGCTCCATCAGATGGGAGCACCAGATCGCGTCGAACGAGGCCGGCCGGCACAGTTTGGCGAGATCGGTAATCGAGCCGACGATATCCGGACTGACGCTGCCGTCGACATCGAGGCGAACCTCCTCCCACTCATGCGACGTCAGGAGCGGCTGGATCCGCTTGGCAACCGTCGATCCAGCACCGGCGTTCAGCATTTTCTTCTTGGCCAATTCGAGAGCTCCGCGGTTCGCGCATTAAGCGGCTAGTATCTGCAGCGATCGCTCGTCTCGACCAAAGTTGCCGGCGCCGCGGGAAACCATCGGCCACGGCACCACTCAATCGAGCGAGCCACACGCCTTTACAAACGCTACGTGGTCCGAATGTGACGAACTAACTTCTAACATCGCCGGGCGGAACTTATAACGCAGATCGGCGCAAAGTTCCGATCATTACGCTCGCACGCAACGAAAAGCGCCGCCCCTGGGTTGAGACCGCGCCTTCGTTTGATGCAGATCCGGGATCCTACAGCCTGATCGACCGACCATCGTTGAAGATCAGGTACTCGATGTTGGTGATCTGGGTCACCTGGCCGTTGCTGAAGCTGACGTCCAGAAAACCATTGTTGCCGGCGCTGATGCCGGTCAGATCGGCCGAGGCGTGATCCAGGAAAGTCAGCGAGTCGTTGTTGCTACCGCCGCCGTTGATCGTGTCGCGGCTGGTGGCATTGGACAGGTAGAAATAGTCCTGACCGGAGCCGCCAACCATCGAGGCCGTACCGGTGGCGGAACCGACGAACGACGACCCGTCATTGCCGTCGCTGATCAGCCACTGGTGGCCCGAACCGGCGATCAGCGTATCGTTGCCGGCGCCGCCATACAGCGTGTCGTTGCGGGCGCTGCCATAGAGCACGTCGTTGCCGTCATCGCCAAAAAGCACGGTCGCGCGCAACGCATCGCTGCCCGCGTAGAGCACGTCGTTGCCGCTGCCGCCGTGCTCGGAAGAGGTCCCCGTGCCGCCAATCAGCGTGTCGTTGCCGGCGCCGCCTTGCAGCGTGTCGCTGTTGGCGCCGGGGCCGCCAGAGAGCGACGAGCCATAGAGCACGTCGTTGCCGTCACCGCCATCAAGCAAGGTCCCGTGCAACGAATCGCTGCCCGAGTAGAGCACGTCGTTGCCGGCGCCGCCGTACAGTGTGTCGTTACCAGCGCCACCAACCAGCAGGTCGTCGCCGGCGCCGCCAACCAGCAGGTCGGCACCCGCTCCGCCATAGAGCGAGTCGTTGCCGTCATCGCCAGAGAGGAACGAGCCGTGCCCCACAGCGCTGCCCGAGTAGAGCACGTCGTTGTCGCTGCCGCCGTACTCGGAAACGGTCTCGTCGGCGCCAACCAGCAGGTCGTTGCCGGCATCGCCATGCAGCGTTTCGGAACCAGCGATGACACCACCAACCAGCGTGTCGTCGCCCGCACCGCCTTCGAGCACGACCCCGAACAAGTCACGCGCGTTTGAATAGAGAATGTCGTTCCCGCTGCCACCGTACTCCGCAACAGTGCCGGCGCTGCCAACCAGCAGGTCGTTGCCGTCGCCGCCATCCATCGTGTTGGCAGCGGCACTCGCAGCGCCATACAGCGTGTCGTTGCCGTCGCCGCCCGACAGCATCATCATCAAGCCTGGACGCAGTTGCACGCCCGCGTAGAGCACGTCGTCGCCGGCGCCGCCATAGAGCTCGCCGCCGAAGCCGCCGACGCCGAGGAAGTATTGGCCTCCGACGAGGGTGTCATTCCCCGGGCCGCCGTCGAGAACCTCGTGGCTATAACCCGGACCCGCGCTCAACCAGTCGTCACCGGCGCCGCCATACAGGCTATCTTCGCCCCAACCACCGATCAGCGTGTCGTTTCCGGTACCGCCGCAAAGTGTGCTGGGTTTGCCGACGTCCGTGCTGCCCGACACCAGCACGTCGTCGCCGCTATCGCCATACAGTTCCGACGGGCCACCACCGAACACCGTGTCGTTGCCGGCGCCGGCAAAAACCGTCGTATCGCCGATAAAATCCGTATCCCTGCTGCTGATGAAGGAGACATAGTCGTTTCCGGCGCCGGTCGCGACCAGCACCGGACCGCTGCCGATCACCGACAGCGTCACGTCGCTGTTGGTGGCTTCGATGATCGCCTTCAGGTTGGCGTCGAGGTAAATCGTATTGTTGGGATTGATTTCGATCAGAACATTGGCGTCCGGATCCGGGTTGCTGATAGCAGCCCCCTGCTGGACCGGGATCATGGCGCCGTCATCCGGGCTGCTGTACCCGATCCCCGCGTCGATCAGATAGCCGAGAATCTGCTGCCGGGTCGCTTGATCGATCGTGGCGTTGATCGCCGTTTCGAGGTCGGTCTGGTTCAGATTGGAAGTCGCCATCGACGTAGTCCCTGGTTGGAATACGAGGATTCAAGCCGCCGTTAATTCTCTCGATGACTCATCGTGAGAGCAGCTCGTCGCACTACTCAAGGTGATCAGACGACATATCAGAGCGCCACATGCCGTCTCAAGAAAGCGCCGCCTCAACCAGGGTTGAGGCGGCGCCTTCGCTTAGTGCAGACCTAGTCTAGTGCAGACCTGGGATCTTACAGCTTGGTCGAGTGACCATCGTTGAAGATCAGGTATTCGATGTTGCTGATCTGGGTCACCTGGCCATTGCTGAAGTTGACGTCCAGGGAGCCATCCTTGCCCGCGGTGATTCCGGTCACATCGGTCGAGGCGTGATCCAGGAAGGTCAGCGAGTCCTTGTTGCCGGCACCACCGTCAATGGTGTCGCTGCTGTGGAGGTTGGACAGGTAGAAGTAGTCCTGACCCGAGCCGCCGACCATCGAGGCCGTGCCGGAGGCGGAGCCAACGAACGAGTCGTTGCCGCCGCCGCCGATCAGCGTCTGGTTGCCCGAGCCGGCGACCAGCGTGTCGCTGCCGGAGCCGCCATACAGCGTGTCGTTGCCGGCACCGCCATAGAGCGAGTCGTTGCCGTCACCGCCGTAGAGCGAGGTCGCGTGCGAGGCATCGCTGCCCGAGTAGAGCACGTCCTTGCCGGCGCCGCCGTACTCGGCAACAGTGCCGGTACCGCCGACCAAGAGATCGTTGCCGGCGCCGCCATACAGCGTATCGGCGCCCGCACCACCATAGAGCGAGTCGTTGCCCGCACCGCCGTCGAGCCGCGAGCCGTGCGACGCATCCGAGTTCGAGTAGAGCGCGTCGTTGCCGGTGCCGCCGCTGAGCAGATTGTTGCCCGTACCGCCAACCAGCACGTCGTCGCCGCGACCGCCCACCAGATCAGACGACGTACCGCCGTAGAGCGTGTCGTTGCCGGAGCCGCCGAGCAGCGTGTCGGCTCCAGTGCCGACCAGCAGATCGTTGCCGGTGCCGCCATCCAGCGTGCTGTGACCGGAGGCGTTGTCGACAAGCACGTCATTGCCGGCACCGCCGCTGAGCGAGTCATGACCCGCGCCACCGAAGATCGTGTCATTGCCGCCGCCGGCGAGGACCGTCGTATCGCCGGTGTTGTTGATGAAGACCTGATCGTTGCCGGAGCCGGTCGCGACCAGCACCGGGGTGCTGCCGTTGACCGACAGCGTCACGTCGCTGTTGGTGGCCTCGATGATCGCCTTCAGGTTGGCGTCAGTGTTAACAGTGTTATTGGCGTTGGTTTCGATGAGAACGTTGGCAGCCGGATCCGGGTTGGAGATCCCAGCACCCACCTGCACCGGAATCTGCGTTCCGTCGTCCGGGCTGGTGTACCCGACCCCCGCGTTGATCAGATAGTCAAGAATCTGTTGCTGGGTCGCGTGATCGATCGTGGAGTTGATCGCGTGTTTGAGGTCGGTCTGGTCGAGATTGTAAGTCGCCATCGATGTAGCCCCTGCTTGGGATACGAGGATTCAAGCCGCTCGCCCGCACTTAGGCTGTTGAATCACAACTGGTTTGTTGCGACGCAGCTCAAATGTGGACACAGGTTACGAACTTGTTAAGTCCATTGTTAAGTCCGCAATACCGGAGTGTCAATCAGCAATGCGCCATTAACGTCCGGTTCCATGAGACTTATGTGAGACTTAGCACCATCTCGGTCGCAGAGTAACATTCAGCGCAGGCAGCTCACAAATGTTAGCCGCGATGCAAAAAAGAGTAGTGATTATACGGGGTTTCATCCGGTCCCAGGATGGCGCCAGGGCGCGGAATTTCGCAGCCTTTGCGCGCGCTTCGACGCGATTTTCCGATCTGAAAAAATATTTCTGCGCCGCGTGAGAGCTTTTTCAGAAAAGCGTCAAACGTCACAACCGGCCGGCACGCGAACGGCGTTATGCGGGTTCTGGTTGCAGGCTGCGAGCGCCAAGCGGGCGAAAACGGGAGAATCGATCACAGAATCGGGCAATTCCGCCGTCCGGCTGACGCCGGAGCGGACCCAGATCAAGCGCCCGACATAACAAATTAACATCAGATTCGCCGCAATCCGTTAGGGACAAGCGCGCGGCAACGGCAAGACGGCGCCCGATGATCACACGCGAAGCAACCGTCTGCGGCGATCATCCAGCGGCGGCGCGCGCGTAGATGGCCTCGAGCAGCCGCAGATTCTCATCCGGCGCGTAGCGCTCGAGATAGGCGGTCCGGGCAGCCTGCCCCCATGCCGTTGCGAGATCGGGGGCGCCCAGAAGCTCAACAATGCGCTGTCTGAGCCCTGCCGCATCGCCCGGCGGCACCAATGCGCCGGTCTTGCCGGCGCTCACCACCTCGGCAAGGCCGCCGATCTCGGATGCGATTACCGGCGTCCCCTGTGCGAAGGCTTCGACCACGACCATCGGAAATCCCTCGTACCATAGCGACGGCACGACCAGCGCCCGGGCGCTCGCCATTTCCCGAAGCACGCCTGCACGCGAGAGCGCGCCGAGGAACCTGACATTGGCGGGCGCCCGAGCTTCGAGTGCAGCGCGCTCCGGTCCTTCACCGACGATCCGCAAGGGCATGCCGGTCCCCGCAACAGCGTCGAGCAACACGCCGACGCCCTTTTCGCGGCTCAGCCGTCCGACATAGAGCAGCCCGGTGCGCGGGATGGCCGGATCGGGTGCACCCGGATCGGCCATGAAGTTCGGCTTCACGTCGATCCGGCCGGCATCGAAGCCTGCCTGCGTGAACAACGTTCGGGCAAACTGCGTCAGCGCGATCAGGCGCAGACCGGGACGCGTCCAGGTGCCACGGCGCTGGTGCCGCGCAATCATGTAGGCCGAGGCCAGCGAACCCGGCAGCGATCCGCGGTAGCAACGATGGGCAGCGCCCCAGAGATGGCCGCGGTCCAGGCATTTGTGGCAGATGCGGCCGTCGCGCAGCAGCATGCCGCCGGTGCAGATGCTGCGATAATTGTGCAGCGTCACCACCGCAGGCACGCGCTTCTGCCGGCAGACATCGAACACGGCGGGCGAGAGCAGCGGGAAAAAATTGTGGACGTGGACGACGTCGGGGCGAAAGCGGTCGATCGCCTCCGCCATGGCCCGTTTTCCCTCCGCATTATCGGCGATCGACAGCGTCGTCGCGATCCGCGCGGCAAGCGAATTGATCGCTACGTTGCTGACCGTGAGCCTCTCAACACTGTGTCCAGCGTCGCGCAACAGGTCGACTTCCGCTTCGAACACGACGTCTTCGCCGCCGCGTCCCTGATACCTGTTGTGAGCGACCAGGATCTTCATGATCGGCGTGCCGGCTCGGGAAACCAGCGCAGCTCCGTCAGCAGGCTTTGGCCGGCGGCCAGCGTTCCGCAGCCGATCAGCGTCGTCGCCGGCACCTTGAGATCGAACGACGGCGAATACCAGCCGGCCGGCACGGTTTCGTCACCACGATACACTGTCCAGCTGAGCGCCGCCGGCAGTTCGAGCTCGCCGCGTCCACCGGGCCATGACAGGCGTGCGATACGCCCTTCGAGCTTGCATTCGACGTCGGGACCGAGATGCCAGCTGAGGCTCGCCGGCACCGCAAGCCCCTCATCGGCAAGCACAATATCGGTGACGACGAGCCGCGCCGCCTGACGCTGCAATTGCACTGAACGGCGATGCAGGAGACGACCTGCTGCGTCCTGATATCCCGAATGCTCCGCGACCCAGCGCGCGTCCGCATCACGATCGTCCAGGCCGCTTGATGCGATCAGCCGGCTCTGCGCATGCCGCGTCCAGAGAAACGGCCCCCCCGACACCGACTGGTCGCGCCCGAACAGGCAGAGCGTGTTGTGCGCCAGCGTGGAACGGAAATAGGCACGCCATCGCGGATCGCCGTGATAGCAATAGGTGCCGGGGTCGGCGAGGATATCGACGCCGCCGATCCGGCATTCGAGCGACAGCGCATCCGCATGGGCATGCCCCGCAATGCGGCCGAGCCCATGCGGGCCGTGATCGCAGCGGCACCATACCGCTCGGCCGGCATCGACGAGAAAAGTCTGCCCCGCCTCATCAAGCAAATGCGGGCGGCGCGCGGGCCGCGCAGCGATCGCACGCGCCTTGATGCCGTCGGTCAGAAGAAACGTGCGCAGATCGGGCTCCGGCAGCTTGGGCCACCATGGCAGCTCGCCGAACAGATGCGCGCCGGTGGCGAGCAGACCGAGCCAGCGATTGCCGGTGTGATCGTCGAGCAACAGGCCAACGCCCTCGTCGCCATCGCCCTGACGGGGAGGATAACCGCGATCGTCGAGCATCGCGGCGATGACGTCGCTCATGCGGCACATCGTGGTCCAGACCACGTCGCCCAGCTGGTGCCCGGACGCTTCGCCCTGCACCGCCGCGGCCAGCAGCAGTTCGAGGACAAAGCCGTGGTAATCGGTCGCGAGCTCACGATTGCTGCCGCAGGCGAAGGTTTGCGCAACAGCCTCGTCTGCCAGCGTCCTGGCGGCATTCTGGCGCCACAGCGCGCTGTCGCGAAAGAACGGAAACACGCAGGTCGCCACGAACTGCCCGGCAGCCTCCGCGATAATGTGGTTGTTGGCGGAGGAGCCTCGGCTCGGGAACTGCGACAGCCAGTATTGATGCGCGTAAAGCTGCGTCAGGAACCGCTCATTGTCCTCGAACAATGCCGGCGCGCCGGGCCAGTTCTGCAGCAGCTGGCGCACCCAGGCCCACGAGATCAGCCGCACGCCGAGCTCGATGCCGCTGATCCAGTGCGGGCCGCGCGGAAACGGATTCTCGCGCCACCAGCTTGTGAGATGCGCGGCCACGCGCCTGGCGTAGCGTTCGTCCGAGGTCAGGTAATACGCGGCCGCGAGCACCGTGAGATGGTGGTGACGCGACGGCTCCCAGATGTATTTGATGTTCCCGACCGCGGCTTCGTCGCGATAGGGAACCGCAAACGCGTACATGTCCGCAGGCGCCCGCTTGCCGCTGCGAACATCGACGAACCAGTCCGGCCGCTCACCCAAGGCATCATGAACTCTGGCGAAGACCTGCCAATGTCCGGCCAGAATCCCGTCGGCGCTCTGGATAAGTCGCCCGGCGGCCTGCTGTGGAGCGTGCGCCGGCAAAGGCAGCGGCTTCAGCCGCGGCTGCCGCGGGCCCGGGGCAAGCCTGGCGCTGGCGTGTCGTGCGATATCGGGCGGCGTGATGCGCCAGAGCAGGCGCAGCAGCTGATCGTTCGCCCGGCCCGCAAGCTCGGACGGCTCCATGCGCTGCAGCCTGCGCAGATACCAGGCCGGATTCATCTCAACGCAGTCAAGGCGCGTGCGACGCCCTGCTCTGCTGCGCCGATCGTCAGATCGACCGGCATTCCGGCGGCTGCGCTCTCCTGCACCGCGAGCGTTGCGCGGGTGGTCGCAAGCAGCGATTCGAGCCCGATCGGCATCGCGGCCCCCGATGCGACCGCGGCGATGAAGCCATCCAGCATCGGCCGCTGCCCCTTGTCGAGCCGCGCTTTCTTCGCCGTCCGCCGTCCGGCGTGCCAGACCTCGAAGCCCGCGAAATTATCGAAGGCGGCAAAGCCGGTGCTCGCCGATATTTCGAGCGCCTCCTTCGGCACACGCGGATCGCCCCCGGTGAGATAGCTGAGGCTCGCAACCGAGCCGTCGGCAAAGTCGAACGTGGCGATGAGATTGTCGACATCCTTGCCCGCGGTACGCGCCGAGACGCGCACCGGCTCGGCGCCGAGCCACCAGGACAACACATCGATGAAATGGCCGCCCTCGCCGACGAAGCGGCTGCCTTCGCTTTCGGCCTGCAGATACCAGGATGATTTCTCCAGCGGGCCGGCGATGACGCGATATTGCAGCGTCTGCGGTCCCGCCGGCGCGAACGCCGCGCGCATGGCTTGCAGCAGCGGCGAGAAGCGGCGATTGAAGCCGACCATCAGCCTGTTGTTGCCGGTTTCGCGGATCGCCTGCTCCAATTGATCGAGCGCATCTGTGTCGATCGCGAGCGGCTTCTCGACAAACACCGCCTTGCCGGCGCGCAGCGCCTGCGCCGCGAGATCGGCGTGGGAGGCGTGGCGCGTCGCGATCAGCACAGCATCGATGTCGTCGGCCTCGAGCACCGAGGCCGCATCCGTCGAGGCACGCGCGAAGCCGAACTTGCGCACCGCGGTGGCGCCGCTCAGGCCCGTATTGGTGGCGACCTCGACGAGATCGACGCGCGCGTGACTTGCAAGCTGCGGCAACAGCATGCTGGAGGCATAATTGCCCGCGCCGATGACGCCGAGCCGGACCCGGCCGCTGCGCAGCGCAACGGCCGGACGATAGACCATCTGCATCGCGCGGGGAGCGGCGTCCGGATAGGCGAACACCATGCCGAGACCGACCTCGCCCCGGCTCATGCGCTCGAATGCCGATGCCGCCTGCTCCAGCGGCACCACTTCGGAAATCAGCGACGAAAAATCGAGCCGTCCGTCGGCGAGCAGCGCGACGATCGCCTCCATGTTGCGCTTCTCGGTCCAGCGCACATGGCCGATCGGATAGTCGATGCCGCCCTCCTCGTAGAGCGGATCGTAGCGGCCGGGGCCGTAGGAGCGCGAGAAGCGAACGTCGAGCTCCTTGTCGTAGAATTCGTTCCACGGCAGGTTCAGCGTGCATTTGCCGATGTCGACGATACGGCCACGGTCGCGCAGCAACGCGGCCGAACGCGACGCGAGATCCGGATCGTCGCTGCCCGCCGTGATGAACACGCAATCGACACCGTTGCCTGCGGTCAGCTGGTCGATCCGGGCGAGAAACCCGGCCGCAGCATCGTCAGATGCGACCGCACAGAGCGCGGCGCCCGCCGCCTCCGCCTGACGACAGCGCGGCTCCAGCCTGTCGAGCCCGACGACCACGACACCGGCGCTGCGCAGCAGGCGCACCATGATCTGCCCGATCAGGCCGAGGCCGATCACGCAGGCGGTTTCACCGAAACCGATCTCCGACTGGCGCATCGCCTGCAGCGCGATCGAGGCGATCGTCGCGAACGCGGCCTGGTCGAGCGCTGCACCGGCCGGCAGCGGCACGCAGAGGTTCACCGGCACCCAATTGTATTCAGCGTGGGTTGCATATTGATTGCCGCCGCAGCAGACCCGCTGTCCTAGCGAGAAGCCGCCGACGCCCTCGCCCACTTCCACGACGGTGCCCGACAGCGAGTAACCGAGCGGCGTGTAGGAATCGAGCCGGTTGATCACCTTCTGATAGGTCGCAAGCAATCCCTGCTGGCGGACCGAGCGCGCCACCTTGGCAACCTGGTCGGGGCGCGCACGCGCCTTGCCGAGCAGCGACAGCCGGCCCTCGGTGAATTTCATCATCTCGGTGCCGGTCGACACCGCCGAAAATGCCGTGCGCACCAGGACTCCGCCCGGGCGGCAGCGCGGCGCCGGCACATCGATCAGCTTGAGTTCGCCGCTCTTATAGTTCTGCGCGATCTGCTTCACAGTCGGTCAACGCCTCGAGTTAACAGTGCCCGTTGTATCGCGCCCGCCGCCCGCAATGAAGATAAGAACATCGTGATTGTTATCCCATGGCGCAGACGTTTAACATCGTTATCATTCCAGCAACAGGACCGGTTTGGGCGAGATCTCGACCTCACCGTTGGCGACAGTTCCTTCGCCGCCGTCCAGGCCCTGGTAACGGCTAAAGCGCTGGTCGACCCGATGTAGGGACCGCCCCTTGGTGGTCCAGAGGATCAAGCCGTTGCGGCCATCCGGCATGCGGAGTTCGACGCGCCAGGTCGACGGCGACGTCCTGTCCGCCGCCACGACACTGGCGCCGACCAACCATGACTGGACCGTGCGATAGGCAATTCCGCTCGGAAGCAGCCCGCGCGCCCGGTCCCACAGTTTGCCGAAGTCGCTGCCCCCGCCGGCGAACTCGTACCAATAGAACCGGTCGACACCGCTGATCCATTTCAGGATATAGGCGCGCGCCAGAAAGCCATCCGGGTTGTCTTCGTGGGACGGCCAGCCGGCCTCGGTGTCCCAGATCGGCCTTGTGGAGAGATCGTGCGCGGCGAGGATCTGCTTGAAGCGGGCGATGATTCCGATCACCGCTTCGGGTTCGCTCGTATAGCCGTGGAAGGCGAAGACATCGGCATATTGTCCGCCGCCTTGCGCCATGAAGGCCTGTTGCCAGCGATAGCCATCCGGCGTGCCGTTGGACGACGGCGTCAGCACAGTTAGCGCGGGATCGCTGGCCTTGATGATCTCGTAGGCCCGTTTCTGCATCTGGACCATGGTCGCGATATCGCCCGAGTAATATTTGGGATCCTCGGGCTCGTTCCAGATTTCCCAGTATTTGATGCGGCCGGCAGCGCGCGTAACAGCCGCGCGCACCCATTCATCCCATGACGCCAGATCGGCAGGCGGCGAGCTTGCGCCGGGCGTGAATGCCGGCGGCGCATCCTTCACCGACGCGGCCCAGCGCGGCGTGAAGGCGAGATTGAGGACGATCTCGACGTGCTCGCGCTCCGCCGCCGCAAGGATGGCGTCGAAGCGCGCCCAATTGTACATGCCGGGCGCCGGGTTGATCTGCGCCCAGTAGATCGCGCCCCACAGGCGGACGCCGTCAAATTTGAGCGCCGGCCATGGCTGTGACTGCCCGATCGCATTGATCGTCATGCCGAAAAGCGTCGGCGGGATCACCACGTTCACATGGCTCACATTGAGCACATCGTTTGCCGCCGCACCGGCCCACTGCAGCGGCCATTTGTGAGCCAGCGGCGCCAGCGCACTCAAAACCAGTGCGATCAACGCCCTATGTGCCCAATCCCTCACTTTGCCTGCCATGTCCGTGTCTCGTCGCCGTCACATCCGCGGCGGGATTGCAAAATGGAAGCCGCGCATGTTAATGCCGATGTTAGTCGATTGTGATGTTGTTAGGTCAATGGTATAGATCATCGCAGATGTCGAGAGCTGAACCATCACCGCGGCGGATCCTGATCATCGTCGAGAACCTTCCGGTTCCTTTCGATCGCAGGGTGTGGTGCGAGGCAACGTCGCTGCGCCAGGCCGGCTATGAAGTTTCGGTGATCTGCCCGAAGGGCCGCGGCCATCACGAATCCTACGAGTGCCTCGACGGCATTCACATTTACCGTCATCCGATGCCGCTGGAAGCGCGCGGGATCGCCGCCTATCTCATCGAATATCCGGTCGCGCTGTTCTGGGAGACGTGGCTTGCGATCAAGGTGGCGTGGAAGCACGGCTTCGACGTGATCCATGGCTGCAATCCGCCCGACCTGATCTTCCTGATCGGCCTGCTGTTCAAGCTCGGCGGCAAGCGCTTCGTGTTCGACCATCACGACGTCAATCCCGAGCTCTACGAAGCAAAATTCGGCCGCAGGGATTTTTTCTGGCATCTGCTGCGGCTGGTCGAATATCTCACCTTCAAGACCGCAAGCATCTCGATCGCGACCAACGAATCCTATCGCGAGATCGCGATCACCCGTGGCCGCGTGCCGGCCAACCGGATTTTCGTGGTGCGCTCCGGCCCCAATCTCGACCGGGTACGCTCCCGCCCCGCCGATCCGGCCTGGCGCCATGGCCGGCGCTACAGCGTCGGCTATGTCGGCGTGATCGGCCAGTCGGAAGGCATCGATCTCCTGCTGCAGTCGATCGGCCACATCGTGCACGATCTCGGCCGCACCGACATCCAGTTCAACATCGCCGGCACCGGGCCGGAGTGGAATGCGGTGGTCAAACTCTGCGAAGAGATGCAGCTCTCCGGCTACGTGAATTTCACCGGCGCCATCGCCGACGAAGCGCTGTTCACGATGCTCTCGACCGCTGACGTCTGCGTCAATCCGGATCGCGTCACACCGATGAACGACATCTCCACCATGAACAAGATCATGGAGTACATGGCGCTCGGACGGCCGATCGTTCAGTTCGAGGTTCGCGAAGGCCGCCGCTCAGCGCTCGACGCCTCGCTCTATGCGGCGCAGAACGACCCGCAGGATTTTGCCAGCAAGATCATCACGCTGATCGATGATCCGTCGCTGCGGCAGGCGATGGGGGCATTTGGCCGCAGCCGCGTCGAGCGCGAATTGTCCTGGACGCACGAGGAGCCGAAGCTGCTCGCCGCCTATGAGGCGTTGTTCGCCAGAAAGCTTCCCTGGCAGAGCCGCGCCCCACGCGCGACCGCCACCGCGGAGCGGCCGACCGCGCAGGCGTCTGGTGTCAACGCCAATGCAGCCGCCGGGCGGGCATCGCGTTGAACGCCCCGCCGCCTCACTCACGCGAAACACGACGCGGCCACGCGCAGGTCGCTGAATTGTCGAAGGTCGAAGCATGAACGTCAGCATTTTCGGCCTCGGCTATGTCGGAACGGTCTGCGCGGCCTGCTTCACCGAGCTCGGCCACCAGATTATCGGCGTCGACAAGAGCATCGCGAAGGTCGACCTGATCCGCGAGGGCCGATCGCCGGTCATCGAGCCGGGCATCTCGGACAAGGTGGCGCACGCGGTTGCAACGGGTCAGTTGACCGCAACCACCGACGCCACCGAGGCGATCGTCAACAGCGACATATCGATGGTCTGCGTCGGCACGCCGTCGTCCGCCAACGGCAATCTCGACCTGACCGCGATCCGGCAGGTCGCGATCGAGATCGGCCGCGGGCTACGGGCAAAGAATGCGCCGCATACCGTGACGATCCGCTCCACGGTGCTACCCGGCACCACCCGCGCCACCGTCGGGCCGCTGATCGAGGAAGCCTCCGGCAACAAGATCGGACGCGATTTCGACCTCGCCTTCAATCCGGAGTTCCTGCGCGAAGGCAGCGCGATTGCGGACTTCAACGCGCCGTCCAAGACCGTGGTCGGCGCCTTCAACCAGGAAACCGCCGACCGCGTCATGGCGCTCTACAAGGATCTGCCGGGCGCCAAGATCACCCCGCCGGTCGAGACCGCCGAGCTGGTCAAATATGTCGACAACAGCTGGCACGCGCTGAAGGTCAGCTTCGCCAACGAGATCGGCACCATCGCGAAGACGCTCTGCATCGACGGGCGCGACGTCATGAACATCTTCCTGCAGGATACAAGGCTCAACATCTCGCCGGCCTATCTGCGGCCGGGTTTTGCCTTCGGCGGCTCCTGCCTGCCCAAGGACGTCAAGGCGCTAAAGCACCTTGCGCACAGCCGTGGACTGTCGACGCCGGTGCTCGAAAGCATCCTGCCGAGCAACGACATGATCATGTCGCGCGGCGCCGACTGGATCCTGTCGCATGACGGCCGCCGCATCGCGTTCCTCGGCATCAGCTTCAAGGCCGGCACCGACGATGTCCGCGACAGCCCTTTCGTCGAGCTGGTCAAAAGCTTGCGCGGCGAGCAGCGCGATATCCGGATCTACGACCCCAACGTGCAGCTGTCGCAACTGATCGGCGCCAACCGGGAATTCTTGATGCGCAACCCTGAGCTGGTCGGCCTGCTGCATGACGATGTGACGGCGACGATCGAATGGGCCGACATCATCGTGCTGACGACGGCCGATCCGCGCTTCGTTGCGGCGCTGAAGGCAACCCGGCCCGACCAGGTGGTGCTCGAACTGTCGGACATTGGACTGCCCCGAGAGGTGCGCGCCAAAGGCTTCCACTGGTAGGGAACACCATGGCTACCATGGCCAAGACCCGCGACCGACCTGAAATCCGCTTTCACGACGAGATCTCGTCGGAGTGGGAGAGGCTGCATCGGAGCCGCACCTTCAAGGCGCGCACGGCCGCGATGTTCGATCTGCTCGGGAACGCGAACCTCAATGGTCAGCGCTGGCTCGATGCAGGTTGCGGCACCGGAACGCTCTCCCGCCTGCTCGCCGCGCGCGGCTGCGATGTCACCGGCGTCGACGCGTCGTCGGAGATGATTGCGGCGGCACGCGGCCGCCCCGCCGACGGCCCGCCGGCCGACCGGCTCACATTCCGGCAGATTCCGACCATCGCAAACCTGCCGTTTGCGGATCGATCCTTCGACGGCGTGCTCTGCGCAAGCGTGCTGGAATATGTCCCCGATGTGGCGCAGTGCCTCGCCCAGATCCATCGCGTGCTCAGGCCCGGCGGATTGTTGCTGGTCTCGATCCCCAATCGCGGATCGCTGCTGCGCCAGGGCTACAAGCTCGCACATGCGGCTTCGTCGCGCGCGTCGGCACGGCCGCTGTTCCGCTACCTCGCCTTTTCCAAGTTCGACACCACGCCGGCCGTCATGCAGGGCCTGCTGCGCCAACATGGCCTCACCATGCTCGGCGTCAGCTTTGGCGGCTCGCCGCTGCCGCCAGCGCTCGATCGCCGGCCCGCGGTCGGCACGCTGATCAATATCCTCGCCCGCCGCGACAATTGATGCAGCGGGCAGATGCCCGCCTCAGGCCTTGATCGCCATCAGCGACTTGGTCATGCCGAGATATCGTTCGCGATAGATCTTCGCGTCCGGAAACGTTTCGGTCATCTCGCGCCAGTCAAATAGATGCCAGTCGGGCGCGGTCCGCTTGAACCAGAAACGGTTGAACCTTTCGATCAGTGCGATTTGCTGTCGCCTCGGCAACAGGACGATGATTCCGGGCAGCCAGGTATGGCTCTCGATCGGAAAGTACCGGTGCGGCGTCTGCACGTAAAACGACTTCGCGACCCGGGAGATCTCACCGGCAAAGCGGTTCTGGTGCTCGCGCGCGATATTCCGGAATGCCGTGTCGTCCTCGATCGTCACGACGTCTTGCTTCGGCCCGGTGACATGTTCGATCACCGACGAGCAGAAGCAGAAGTCGAACGCCTGATCCTCGAACGGCAGCCGCTCGGTCTCCTGCAGCAGAACGGTCTTGAACCCGAAGCGTTCGCGCGCGGCCTTCAAATCGTCGGCCGATATATCGCAAACCGTGATGTCGGTATGGCGTGGCAGGATCGCGCGAATGTGCCGGCCGGTGCCGCCGCCGAGATCGAGGATCTTTGCGTCGAGCGGCAGGTTCACGGTGCGGACGAGGAACTCGCCGCGCCGCTTGCGCGCTGCACCGGAAAATCGAGCTTGAATTGCGCCCAGCAATGTCAGTCTCCTGCTACCGGTCGCGTCGGTCTAGCACGGCACGCGCAATTCTTCACGCGGCCGTGCATCGATTTGCCGATCTCGTTCACTTGATCGCCTCGAAGAAGATCGACTCGTCCGGCCGGTTGTCGAGCCGATCGATGTCGGGGCAGATGCCCTCGCGATAGGCCCGGGTGTGGGTCTCGGAACAGCCCGCGTCGCGAAACAGCGCCGCGAGGGAGGCGCGCGTAAAGCCCCAGTGATGCGCGAAGGCGGCCTCCTTGCGGCGCTCGATCTCGAACACCCCCTTGAGGAAGGCCTGCGGTGCGGCCGGATCGTAGAGCGCGACGATCCTTTCCATGTCGGGGACGACGATGCGGCACACCCCGCCCGGCGCCAGCACTCGCGCGATCTCACGCGCCAGCCGCTCGACCTCGTCGGGAAACAGATGCTCGAAGACATGCGCGCTGAACACCGCCGAGAGGCTGCCATCCGCGAACGGCAACGGCTTGGTCAGGTCCATGTAGCGAAGCCCGGCAAACTTCCCCTGGCGATGCTCGGCATAGCGGGCGTCGCTCAGCAGGCCGGCGAGATGCAACGCTTTCGCCGCGAGCGGCAGGCGCGCGATCCACAGATGCATCGTGATGTCGGTGTTGATCCAGCCCGCGATGCCGCAATTGAAGGCGCCGATATGCAGCTTCGAGAGCGCGTGGCCGGGTGCGTCGTCGGTCATATCTGCTCCCGCACCGAATTGGTCAGCACGACCACGATCACCGATGCCGCGCTGGAGGCCACCATCGCCGCAACCGCACCCATCACCCCCCACGCCTCCGCCGCAAGCGGCAGAACGCAGCACAGCGCGAGGAGGCCAGCGATCCGGCTCAGCATGAACCGCTGCGGCCTGCCGGTCGCAAACAGCGGCAGCGCGAGGCCGAGCCACACCGCGTCGAGCGCCATCGCGGTCCCCATCAAGGCGATGCTGCCGGTACCGATCTCGTAACTCTGGCCGTGGATGATGAGGGCGAGCATGCGCTGGCCGAGCAGCACGACCATCGCGCCATAGGCGAGCGCGATCGAGCCGAGCAGCACGGCATTTTCGCGCGCAGCAGCGGCGACCGCGCTACGCCGGCCGGCGCGCAGCTCGGCTGCGATCTCCGGCAACCGGACCGAGAACATCGTCGCGCAGAACTGGCTGAGCGGTGCGAACACCAGGAGCAGGATCCGCAGCGACGCGCTCGCGTCCAGCCCGATCAGGAAGCCGCAGACCGGGATCAGCCCGATGCTGCCGATCCAGTAGGTGAGCGAGGTCGCGACGAACCAGCGACCGTTGCGAAACAGCCGCTGCAGCGAACCGCGGAAGATCCTGGTCTGCGGCCAGGCCAGGTCGCTGGTGTGAGCGAGCAGCAAGCTGCCGGCGAGCGCCGCCGAGATCGCGATGCAGGCCATCCCAGCCGCAGCGCCGGTCATTTTGAGCGTGATCATCAGCCCGGCCGAGACGACAAGCGCCGCGCAATAGGTCAACGACGACACGACCGCGCGCGGCAGCCGCCCATCGAGATAGCAGATGCGGCGGAACATGCTTTGCAGCCGAACCGCAGGGATCGCCAGCCCGGTTGCGATCACGAGCCCGCCCGCGACGCCGCCGACCGCACCGATCACGAGGCCGGCAATCACCAGCGAAAGGCCAAGCGCGGCCGAGACCAGCAGCGACGACAGATAGAGGCCGAGCCGCAGCTGCGGCCATAGCGATTTCGGGATGCGATGCGCGGCCGCCGGCAGCCCGTCGTCGAACAACCCGCGCAGAAATACCGCCTCGATCAGGATCGAGAACGACCAGGCGACGCTGAATCGGCCGAATGAATTGATATCGAGCACATTGGCCAGCACGATCGTCAGCACGAAGGCCGAGCCGCTAAGCAGCGCCTGATCGATCAAGCCGAGCGCGACATTGCCCCCGGCGCGCCGCAGTCGGCCGAGCGCTCCGCGCGCAGCACCGGCCACCCGGGTCTGGGCCGCCATTCGATCCAGCCTTTCGGTCAACGCACTCACGCCTCACTCACACGCAGTCTGGCAAACGCCCGCCGCGGCGCCATTTGCAGCCTGGCTTCCGGCCCGAAATAGCACCAGAACACCAGCACGCAGCCGAAATAATTATGCAGCAACTGACTGGAATCGTTGGCTGACGCGATCACGACGAACAGCAGCATCGCGAACGGCGCCAGCCAGTACATCCCGCGCCGCTCGAACGTGAAGACGATGGTGTTCCACAACGCCCGCGCCAGCAGCAGCATATAGAACGCGCCGCCGAGCAGGCCGAACTGGAGGAAGGCATCGAGATAGGAATTCTCGAACGAGCCGAACTCGGTGTTCCATGGCGCCATGCTCGTCAGCTCGTTCACGGGCGAGTTCGGGAGTTCGTTGAAGAACCCGGAGAAGCCGTAGCCCAGCCAGGGGTGTTGCCAGAAGAAATGCGGCCAGACCGCCCAGAGGAACGAGCGGCCGGTCAGGTTTCCGCTGCGGCCGACCAGCCCGTACAATTCGTCGCTCGGCACGGCGAACGTGACAAGCGCAACAAAGGCGAGGCCGAGCCAGTAGATCGAGGCAGCTCCCCTGTGCCCAAGCACCACCAACAGCAGCCCGAAAGTCACGGCGAGTGCCGTCAACATGCTGATCAGCGGTCCTGCGGCGCCGGCAGCGGCGAGCGCAAAGAGATGACACCCCATCAGCAACAGCGACCAGCCGAACTGCCGCCGCGGCCCCGCCAGCATGCGGACGAAACAGATCAGCACCATGAGACCGAAGAAGGCGCCCGCGAGATTCTTGTGGCCGAACACGCCGGCATAGGCCTGGGTCCCGAGCACGGTCGGCCGATGCAGCGGGTCGTAGTCCCATTGCGAGCCGATCACCGGAAACAGCAGGACGTGAACGATCAGCACCACGATCCCGATCCGGAACAGGGTGTCGACGAGCCGATCGACGGGGCAGCTGATCACGACCCATGCCGAAAACAGCGTGGTCAGGAGATACATCGCGAACTTGATCGACGCGCCCGCGGGGTCGGCGCTCAGCGCCAGCGACACCAGCGCGAAGGCAATGAATGTCAGATAGAGATGCGATTGCAGCATCAGCAGGCCGAAGCGCTTGCGATCGACCGCAATGTGCAGCATCAGCAGGATGTAAAGCAGCAGCCACGCGCCGCGGAACAGCGTGGACTCCCCGGCCCGTTCCGCGAACGAGATGCCCTCGACGAAATTGAACAGGAAGTAGATGCAGCCGAGCACCATCACCAGATAGGCGTGCAGAAAGACCTCGGTTCGAAACCACCATCTGCCGATCATTGAACGGCTTCCTGCCGGGCCGGTGCCCTCAAGAGATGATCGACCGCGGCCGCAAAGCGCGCCGCGGCGCTGGCAAGCGCGTCCTTTCGCACACTCTGCCGGGCCCGCTGCGACATCGCCTCCCAGCGCGCGGGATGTTCGAGCAGGCCGCGCGCCGCGTCGACCCAGGCCTGCTGATCGAGCGCGCAAACATGACCATTGTCGTGGTCGCGGACCAACTCGCCGCCCGCTCCGACATGGGGCGACACCAGGCAAGGAACCCCGCACTGCAAGGCCTCGTTGCACACCAGACCCCACGGTTCCAGCAACGAGGGCAGCAGCAGCAGCCGCGATTGCAGATAGACCTCCGATATCGCCTGCCACGGCACATAGCTGTCGTGGCTGACATCGATGCCGGCGCTACCGAGCCGCGCCAGCATGCGCTGCTCGGCAGCGCCGGACCCGACCACGCGAACCCTCAAGCCGGGCAAGACCCGGCCGAGCGCGATGGCGACGTTCTCGAAGAAGATCGCGTTCTTGGCGTCGTCGTTGATGCGGGCGCACCAGAGCAGGTGAAATGGACGGTCGTGGCAACCCGGGACGGTGTCCGGCGGATCCCATGCCGGCACCAGCGGCACCACGAACAGGTCGTCGTCGCCGACACCCTCGCCGCGGAAATACGCCCTGCCCTTGTCGCTGCAGCACACGACGGCGTCGCACTGGCGCAGCAGCCATGGCCGCGCCAGGCGATGATAGGCCGTGTTGGGCATCGTCTCGCGCCAGCCGTCGATCGTCAACGCAAGCGCCCTGCCGTTGGCGCGCGCCCATGCCGCGCCGGCCAGCATCGAGGGATAAAGGCCATTGACGAACAGCAGGTCGGGCGCGAGCGCGTTCAAGGCGCGCCCGATCCCGATATTGAGATGGGTGTGACGCGACCGCGACAGCGGGATCGAGACACCGGGCACCGTGCGCGTCGTGTAGCGCGGCGTGAACGATCCCGCCCAGGAGCGATCGGCCTCCTGCGCGGTACAGGACAGCACCGCGAGATTGAGCCCACGGTCAACCAGCTCGTTGTAGAGCCGGTTGGTGTAGGGTGTGATCATGTTGTTGAAGACGACCACGCGCGGCGCCATGGCTTATAGGTCCCGCGGCGGCGGCTCGTCGCGTCGGCAGAGCGCCCCGCAATGATAGGTCGCAAGCCGGGTCGCAAGCTCGGGGCTGACCGACAACAGCGCCTTCCGCACAAGGCTCTTGGCAAGCCCCTTCACCCGCGATGAATGAAAGGCGTGCACCGGCAGGCTGTGATCATAGGTACCGAAGCCGACAACGTGCAGCCCCGCGGTCTCCAGCACCAGGCGAAACGTGTCCGGCGTGTAGAAATTGATGTGGCCGATGTCGAGCGTCGATTGCAGCGCCCGGCGATTGGTTCGCGCATGCAGCTCGCACGGCACCTCGACATAGATGAAATTCCGCGCCACCCGGGCAAGCTCGTGCAGAAACGCGCGCGGTTCGGGTACGTGCTCAAGCACATGGCTGGCATAGACGAGGTCGAACGATCCGTCGGCGAACGGGATCGTTGCACCGTCATAGCTCGACCAGCGGAACGGGGCTGAAGCGGCGCCGTCGGTCTCCAGATTGGTTGCGGGGTCGATGACGTCGATGCCGGTGAAGTCGCGGCCGATGCCGATCGCGGACAGCCGCGCCAGCACGGCGCCGGTGCCGCAGCCGACCTCGAGCACGTTGCCGACACCGGCGGCGGAAGCACCGAGCAAGCCGGCAATATGACCGGCCTTGTCGACCGCGCAGACGCGGCGCCAGTCGCGCTCCTGCGCCGAATAGACGCCCTCATAATGCGCGTTATGCTGTCCGATGCTGAATTCCATCGTCATGGTCTGGCCATCTCTGCGGGCGGCATTCGGGCAAGCTCGTGCCAGGCGGCGGCACGCCGGGGCATTCCACCCCGGGTCTCACTCGGTGTAGCCATATCGCCCATAATGCGAGTTGTAATAGTAGTTCTTGCCGCCATAGCCGCTATAGCGGCTCATCGCGGCGATATCGGCCTTGTTGAGCACGACGCCGAGCAGGTTCTCGTTGACCGCACGCGCGCTGCGCAGCGCCCGCTCGACCACCGGCACCTGGGTCTTGCCCCATTCCACGATGAAGACGAAGGAATCGACGAAGTGCGCGGTGATACGGACATCGACCACCGGCGTCAGCGGCGGGAAGTCGACGATCACGTAATCATAACGGCCGCGGACCCCGGCGATGAAATCCTTCATCTGGTCGGAGGCCAGCACCTCGTGCGAATGTGCGATGCGCGACCGTGTAGCGCCCGGCAGGAAGGCAAGACCGGTCTCGGGATCGCGCCACAGCGTGTCCTGCAATGTCGCATTGTTCGACAATACGTCCAGAATGCCGCGCTCGGCGTTCGCGGCGACCTTGCGGCTGAGCGAGGGATTGCGTAGGTCGCAATCGATCAGGAGCACGCGCGCCCCACTCTGGGCGACCAGCTGCGCGAACACGAAGGCGAGCGTCGACTTGCCCTCGTTGGGCAGCGCCGAGGTCAGGCCAAGGATCTTCGACGGCTTGGTGACGTTGAGGTCGGCATTGACCTTGATCGAGCGGATCGCTTCCGAGAACCGCGAGAATGGTGAATCGATCGCCGCCCACAGCACCGGCTCGTCGCCGCGCTGGATCAGGCGCGCGGCGACCGGCAGGTTCGGACGACCGGCCACCGGCGCCTTGAGCTGGCTTGGCGAGAGGCGGGGAACGATCGCGACGCAATCGGCATCCAGGATGGTCTCGACCATGTCAGCCGTGCGGAACACCCGGTCATAGAGGTCGCGCAACACGCCGAGCGCCAGCCCGGCAATCAGGCCGCCGATCGCCGAGAGCGCGAGCACGACGAAGGTCTGCGGGTGGCTCTTGCTGAGCGGACGCGAGGCACGGGTGATCACTCGTGCCTCGCTGACCGGAAACGACTGCTGCTGCACATTTTCCATGTAGCGCTGCAGGAAATTGTCATAGAGCGAGCGATAGGTCTGGGCCGAGCTCTCGAGCTCGCGCAGCGTGACCTGCGCCTGGTTGGTGGACTGCGACTGCGAAACCGAATCGTTCACGGCGCGCTCGATCTCGGCCTGACGCTGCAGGGCGATCGCATAGTCACTCTTGTAGCTCTCGGCGAGCCGCTTCAATTCTTCGATGATCGACGACTGGATCTCACGCATCTGGTTGCGCAGATTGACGGCGGCCAGATGATTGTAGCCGTAGCGCGACGACCAGTCGGCCTCGCGGTTGGCAAGTTCGAGATATTGCGAGCGCAGCTTGGTGATGACCTGGTTGTTCAGGGTATCGGCAACCGTCGCATCGGGGACGCCCCCCTTCACCACCGCCTCGATGCGGTCGAGCTTGGCCTTGGCGTCGGTGACCTGCGACTTCACCTGGACCAGCTGGGTGTTGAGCTCGCCGAGTTGCTGCTCATTGAGCAGCTTGCCGCTGGACGTGACGATGTTGTTGGTCTTCTTGTAGTCGAGCACGGCGCGCTCGGCATTGGATGCCTGGCTGCGCAGCTCCTGGATGCGGTCTTGCAGCCAGACGCTGGCGCGGCGGGTCGCCTGATACTTGGAATCGAGCTGCTCGACGATGTAGGCGTCGGCAACCGCGTTGGCGATCTGCGCCGCGCGCTCGGGATCGAGCGAGCGGAAAGAGACCTCGATCACATAGGTCATGCCGCGGCGGCGGACGTCGAGCTGCTTCTCGAAGGTGCGGACCGCGCGCCGGGTCCGGTAGAATTCGTTGGGCGGCGCGCTGCCGGCAAACAGGCCGGACACGAAATCCAGCACCGCTCCCGCCGCGCCGGCCCCGGAGCCGATGAATTCCGGATCCTCGTTGAGCTTGAGGTCACGGATCACCGCGAGCGCCACGTTCTCCGACTTCAGGATTTCGACCTGGCTCTCGACCGCGGAGGAATCGACCGGTGCGTCATTCACCGGCGATTGCTGCTGGGCGCCCTGGAGCTTGCGCGTGTCGATGATCATCGTGGCGAGCGCGGTATAGCTCGGCGCTGCCGTCATCAGATAGCAGATGGCGCCGAACAGGCAGAGCCCGGCAGTCCCGAGGATGACCAAATACTGCCGCAGCAGATAGGTGACGAAGGCGTCGAATGTTTCCGCCAGCGACGGCAGTTCGGCCGAACGATCTCTCAGATCGACAGACGGCGAGATCTGGTTGCGCTGAAGCATCTCGTCCTATCGCCGCGCCGGCAGGATGCATCCTGCCCTCGCGCCGCCGGTAGTCGCACCCGTCGCCCCGCTGCCGGATCCGGTGACCGACGAGGCGAGGCTGAAAGTGCCGGTGTTCACGTTGTTGCCATTGATGGCCTCGAGCGCGCCGCCGCCGGGCGCCGCGCGTGCCAATACCGCCAGGCGCGGAGCGGGAAGACCGCCGGATCGCTCAAATGTGAACACTGCTATCTCCCTAACGAATACTAACAGTTTGTTAGCATAGTCGGAGTTATCGCGCCAATTAAAACCCCTGCCCGGCCGCGCCCACGGGCCGACCCGCGAATTCAACGTCAATTGGCGAACCGGCCGCAATACAGGCTTCATTCTCGCTGCGACCACCGCCTGTGGTCCTGCCGGAGCGGAACGATTGTGACAGGCCCGCCCCGAGCAACGCCGCGATAACAACGGCGTAGCCGGTGATCTGGAGCGGGAAATCGATCATCGAATGGAGTGCGCCGGCAGCCGACGCGCAGAGCGCCGCGAGCGGCACGATCACGTCGCGGCGGCGGGTTCGCACGCCATGCGCGAGCACGCCGAAGGCTGCGAGCAGCGCGATCATGACCGCGCCGGCCATTGACATTCCGCCGTCGGACGCCAACTCGAGCCAGCTGTGTGGGCCCGGTTCCAGGTCCCGCGCAACGAGATGTCGTCGGTGCGATAGGCCGGATAGACCCATTCGAAGGACCCGAAACCATCGCCGAGCCAGGGATGATCCCAGATCATCCGCAACGTCGCGCGATAGGTCGAGAACCGTCCCTCATCCGACAGGCCGATCGTGCTGAAGCGCGCGCCGACAGGTAGATCCGGGTGGGATCGATCGCGAAGGTGAAGATGCCAAGGATCGCATAGAGCAGGCCGGCCACAGCTACCGCCCGCAGCAACCCGCGCGCCAATGCGCGGTTCGCACCGAGCACGACCCCGATCGCAAAGCTGAGCAGGCAGACGATCCCGGCGCCCACGGAATAGAACGGCTGATTGCGCGCGATCGTCACGGCGGGCGGAAGCTCGGCGGGCAGCAATTTGCCGGCCTCCGCCCACAGCGCGTTCGGTGCTACGCCCAACCAGGGCGCACCGCCGACTGCTCGTGCAGCACCAGCATGGCGAGCGCCGTCAGCAGCGCCGTCACCGCGAGGATTGCGAGCTGGCTGCCGCGCAAGCGCATCGGCAACACCCCGAGCAAGGCGATCCCGAGCAGGATCGACCAGATGGCGGACGCGACGCCGCCGACCGAACCGAGCGGCAGTGGCGCCAAAGTGACGACGGCGCAGAACAGCCACGACGACCATCGTACCGGCCACGGCAATGCCGTCGCCCCGCGTGAGCCGGAAGGTGATCGTAAGCGTGTCATGAAGCCGGCCGGGCCGGCTCACGCCCCAGTATCAGGGCGCAAGCTTGATTGAATTACGAAGTAAAGTTGCGTTGTAGGCGGCCACGATCGGACCGCTCAGCGTTACGGATCTGGTGCATGACATTGCTCGAATGAAATTCGCACGCGACATTCAAATACTTCGGCGGAGCCGTAACGCTCCGACTGCCACAATCACAATAATCGGCGATATATTGCGCTGCAATTGATAAAAAATGTTAGCAAGATGAGGCAATTCAGCGACACCGGCACGGCGCCGTGAGGCAAGCCGCCCGCGCGACGTCGCCTGGCCTCTGATCTTGGGCGTTGATCTTGGGCTTTGATTTCGTGTGACCTTCCGACGATTTGCGACGACCGGATTAACCCCGGCTTAGGACCCGGCCCGATAATATGCGGGCGCAGGGTTTGGTTATGTTATTTGTTTTGCTTGGCAATTTGATCGGCGGCGCCGTGCTCGGGCTGCGCCAGCACTGTCTGGTGCTGGTGCCGGTGATGCTTGCTGAACTCATGCTGCTGGCCGCCATCGGCGTAGCGCGCCTCTCATGGTCCGAGACTGCGCTGCTCATAATCATCGCCATGGTATCGCTGCAGGCCGGATATCTCGCGAGCGCCTTCGCGCCGCTGCTCCGGTCCCGTACCTCGCCGCCGCTCATCGCCGCGCGCCGTCCGCAGTAGCGCGCTACGCGGCCGATTTCCATTGACCTTGCGGCGAGCCCGGGGCATCCCGCTGCCTTGCATTCTGATCCTCCGCAGGACCTGTTTCCCAAGGATTTGCTTCTCCCGTGTGGAACGTCACGGCTTTCATCTGCATCTTGATCGGCACGTCGATTCCGGTGGGTCTCATCAACGCGTCGCTCGCAATTGGCTTGGTCGGCGCCGCAACGTCGCTCGGGCTGCTGGCAAGCCTGACGGCGATCCGGCCACGTGAACTGTCTTTCCTGAAGCGGGTCGCCGGGCCCGCCGTTGCGGCAGCGCTGGTGCCGATGCTCTGGATCATCCTGCAGATGCTTCCGCTGCCGTTCTGGGCGCATCCAGTGTGGAAGTTCGCCGGCGAAACATTGGAGACACCGCTCAGCGGCAGCATCACGGTCGATACCGGTGCAAGCCTTGGCGCGCTGCTGCTCTGGCTGTCGCTGCTCTCGGTCATGATCACCGCCGCGGCGATCGCGATCGATGCCCGCCGCGCCGACATGGTGGCCGGCAGCATTGCAGCGACGGCGGCCGTCGCGGCGCTGATCCTGCTGTTGTATAGCGATCCGATCAAAGCCTGGCTTGGCGCGGCTGACGCTGCGCACGACGGGACGGCAAACGGATTCCTCGTCGTCGTTCTCATGGGCGTCCCGTTCAGCCTTGCGCGCGCGCTCGATGTCGGCGGACATATTGGCGGCCGCACGGCGGCCCAGTCGGCCCGATTGCGCCGGCTGCTCGCCGCCAGCGCGCTGTTTTGCGCCGCCAGCGCCTGCTGGTACGGCCGGCGCGGCGCCGCGATCGCAATCGCAGCGGGCATCACGCTCGTCCTGATGACCTTCGCCGCGCGAAAACTTCATCTGCCTCGCTGGAGCAGCGCTGCTGCTGCGGCTGCGATCGCGCTGATCGCGCTGGTAACGGCGATCGCCAACCGTCATCCCGACGTGGCGCTTGCCATAGCCTTCGCCCATGCGCCGGACGAGCTCGTGCAGTCGACCCACAATCTGCTCGCCGACCTGCCCGCGCTCGGCGGCGGCGCCGGCACCACGGCAAAGCTGGCATCGACCTACATGGACTGGCAAGGGGCGACCACGCGGCCCGTGGTGGCAACGAGCGCCGCCGCCTTGATCGCGCAGTTCGGTTCCGCCATGTTCTGGACTTCACTCGCGGTTACGGTCGTGGGCATCGCGGCGTTCACGGCCGGTGCACGCAATCGCGGCCGTGACTGGTCCTATCCCGCGGCGGCGGCAGCCGTGTTGCTGACGCTGGCGCTCGCCGCCTTTACCTTGCCGGAATTGCCGGCGCTGCCCGGAGTGATCGTGTTGGGAGCCGTGATCGGAACAGGACTGGCACAGCGGATCAGCCGTTCACCGTTGCAGGCGGGCTAGCCCGTCTTATTCATCAGCGGCTTGTTGAGAGGCTGGCGAGCGTGGCGTAAGCCGCTGAGGTGGCGTAGGATTCGGTTGCTGACACCCACCCTCCGCGCATCCGGGCCGCCACACTCGCCATGACCGACGATACGAGTCTGCCGTTCTCATTTCC